>BNXY01000003.1 GCA_025999935.1 Bacteroidia bacterium | reverse complement strand
GGAAAAGAAGTGCAAAGGCTGCGAGGATGGCAGTTCGGAGATACACACTTTTGCCTTTCCAGAATTTATAGACAAGGATTCCCAGACCGTTTAACCCGCCCCAAATCATGAAATTCCAACTGGCGCCATGCCACAATCCACCCAAAAGCATGGTGTTCATCAGGTTGAAATTGGTTTCTATTTTCCTCTTTCTTTCGGGACGAAAACGGATAAGCAATCCCAAAATCAAAGCTAAAAGCAGGATAACCAAAGCAACCCAAATGTTTCCCGAAAGAATCATGGCAATCAATGCAATCGAAATCAGACAGCAATAAGTGCCAAAAGTGGCATTCCGGTTTCCGCCCAGAGGAATGTACAAATAATCCTGCAACCATTTGGAGAGCGAAATGTGCCAACGCTTCCAAAAATTGCCCGGATTGGTCGCCTTGTAAGGCGAATTGAAATTTTTGGGTAAATAAAATCCTATCAGCATCGCCACGCCAATAGCAATATCGGTATATCCCGAAAAATCGGCATATACTTGCAGCGAATATCCGAAAAGGGCAACCAGATTTTCAAATCCCGAAAACATACCGGGATTTTCAAATACCCGGTCAACAAAATTCACGGCAATGTAATCGCTGAGAATGATTTTTTTCATCAAACCGTTCATAATCCAAAAAACCGCGATTCCAAATTGCCGGCGGGAAAGAAAATATTCTTTATATATCTGGGGAATAAATTCATTGGCCCTCACAATCGGCCCGGCCACCAATTGCGGGAAAAAACTCACATAAAAGGCAAAATTCAAGATGTTTTTAACCGGTTCAACTTTCTTCCGAAAAACATCCACTATGTAACTGATATTCTGAAAAGTATAAAAAGAAATTCCTACTGGCAACAAAATATTGCCCACATCAAACCGTTCGCTTCCGGTCAGCATATTTCCTATTTGGGCGAAAATATCGTACACCTGCAATTGCAAACCGAAAATGTTATTGAGTAAATCGGTAAAAAAATAAGTGTATTTGAAATAACAAAGGGTTAATAAATTGACAATCAAACCAATTATCAAATGTGTTCTTTTGTGGGAATGATTCGCAGAACGTTGAATGAATCCGGCTTGGTAAAAATTGAATATCGTGGTAAATATCAAAATCAGGAGAAACAAGCCGCTCGTTTTGTAATAAAAAAAGCAACTGACAAAAGCGAGGAAAGTATTCCGCAACAATATTTTGTTTTTCAAAAGACTGAACCCCGCAAATACAAATGCAAAAAACGCCCAAAAATAAAATTGGGTGAAAAGTAAAGGAAAATTAGAATCAAAGACAAAAATATCTTTCAAAAATTGCAGAATCATACAGCTAATCTATGTCGTTAAACAGGTAATAATTCATCAGTGCATTGTAGAACAAATTGCCTATCAGAACATAACCTTCTTTTGTAAAATGTATTTTATCCATTTTTGCCAAACCGGCTTTCTCCCATTTTTGCATCGAACTCAATCCGCCCATGAGGGAAAAAAAGTCCCAAACACCGCCTTGATGTTGTTCGGCCAAACGATAAAACGCTTTTTGTGCAATGAGTCCGTTCCGGTTAACGGCATACTTCCGGCGGGATATTCTCCGGAAAGAATCATTGTTCGTAATAAAAATAAACGCACAACCGGGCGATACACGTTTTATCTTTTCAATCAGCAAATTATAATTAGCAATGAAAGCAACTTCCGTAAAACCGGCGCCGCTTGCATCATTTATTCCAATTGCAAAAATTACCAAATCAGGAGATATCAATTTCAATTCATCTTCAAAATTTTCACTGTTAAGATACGAATTTACCGTTGCTCCATTTACCCCAATTGCATGATATACAATTCCTTCTTCGTCTTTTTGCGGAATAAATCCATTCAGTATAAACGTGTGGGGAATAAATTCTTCCTGCAAGAAACGGATAGTAAAAGAATCGGTCAAACCGGGTAATGAAAAAAGGTAGGTTTTGGAAGCGGCATCCTGTTCCGCTTCTATATATGTCGAATCGTTGTATATCAGCACCGGTTTTACTCCCATGCTGTTATCTTCCACATATCCGATTAATTTCAATCCGTCGAAATCCCAACGGTGGTCAAACGCATCCACATTCAGCCGAATCGTAATTTCGGCCGCCGGATCATTGGTGTAAACAGCTACACCGCCCACTCCCAGAGGGATTTCCCTATTTTTCTGAACATTGCGGGCAGAACTCCACTTGCCTTTATATTCAACGGTATAATTTGTCGGATTGTTGGTTTTTGCTATACTGAAGGGGAAAATATATCCGCGCGAAGGCTTGAAATCCCGGTTGATTGCATCCAAGTTGCGCCGCACCTGATTGGAAAAGAAATCGGCTTGAACATGCGAACCACCAATATGTAAAATATTTATTTTCCCGGTTCCGAATATGAATAAAGAATCAAATTTCTGAAAAAAAGCATTCATTTTGGTTGAATCTCCACCGGGAATTTGGATGTGATTATAGCTGTAATCAATCCCCGTATAACCGGAAATTTCCTTGTGAAAATTTTGGGCATACAGAGAAACAGCGGCCGTAATTAAAATAAATATGCTCGATAATCTCTTCATTCAATATTCAAATTATGTCTGAGAACCGCAAAATCATAGTAATTCATCAGCGACATATAAAACATCTCTGCAATTTTCTCCGCACCGCGGGGCGTAAAATGGATATAATCGGGCGCAGCCAAAGCGGGTTTGTTGTTAACCCATTCAATCATTGAATTTTTGCCGCCCATCACTTCATACATATCCCAAAAAGCGGCGCCATTTTCCAAGGCCGCTTCTTTTAATCCCTGAATGGTTTCTTCCAGCAAAGGAATGGATTGCAAGCGTCCGTTCACTTTGACGGACATATCGGCAGGCCCAATCAGAATAATTTTTGCGACCGGGTAAATATTCTGTAAATACTTGATTTGTTTCGACATAATATTTTTATAGTCCGCTATGTTTTTTTCTCCTTTTATTGACGGCATCATATTTCCACCAAATTCCAAAAGAATCAATTGGGTATTCAATTCTTTCATAACCGGAGCTATGGAATTGGCGTCGATTTGCGAAAAGAATGTCCCTGAACTACCCCGCAACGGAATATTATCAACGGCAACGCCATATTCTCCATCAACGGCAATGCCTATAATTTCAGCAGTGCCTGAAAATTGCAGGGAAAATTGTTTGATTGGGGTTTTCAAGTTCCATGTCAAGACATTAACGCGGGTATTTTCCGCTTGAATAGTGCGTACGATCGATTCTTTGGCGTGAAGTAAAGTCGCCTGAAAACCGGGCGTATTCCGACCGGTAAATAATCGTATTTTTGAAAATTCTTTTACATTTTGATAGGTATTTTTAAAATTCCGAGCGGTAATCGCCATAGAACCGGCTTCGTAAACCTCTGTTACCTGACCCATTACGCCATACCGGTTATGCGACGCTTTATTGGCAAGGTTTCCTGCTATGGTGAACCGCACCATATTTTCAGAGGCCGTTTGTCCGACAGCAGACGAAGGAATAGCCTGTACGGCAGGAAGTAATCCGGGGCCGTTTCCACCGAACTTTTCTTGTAACTGCTGACGAATAAAACCGGTTATCCGGTCTCCCTCAATCTGGGAATCGCCATAATGCAAAATATGCACCACTTCCTTTTTTTCCTGACAATTCTCCAGTTTATCAAACAAAGAATTGAAGAAATTCAAGTCATTGTCAGGCAAATGAATTCGCACCGGACTTTCGGTAACGAAACGGGCGTAAAAAAGCAGAGAATCGTTGTTCGCCAAAAAATCAACGGTCGATAAAGAATCTTGAAAGTTTTGCATCCGCAAGTCGGCCACTATTTTATCCATTTTTTCAGCGACCGACTGGCTTTTTTCCCTGACCATTACCTCTTCCAAAGCAGGAAAAAAGAGCCGCCGACTTCCAAAAGCGACTCCATCTTCGGGAAAAACGGTGCACAACAGCGCCAAGAGCGCTATAACCAAAAAAATAAACGATAAAATTTTATATGTTTTCACGTGAACTTTTTTATTTTGAGGACGTAAAAGTACTACAAAAAATTGAAATAAGGGTAGTGGATATGCAAAAAATTTGCGAAGGAAGACTCTCCTGAGAATATCTATCGCGTATTTTCCCTGTTGAATCCGCAAACATATAATCCGGGAATTTTGTAATACGCGCGCGCGATTTACTTTTTTAAAGAATACGCGCGCGCGGGGAAGTTAAGTCTGGTGTGAATAATACTTTCCCACTCATTCAAATGCTAAAATTAAAAATACCTAACTCTTTCGCGTTGTTTTGAAGCGAAAAATCCATAGAAGCGGGATTAGAAACAGGTGTGTGCATTGAATATCTTTATTACGCTGTAAATTTACGAAAACAATTTTAAACATTAAACAGCATTTGTTAAGAATTTAATCATTTTGTCATTTTTAGAAAAAATAATGCGATATTTATATTTATTTTTGCATATTTGTTTAAAATTATGATTTATTGTTTCATTTTCTGCAAAATTCTTTTGATAGCTTTTTTCGATTACTTTTATTACCTTTGCACCAAAATTAGTAATAAATATGGATAATAATATCGCAGCGCTTTTCGATTTAGACGGGGTAATCATTGATACGGAACCGCAATATGATATTTTTTGGAAAAAGACGGGCGAGGAATACGGCTTAAACATAGACCATTTTGAGCAAGTGATTAAAGGAACTACGCTTCCCAATATCATCGCCAAATACTTTTCGCATTTGCCGGAAGAAGAACAAAAAACGGTGGCAACCGCCAATCGTACTTTTGATTTACAGATGGAATTGGTTCCTATTCCCGGCGCTTTGGAATTTTTGGACGAATTGAAAAAAAACGGCATTAGGATGGGTTTGGTAACCAGTTCGAGTAGTGAAAAATTGGAAGTCGTTTTCAAAACCTTGCCTCTCCTACCCTATTTCGATACGGTTGTTTCGGCCGACCGCATAACAAAAGGCAAACCGGATCCGATGTGTTATCTGCTGGCTGCGAAAGACTTGGATATATCTCCTAAACATTGTATCGTTTTTGAAGATTCTTTCAACGGGATTGCTTCGGGAAATGCAGCAGGAATGAAAGTGATCGGTTTATCGACGACTAATCCTGCCGAAAGTATCCGCGAAAAAACGGTAAAAGTGATTCCCAATTTCAAGAATTTTAGTGTAGAAGACTTTCTATCCACAATTATTTAGCCTTCTCTTCGTTATTATTACTAATGAAAAGATTTTTTTTCATAGTAATAATCGGTTTCACCGGCTGTCATTCTTTGATGGCTCAGTTTGATTCGCAGTTAAGTAATTATTGGGCGGCCATTAACTACTTCAATCCGGCGTATGCGGGTCAGACGGATAATATGGAGATGACTTTGATCAGCCGGTTGCAGTGGTTGGGTATTGAAAACGCACCCCGAACCACCATTTTGACGGCGCAAATGCCTTATCAATTTATGGGAAGAACGCATGGCGTAGGCGCTTCGATGTACAACGACCGGAGCGGTTTATTCAGTGTTTCGGTATTTTCCGGTCAATATGCATGGAAGAAAAAAATAGGCAAGGGAAATTTCAGCGCCGGTCTGCAAGTCGGATACATCAACCAGTCTTTCGATGGAACCAAAGTGGAAATTCCTAAGGACGATTACCATCAGGAATCCGACCCGGCTATTCCAACGTCCTTGATATCAGGAAAAACCATCGATGCATCTTTGGGCTTTTTTTATTCTAAGGAGAAATGGTTTGCCGGATTATCCGTAACGCATCTGTTGGCTCCCGAATTAGTATTGGAAGAAAATTACACTTCCGAGATTCCAAGAACATATTATTTTACGGCCGGATACAATATCCAATTAAACAATCCGTTATTAGAATTACGTCCGACTTTGTTGGTAAAGACCATGGAAATGAGTTCTTTATACTTAGAGCCGGATTCTTTGACAGAAAAAATAGAAGGAAATATGCTGAAAGCCATGGTGCGAAACATGCAGGTAGATGTTTCTGTAAGAATGATTTACAACAAACAATTCTCTGCCGGTTTGTCTTGGCGGAAAGGCGATGCACTCGTATTCATGCTGGGTGGAAAATTCAAGATGATCGAAGCCGGTTATGCCTACGATTTTCCTACTTCGAGAATAAGAAAAGAGTCAACAGGTAGCCATGAGGTATTTCTAAGATATACTATGGATATCAATTTGAAAAAAGGAATTAAAAACAAACATAAAAGCGTTCGAATATTGTAGAATATGAAAAATTTGATTTTCTTAGCCCTGGCTGCTATCATCTTTGTTTCATGTGGAAGATCTCTTTCCGGCGACGGCGGGGAACTGACCGGAGTAAGCGCTCCTTCTTGGAACGAGCCAAGTCCGCATGGTATGGTGTTGATTAAAAGGGGTTCATTTGAGATGGGTCCGGCCGAACAGGATTCATTGTGGGCCATTTATCAGAACCCCAAAGGAGTATCGATTGATGCTTTCTGGATGGACGAAACCGAGATTACCAACGCCGAATATCGCCAATTCATTTATTGGGTACGGGATTCGATTACCCGTGAACGGCTTTATGATCCGGCTTTTGGCGGAAACGACCTGTATAAAATAGAGGAAGATAAAGAGGGAAATCCAATCGAGCCGCCGGTTTTGGATTGGAAGCGACCGATTCCTACCGTAAGAAGGGCCAATGAAGATGAACTAACTGCTATCAACAGTGTGAATTGGACGAATCCGATTACCGGCGAAACCAAATTGGATCCTAAACAAATGAATTTCCGCTATTCTATTTTCGACGCCACCGGTTATGCGCTGAGAAGAAACCGCTTAGAACCGGCAGATAGGATTAAGAATACGGATATTACCGTTGATCCGAATGAAGTGATAATGATTTCAAAAGACACGGCTTATATCAACGAGGACGGTAAAATTATTTCCGAAACGATTACACGGCCTTTGAGTTCTATCTGGGATTTTCTGAACACCTATATTGTCAACATTTATCCGGACGAAACCGTTTGGGTAAACGATTTCGACAATGCCTACAACGAACCCTACATGCGTTTGTATTTCAATAATCCGGGTTACAACGATTATCCGGTAGTAGGCATTTCCTGGGAGCAGGCCAATGCTTTTTGCGCTTGGCGTACCGAATTTTTGAAAAAATCGTTGGATGGCAATTTCAAAAACACCATTGAGCCTTACCGCCTGCCGACGGAAGCTGAGTTTGAATACGCCGCCCGGAGCGGGAAGTCGGAAAATATTTATCCATGGGGTTCCGACGGCGTAACCGGAGAAAAGGGTTGCTTTCTCGGCAACTTCAAACCGGGCGAAGGAAATTACATAAAAGACGGACATCTGATTCCGGCAAAAGTGGCTTCTTTTTCTCCGAACGAATTTGGATTATACGACATGGCGGGCAATGTGGCCGAATGGACTTCTACGGCTTATTTGGAATCCGGCCCGGAAATTATGAGCGATATGAATCCGGAATATCGTTACGCTGCGGCGAAAGAAGATCCTTATGCCTTGAAGAAAAAGGTAGTCCGCGGCGGATCGTGGAAAGACGTAGCGCATTTTGTCCGTTCGGATGTGCGGACATTTGAGTACCAGAACGAGCAACATTCCTACATCGGATTCCGTTGTGTGCGTACCCAAGTAGGATTTTCTAAAGTAAAAGGAAAAAAATAACACCTGCATCATCAATTGTTAATTATTCATTATTAATTGTTTATTATATTATGGGATTCAAAAGAAGATATAAAAATATAGTTGAAAAATTCTTGTCCGGCGATCAGGGAAAAAGATTTTTTCAGGTTTTCTATAGTTTGGGAGCCGCAGTGATTATCGTCGGCGTTTTGGCAAAACTGATGCACTGGCCGCATGGTTTAGGAAACACTTTGCTGTACGTCGGCTTCATTACCGAAGCGATTGTGTTTACCATTTCCGCATTTGATCAACCTTCCAAGGATTGGCAATGGGATGCGGTATTTCCGGTACTCGACACGAACGATTCAAACGATCGTCCCACATTCGGCGCAGGCGGTGGCGGCGGTTCCGTTGTTATAGGCGGAAGCGCGGGAGAAAGCATTGCAACCGGTGGAAACGGAAGCGCTACCGGTGGCGGAGGCCCAATAATTATCGGCGGCGCCAACTTCGGCGGAGGCGGTTTTAGCGGAGGCGGTTCCGGCAACGCACCGACAAGCGCAGTTGCAGCGGCAGAAACCATGAGTGCAGGACAAGTCCGGCAATCGTTCGGCATTCCCAATGCCGTTGAAATATCGGAAGAAGACAGCAACGCATTGACAGCCAGCATCAAAAAAATGGCTGCGGCTGCCGACCAACTTTCCAAAATGGCTGAAATGACCAATGCTACCCAGCAATATTTGGATCAATTGACTGAAATGTCGGATAACATGCAAAAATTCAGTTCGGTAACCAACAGCCTCACAGATGTTTCGGATATTTTACTGGGTTCTTACAAGAGTATCACGGATAATTCCGACGGCATCAATCAATCTTCGCGAGGTTATGTCCAACAAATGGAATCACTAAATAGAAATATACAGGGGCTGAATACAATCTATGAAATTCAGTTAAAGAGCGTAAGTTCGCAAATCGACGCCATCGAGCGGATCAATTCCGGTTTGATGCGAATCAAGGATTTGTACGAAGGTTCGATTGTTGACAGTTCGGTATTCCGCAGCGAAACCGAGAAAATGGCGCAGCAGTTGCATGCCCTCAACGGCGTTTACAACCGCTTGCTGAATGCCATGACGATGAATATGTACGGCGCCGGCGGAATCCCCAATTTCAATCCTAACCCCAATGTATAAATTCTCAATTATCAATTGATATGGCAGTAAACAGTCCAAATTCTCCGAGGCAGAAAATGATCAACCTGATGTATCTGGTTTTCATCGGTATGCTTGCCCTTAATGTTTCTACGGAAGTGTTGGATGGTTTTGAATTGGTAGAAGAAAGTCTGCTTCGTTCCGTAAAATCTTCCACGCAACGCAACGACCGCATTTTCTCCGATTTGGAAGACTATCTTGCAGCAAATCCCGAAAAAACGAGGGAGTGGTTCGATAAAGGGAAGTTAGTCAAAGACAGAACAGATTCATTATTCAATTATACGCAAGATCTCAAAAACAGAATTGTCAAAAAAACCGACGGAAAAGATGGCGACCCGGAGCATCTGAAACACCCCGACGATTTGAATGCCGCTTACGAAATCATGTTTGAACGGGGAAAGAACGACGGAGCCAAATTAAAATCGGAGATAGACAGTTATCGCGGTTATATTACTTCTTTGGTAAACAATCCTTCCATCAAGAATATTATCGAAAACAATTTGAGTACGGAACCTTCCGCAAAAGCGAAGGAAAACAAACAAAACTGGGAAGAATCCATGTTTTTCCAAATGCCGGTGGCGGCTGCGGTAACGCTTTTGACAAAATTGCAAAACGACATCCGTTATGCCGAAGGCGAAGTGTTGAGCGAATTGGTAAAAAATATCGACGTACAGGATTTACGTGTGAACAAGATGGAAGCTTTTATCATTCCGGAAACAGAAATCGTGATGCAAGGAAGCGCTTTTCGCGCCGATATTGGTGTCTTGGCGCAAGACTCCACCCAACGACCGCGTATATTTATCAATGGCAGCGATAAACCCTTAGCGGACGAACTCAATGGCAAATATGTAGCGAACGCCAACACAACAGGGACTTTTAGGGTAAGCGGTTATGTGGAAATTCCTCGTGGAGACGGCGGCGAATCCTATCGCCGCGATTTTTCTAAAGAGTATTATGTGATAAAGCCAAGCGCTTCCGTAGCTCCTGTATTGATGAATGTATTGTATGCCGGTATAGACAATGATATTAGTATTTCGGCCGGAGGTGTTCCCAGTCAGAATGTTTCTGTGTCGATGACCAATGGAACACTGACTCACAAAGGCAATGATATATGGACGGCAAAACCGAGCAAAGTGGGTACAGACGCCGTAATCACGGTTACTGCAAAAATGTCGGACGGACGCTCGCTGGAAATGGCGAAAACGCCGTTGCGGGTTAGACAATTGCCCGACCCAACTGCCTATCTGACGATAACTGATGCCGGTGGAAATAAAGTCAAATTTACCGGTGGACGTACCTTGGCGCAAACAGCTTTGCTGAATGTGGATGTGTTGGAAGCCGCTATCGACGATGGCATTTTGTTCCGGGCTTTTACAGTGCTGAAGTTTGAAGTACTCGTTACCGACCGGTTGGGAATTTCAGCTACTGCACCTTCAGATGGTGCACGTTTTTCTGCCCGTCAGAAAGATTTAATACGCGGTGTAGAACGAGGAAAAGGGAAAAGAGTATTTATCAGAGGCATTGTAACTCGAGGCCCGGACGGTATCGAAAGGCCGCCTTTGAGCGCTGCAATGGAAATTATCATTAATTAAGATAAAGTTGTAATTCATAAGGATATGAAAAAAATATTTTTTATCAGCAGTATGGTTTTTATGCTTTTTGCCCAAGCACAGGAAGGGTTTTCACAGACTCCGCAGACTCGAACACGCCAACGTGGTTCGGAGGCAGCGGTCGATAACACACCTACACTGACGGAAAGAGCTAAAATAAAAAATGAAGGGAACTCCAAACAGCCGGAAAATCCGGTTTGGCTACGGGAAATTTACCGGAATATTGACCTCACAAAAGAAAATAATGCCGCCTTGTATTATCCTCCACAACCCATCGGCAATCGCAAAAATCTTTTTACCGTGATATTCAAATTGGTTGCTGACGGCAAACTGAAAGTGTACCAATATCATGAAGATGAAAAATTTGTTGATTCGGAAATAGTCAATTTTGAAGAAACTTTGAAAACATTTCAGATAGCATACACGGTTCAAGGCACGGGCGATAATAAAAGATTTCTTGTAGAAGACGAAAATATTCCCGGTAATCAAGTCTTGGAGTATATGATAAAAGAAGGTTCGTATTTTGACCATGCAACCGGAAGTTTCAAATCACAGGTTGTCGCTATTTGTCCGCTCTTACTCAGAGAAGATTATGATACCGGCGATAGGGAAAAACAGGCTTTGTTTTGGATACAATACAATATGTTGCGGCCTTATCTTTCCCGCGAAATGATTATGACTTCCGATTACAACAACGCATTGGTTTACTCAATGGACGATTATTTTGCCAAAAGAATGTACTCCGGAGATATTATACGAACCGTTAATTTGAGAAATCAAACTTTGGCGGAACAAGTAGGTAGCGATGAGCCTGAACTGTTGAAATTAGCGCAAGACAGCATTGAGAATCAATTGAAAGCATTTGAAAAACAGCTTTGGGTGCAGGAAGACACCACTAAAGTAGCCGTTGACAAAAAGGGAAAACCAATAAAGAGCGCTAAACAGGAAAAAGTAGAAAAGCCGAAAGCGACGAAACCGGAAAAATCGGATTCCGCTCCTACCAAAAGTGTCAGAAGAACCCGGTAACAATGAATCCATATTGGCAAATATTTTGCACTTTTACTAAAATAGGTGCATTCACAATAGGAGGCGGATATGCCATGTTGCCTCTGATAAAGAAGGATGTGGTTGAACAAAAAAAGTGGATTGACCCAACCGAATTTGTCGATATCGTTGCCATCTCCCAATCGCTTCCCGGCGTATTTGCCGTCAACTTGTCTGTTCTAACCGGTTATCAATTAAAAGGAAACAAAGGCAGTATCGTGGCCGCGCTGGGCACCATACTGCCTTCTTTTTTTATCATATTACTCATTGCCGCCTTCTTCCGGCATTTCAACGAAAATGTCTATGTGATGAAAATGTTTAATGCCATCCGGCCGGCTGTGGTTGCCTTGATTGCCGTTCCGGTTTTTTCGACTGCCAAGGGAATCGGCATCAACCTGAAAACGGTAATTATTCCGATTACCGCCGCCCTCCTGATTTGGATTTGGGGCGTTTCTCCGGTTTACATCGTGCTGGTTGCCGCAGCAGGAGGATTGATTTACGGCAAGGCGAAAAGTAAATTAGTATCGTAGCGTTATGATTTATTTACAATTGTTTTGGACTTATTTAAAGATTGGCCTCTTCTGTTTCGGCGGAGGATATGCCATGATTTCTCTGATTCAGGACGAAGTAGTGGACAATCACGCATGGCTGACCAACGCCGAATTTACCGATATCGTAGCCATTTCCCAAATGACTCCCGGCCCCATCGGAATCAATTCGGCCACCTACATCGGCTATACGGTAACCGGAAGTGTCATTGGCTCTGTCATCGCTACCGTTGCGGTCTGTTTGCCATCCTTTATCATCATTTTATTGATTGCGAAAGCCTACCAAAAATTCAACTCCAATCCGTATGTAGCCGGCGCCTTTCTGGGCTTGCGCCCGGCAACGGTAGGACTGA
This sequence comes from Bacteroidia bacterium, assembly GCA_025999935.1. Taxonomy (GTDB): domain Bacteria; phylum Bacteroidota; class Bacteroidia; order Bacteroidales; family Azobacteroidaceae; genus Azobacteroides. The sequence continues at coordinate 75,520 of BNXY01000003.1, read as the reverse complement.
TCGCTTCGGCCGCCTTACTGCTGATGAATAAGGAAAATTTCATTGATTATAAAAGCATTATCCTCTTTGTTTCAGCTTTCGTACTAACCAAATTTTGCAAAGTACATCCTATCTTGATGATTGTCTTGGCGGGGATTTCGGGATTGTTCTTGTATTAATATGGATCCGGATGTTTACCCATAAACTAAAATCATTACCGGAAGTATCTTGAAAATTTAAGCCTAAATCATAGACAACAAATTCCGGTTCATGGTGACCGAAAAGGAGATCACAGGAAGTAAAGTTCATTATCACCAAGGCAAATAAACCTAATATTTTTAATGTTTTCATAACATTTAAGGTTGAAAATAAGGTTTTGTTTGGTGCAAATTAAGATGCGTTTGCGGAATGGCTAAATCTTTTGAAATTGCAAAAAAATGTAAAAGAGAGAGGCTGTCCGATTTGGGTAGCCTCTCTCTCTTAAATATTAGATTTTAATAAATTGATATCAATACCCTGGATTCTGATCTGCATCAGAAAGAGCAGGATTTCTCATAATTTCGCTGAATGGAAGCGGGTACAATTCACGATACTTCTCGTGATTGAATTCGCGAATCGTATGTGGATTCGAAATGTATGTATCCGTAAATGAATAGTCCGAGATAGTCTGACTAACCAACGCTTCATTATTTTGCGGATATTCAGCATCCAAATATTCTTGCGCCATACCGGAACGACAAATATCATACCACAAAGAGTATTCGGCAAAAAATTCATGACGCCGTTCAATAAGCAAAGCCACTTTCCAAGCTGGAGAAGTATAGGGTTTATAGCTGTATGAAGTTGTATAAGTTTGATCTTCATAGACTGGAAAAAATTCCTCATTTCCACCTATCAACTTCTTGGAAACACCGCTAATTTTTCCCGGACTTCTCTTATAGCCGGCATAAAACGTCTTTGCATCCGGCGCTTTCAAACTTGGGTCTTCATTCAATTGGAATGGGAAAGGCCACTGATTGATACCCTGCATCGTTTTCGGAGCAGATGGCTCGTAGGTTCCCCAAGCACGGTCGCGGATAATCTGAACATATTTCCATCCTTCAGCCTCATCGCCGGTTTCAAAACAAGCTTCGGCATAATTGAGGTACACTTGTGCCAAACGCATCTGGGTAGAAGATACAGGATCATATTCTCTTCCTTTGTAGCCAGCTACTGTTCTCCACCATTTAGCATCCGAATTATTGGGGTTATTATCGCTTCCGACAAAAGCCGACCGTCTTGTTGGCTTGATACCTAATTGTCCGAAGTTGGGCCCGTAAGCAGCAGCAAAAGTAGCGCCTGTTGCACCATCTTCAGCTATTTGTTTAACAAAGGGATTGTATTGACCATACTGAGTTACTTCATATTGCAAGCGTTTGTCTCCCGGTTCAAAAGACCAGCAAAATTCAAAAGAAACATAATGAGGTCCCCATCCGCCATATTCTCCAGCACCTTTCAACTGAGCAGGCCACCAAACGGCATCGGTATAACCTTCACGACCCCAACCCATTGCAGAATGTTCCGGAAATGCAATTTCCCAAACGCTTTCGGGTTGCCAATAAACACCAGGTAAATGAATTTGCCCAAAACAAGGATTTAGGGAATATTTTCCACTGTCAATGATGTCCTTCAATTCTTTTTTAGCTTTGCCAAACCAACCGGCTCTGTCATTTTCATTGGCCATGTACATATAAGCTTGGGCCAGATAGGCTTTAGCCATTCCTTTGGTAACACGACCTTTATCGCCTCTCCAAGGATCCCATTCCAATATATCGCGGGCATATTCCAAATCTTCGATAATGAGAGTCCAAGCCTCTGATGCTGTTCCTCTTTCTTTACCGGGAGAAGTAGAATAAGTATCGCCGGTCATCAACATCGGGACTCCTCCAAAATTTTGCACCAAGAAAGTATAGAAATAAGCCCGAATAGCACGCGCTTGCGCTTCTATGATTTTTAAGGTTGTTTCGCCGTTCTCTAAAATTTTCAGGTCAACATTCTCTAAATTGGCAAGAAAACGGTTGGCTCGGTCAATAGACTGGTACGCCCTTACCCAACCTCCATCAAATTCGGCTTGCCCCGAAGTCCAAGCTTCACGAGAATAAGCAACATCCCATCCATCGGGTTGAATGTCTAAAGCCGGATAATTTGACAAAGCCATGTGTGGCTTTAGCAACCATCCCTGCGAAACATCCGCTCCATTGCGTTCCGGATAGAGCAAATCATAAACACCAGCTAATCCTTGCTCTACATAAGCTTGGGAGGTAAGCAGCACTTTTGGTTCAATAATCCCGTAATGGTCAACATCCAGAAAATCTTCACTACAAGAAGATAATCCCGAAGAGATTGCCATTCCTGCTATCATATAAAAAAATATCTTTTTCATTGTATCTTTTTTTTTTATTAAATAAACAATTATAAAATTAGAATCCAACGGTTAAAGCAAAAGTGAAAGTCCGTGGAAGCGGATAACGACCTTGGTCTATACCATTTGTCTGCACACCATTAGTACCAGCTTGGGTAAATTCCGGATCAAGTCCACCCGGGTATTTAGTAAACGTGTATAAGTCTTCTACAGCAGCAGATAAGCGCAGATTATCTAATTGTAGTTTTTTCACAAAATTAGACGGGAAAGCATAACCGATTTGTATGCTCCTTATCTTCAAATAATCACCATTGTACAAATAAAGATCAGATACACGCGTGTTGTGATTATCATCTGTACGGGTTAAACGATGATATTTTGCATTCGGATTCTCCGGTGTCCAAGAATTATTGGCGTATTCTTTCAATATGTTGTGATAACCATTGTCTGCGTTACGCATGGTGGTTAATTCTTTGTAAGCATAAGAAAGCAATTTTTGTCCAAAAGAGCCATACATATTTACGGAGGCATCCCATTTCTTGTAAGTGATGCCCAAATTTAAACCAAAAGTCATTTTTGGAAAACCGTTTCCTAATTCTTCACGATCGGTGTTATCATTCATATTCACATAGCCATCGCCATTCAAATCTTTGAATTTGACATCGCCGGGAGCGGTATTTCGTGCTTGATAATAACCGCCATTCACACCTTTTTCTGCTGCTTGTTTATTCAAGGCATCAATTTCGGCTTGGTTGCGGAAAATGCCATCTGCTCTGTATCCATAGTATGTACCAAGCGCATAGCCGTTTTGTAAGATGGCTGAACTTTCCCACCAACTACCGGTAGCTCCGGTGTTAAAAGTGGTAGGAGCGCCTATGTCGATGGCCTCGTTCTTAATAAATGTAGTATTTCCTCTTAAGTTTAAGAATATTTCACTTCCTATCGGTTTCGTAAAGGTTCCGGATATTTCAAATCCAGAGTTACGAATATGGCCCAAGTTGGTATAAATATTTTCATAACCTGCGGAAGGACGAATCGTGCGGCGGGTTAACAAGTCTTTCGAATCCCGAATAAAATAGTCTAAGGTAAAAGACAACATATTTTTCAACACACCGAAATCCACACCGATGTTGGTTTGTTCGTTGGTTTCCCATTTCAGGTTAGTATCAATTTCCCGTGTTTGCGCTAAACCCGGAGTAAGATTAAACGCTCCGCCATTATGCCAATAATAATTGATACGAGCGGAAGACAATTGATCTACTGCATTGTCGCCACCGAATCCGGAGTTACCGGTTTGTCCCCAAGTCAAACGCAATTTAAGATTCGATAGATATTCCTGTTCCTTCAAGAAAGATTCTTCCGACAAACGCCAAACCAAGGCGGCAGAAGGAAAATATCCCCACTTATTTCCTTTTCCAAAGTTGGATGATCCATCTTTACGAATCGTTGCCGTCAGTAAATATTTACTCTTAAAACCATAATTAAGACGTCCGAAGTAAGACAACATGTGCGTTTCATCGCTCAAACCACTCGGAGATGTATTATAGGTACTGGGATCTTGAGTTTGAGTTATCTGGCGTATAGATGGAGCAGCAAAATACCTTGCAGAAATATTAGAATTTACCTGTATTCCACTTCTCGAAGCGGAATAACCTCCCATTACATTAATGCTGTGGATATTATTAATATTCTTGTTATAGGTTAGATAACTTTCCACCGAATATCCGATGCCAAAATTAGCATTTGCTGAAAGTTCATCGAAATCATCGTTTCTTCTGTAATACGTACGCTGATTCAAAGCGTTATAAGTAGCAGAGCCGCCGCTAAAAGCATTAAATCCGAAATTGGTTCTGAAAGTCAAACCCTTATACAGATCTATTTCCGTATAAGCATTGGCATTTGCCATATTGAAGCGCCCCACATTTTTAGCATTTTTGGTATCTCCAGCAACTGCTACCGGGTTGTCGAGATACTGGTTTACATCAAAAACGTTTGCTAAGGAATAGGGGAAATGGCCCCAAGTTCCGTCTGGATATTGGATCGGAACAAGAACCGGATTTCCACTGGCATCCATTTCATCCATCGTAGGTGGCAAGATTGCATAAGTCAACATCGAACCGCCGCCACCTTGACCGAAACTACTACCTGTATTTTCATTGTAATTATAGGTAATAGAACCACCTACGCGAATTATTTTCTTGATGGTATTGTCTACATTCAAACGAGCGGTCAATCTTTGATATTCCTGACCGATGCGGATGGCTTGATTCTTCGTATAACCTACGGAGAATACGGCACGAGTAGCATCACTACCACCCATAATGTTTAAATTGTAGTTTTGCGTGAGGGCAGTACGAGACATTTCGTCTTGCCAATCGATATAGGTCAAACCTTTATCATGATTTGCCCAAAGCGCATTTAAGGTACTACCACTTGCATTGGCTGCCAAACGAGCGGCTTTTACAAATCCCTCGGTATCCAAAACGTCTAATCGATCCGCTGGAGTAAGAACGCTGTAGTTTGCGGTAAAATTCACGCGGGCACGACCGGCCTCGCCTTTTTTCGTTGTAATCAAGATCACACCATTGGCACCTTCCGAACCGAAAATAGCCGTAGAAGATGCGTCTTTCAAAATTTCGGTATTGGCGATGTCGTTGGGATTCAAATAATCCGCATTACGTCCCACACGAATACCGTCAACAACATACAAAGGGGCAAAACTGTTGGAAATAGAACCAATACCACGAATACGAATGCTGGCGCCTCCACCCGGACCACCACTACGAGTTACTTGCACTCCGGCTGCTGCTCCCTGTAATCCTTCGGTAATGGTAACCGGGTTTTTCCGAATCACTTCTTCCATATTTACCGAAACCAATGAACCGGTTACATCACTTTTTTTAACGGATCCATATCCGATAACCACCGTTTCTTCCAAACTTTGAACATCTTCCCGCATGGTGATATTCATGGCTTGATCGGAAGCGGCGAGTTCCTGCGTAATATGCCCGATATAGGAAACAATAAGTGTTATATTTCCTGCCGGAACACCTAAACTGAATTTTCCTTCCACATTGGTACTGATACCAATAGTAGGTTGTCCTTTAACACTGATAGAAACCCCGATTAGAGGGTCGCCTGATACATCTGTTACCGTACCTGTTACAGTTCTTGTCTGAGCGAAAGCGCTGTAAGAACTTAAAATCAAGGCAAAAAGCAAAACAAAAATACGAAGGTTCCTGTTTTTCTTAAGATTTAAGAATTCTTGTTTTTTCATGCGAAAATAATTTGAAAATGTGAAAATGTGCCAATTTGAGAATTTTCATCCGCTATGGCGTTTACTAAACATGTATGTTTCATGTGTAAATAATTTAATTTAAAAATTTATTAGATTAATAATCAATATTAGATTAAAAATTACGAGGCATATCTGCGAGGTTTTTTGTAGAACCTGCATTTTCGTAGCATGACAGACTTATTTCATAGGCGTATAGATTTAAAAGATTAACATTTCATTCAAAATAGTTCGTCAAAATTATAAAAAATATTTTATTTAACAAAAAAATATTAAAAAAAAAGAAAAAATTAAAGAAAATAACTGCAATTTTACTTATCTAACTCCGAATAAATGGAATTGCAACTGATAAATTCGGGAACAATTTCTTTCATCATTTTCACTAAAGCCATTTTTTCACTATTCGCCGCCGATTCAATTAAGCGGAAAATCACCGGCGCTATTTCATTGTATTCATAATCAGGGCCGGTTCCAATCTTGATTTTTTTATTCTTGGTAGGTTTTAAGGTTTCCCGGTCGTACCATAATTCTTCATAAAGCTTTTCTCCCGGACGAAGTTCTGTGTAAACAATATCAATATCTTTGTAAGGCTCCAATCCGGCCCGGCGAATCATCTCTTCCGCTTTGTCCGTGATTTTAATCGAATCGCCCATGTCAAAAACAAAAATCTCTCCGCCTTTGCCCAAATTTCCGGCTTCCAACACCAAACTGCAAGCTTCCGGAATCGTCATAAAATAACGGATGATATCCGGATGGGTTACCGTAACCGGCCCACCCGATTCTATTTGCTGCGAAAAACGCAAGGTAACCGAACCGTTTGAATCCAAGACATTTCCAAACCGGGTAATAATAAACCGAGTGGGGAAATCGGTTTTTCCCTTTTTCACTTGATTCGACAAGGCCTTTATATAGATTTCCGCAATCCGCTTCGAAGCGCCCATCACACTACTCGGATTGACCGCTTTGTCTGTCGAAATCAGTACAAAACATTCCGATTGATATTCCTTCGCCAAATCTGCGATATTTTTGGTTCCCAAAACATTGGCCAAAACCGCCTCGCAGGGCTGTTCTTCCATCAGGGGCACATGTTTGTAAGCGGCAGTATGATAGATATATTGGGGTTTATAGGTTTCAAAAATAGACTTCATTCTGTCGTAATTTCTCACATCGGCGATTAAAGGGTGAAATTTCACATTCGGGAAATGGTCTTTTATGTCCAAGGCCAACTGGTGCAGCGGACTTTCGGCGATATCGCAAAGCAACAGCTGCAAGTCGAAACGATTGAGCTGATGCACAATTTCACTGCCGATAGAACCTGCGGCTCCGGTTATTAAAACAGTTTTCCTTTGCATATTCCCTTTGTTACACATAATCAAACGTTTTACACTTGAATTTATTGCTTTCTATAACTTCCACGACCCGGTTCAATTCTTCTTCCGTCAACAAAGTTCCTGAAGGCAAACACAATCCATTGTTGAATAACGACTCACTGGTTCCGTCTCCATAAAACGGACAATCCGCAAAGACCGGTTGCAGGTGCATGGGTTTCCACAAAGGGCGGGATTCGATATTTGCTTTTTCTAAAGCCAATCTCAAATCTTCACGTGTAAGACCGCCGGTTTTTTCGGGATCGACCAACAGGGAAGTCAGCCAGTAGTTGGAATAGTAATCCGGAGAAGGTTCGGTTTGAAAGCGGATTCCTTCTATTCCGGACAAGCGGTTTCGATAGAATTGGTTGATTTTTCTTCTTTGCGCTACCCGTTCAGGCAACACCAGCATCTGTCCTCTTCCGATACCGGCCAATACATTGCTCAAGCGGTAGTTGTATCCGATTTGGGAATGTTGGTAATGGAGAGCGTCGTCCCGCGCTTGAGTGGCGAGAAAACACGCTTCCCGGATGTAGGATTCTTTTCCGGAAACCAAAGCGCCTCCGCTCGAAGTGGTAATGATTTTATTTCCATTAAAGGATAAAACTGCTAATTCGCCGAACGTTCCGCAACAGGCGCCTTTGTAACGGGAACCCAAGGCTTCGGCGGCATCTTCCAGCACCGGAATTTCAAATCGGCCGGCTATGGATAAAATGGCATCCATATCGGCCGGCATCCCGTATAGATGCACCGGAAGAATGGCTTTGGGCTTCTTCCCATGCTTCATTCGATCTTTGATAGCCCGTTCCAAATGTTCCGGCGATAGATTCCAGCTGTCTTTTTCACTATCGATAAATACCGGCGTAGCGCCCTGATAGACAATTGGATTGGCCGACGCCGAGAAAGTAAAACTCTGGCATAATACCTCATCTCCGGCTTGCACCCCCAGCAGAATCAAGCCCAGATGCAAGGCGGCCGTGCCTGTATTCAAAGCGGCAACCCGGCAGTTGTTACCCAGAAAATCGGCCAAGTCTTGTTCGAAAGCATCGACATTGGGGCCAAGCGGCGCTATCCAGTTGGTATCAAAAGCTTGCCGGACAAAATCTTGTTCGTGCGCCCCGATATGGGCCAAGGAAAGATAAATACGATTCTTTACCATTATATAATCAATAAATCTAAGATAACGGTCGCAACACCATGATGCCCGTGTTGGTTTTGACGGCGCTGCAATAATCCGCTAAAGATTCCGGATTGATAATCACTTTTTTAGCGGTGGAAGAAGCGTGGATGAAGGTCAACCGGCCTTTGTGCCAATAAGCGATTCCCAAATGGGATATATCCAATCCGGGCATGGAAGTGGTAAAGCAAACAATATCGCCGCTTCTAATCAGGGATTGATGTTTGGATATTTCCTGCTTGGGGATATAAAAATAATTTCCGCGCGCATTGATTTCCCGTTCAATTACCATCATGCGTTGCACATCTTCCGGATTGTCGGCCAAGTGAATATATTTCCGGTAATTTTCGGACATAAAATGTACATCCGGTTTCAGCTTGTGGCCACCTAATGCGTGTGTCATATCTTCCACAATGCCGGCGCCCACATTGTCGAAAATCCAGTCGGAGGTATAATGCAAACGGGAGGTATAGCCGTTGATTTGTCCGTTTCGGTAACGGATTTTCCGCAATTCCTGCTCAAAACCGTCTTGATCCGGATAAGTCGATTGCAGTATGCGCGCCAATGCCAGACAGTTTTCAACAAAAGTGGTGCAATCCAATTCGCGCAGGTTGATTACCAATTTTTCCTCGTCGTTCACTTCCAAAGTAGCAGCCACATAAGGCGTATTCTGAAAAAAAAGCGCCGCCCGAATCATAGAACTGTCGATGGTATTTTTCGAAACGGTTTGGAAAAACTTCTCCAAAATAGCGGCATCCTGTTCCTTGCCGGAATCGGTTTGAGCAACAATCCGGCAAGTGAAAAGGAGGAAAAATAGCGATATTTTGATTGTTTTAGACATGCGATTCTATTTACAATTTAATTATTTACAATTTATTTTTAGCTTCAATCCTTTTTCTTTCAGTCGATAACGTTGATTCGGATGATTCGGATAAATCATCTCAAGGTATCCTTTTCATTTATTCTTCATACCCGGCTTTTTGGATGAAATAATTGTTTAATTCGGCGATGGCTTCCGGCGAATTGTTTTTATCCATTTTGATAAGCCCTTTTTCCAAAAGAATAATCCGGTTGGAAATTTCGGTGGTGTAATTCAGGTTGTGACTGGATATCAGAACCGTTGTTTGCAATTCTTTGTTCAACCGCAAAATAATATCCCGAATCTCTATTTGAGAAGAAGGGTCTAAGAAATTGAACGGCTCATCCAATATCAGAATTTCGGGACGAATCATGATGGCTGCCATAATTCCGATTTTCTGCTTGTTCCCTGCCGAAAAATGGCGAATGTATTTCTTTTGCCCCAGAATTTCGTCATTCATAAAGCGAGCGAAAGCGCTCAGACGTTCATCCACCAATTCTTTATCCATGCCGTAAGTTCCTCCTATAAAATAAAAATATTCTTCGGGAGTCAAAAAATCAATCAGAAAACGGTTGTCGATAAAAGAACCGGTGTAGGTTTTCCAGTCTTCTGACTTACTTACATCTGCATCTTTACTCAAAACAGTTCCCGAATCGGCTTTCAGCAAATCCAATATCAAGCGGAACAAAGTAGTTTTTCCGGCTCCGTTATTACCTACCAAACCCAAAAGAGTTCCTTTTTCTATGCTTAATTCGGAAATATCCAATGCGGTCTTATCTCCGAATCGTTTCACTAAGTTGTTAATTTGTAATTCCATATATTTTGTTTGTTATTTACATTTTCAAATTATCTCATTTTCAAATTGATTAAGCATTACTGCGGAAACCTTCCATGTTCTTATATCTCCGTTTCATAAAACGCCTGTAAGTCCATCCCAACCAATATTTATGTGTTAAAGCAAAAGCTGCTCCAACAATCAACATAAATGAATAAGTGACAGTCGCTCCAAAAATTCCGTGGAGAATCAACATGACGACGACCGGCAGAAACATTGTAATCATGGAAATTACAATCATATTTCCCGATTGCCCTTTCCAATTCATCATTCCTTTGTCGAACAAATCAAAGTAGGTTTTATTATACACGGCGTTTTGAAATATCATAAAATAAATCGGGCCGATGGTATAAAAGAAAATGGAAATAAGCAAAAACCCATTGAGTTTTCCATGAAATACCGGCACCAACAATATCAACGTAGTCAATAAGGAATATCCGGAATAGAAAAAGTATTTGCTCTTCAACAGCTCATAAGCCGAGATTTTGCGAGTCATTAAGCCATCGAAAAATGAAGATTCCGCCGTGAAAATATATTGCCCCATGATGATACCCACTAATCCTACAGCCATAATACCATATATAAAGAAAATAAAAGGACCGTTCTTTGTAAAAGCATTATTGGGCATATATAACATATACAAAAAAAGGCCAATAATGAGCGCGCTTGAAAACACTACCTGCTGTTTCAACCGGGGCGAACGCAAAATCATTTTCAGTTCCAGATTGATAAAATCCCCGATGGCGCCCAAACGGTCTAAGAAAGAAAGACTTGAAAAAGAAGATATTTTATCCGCTTTTTCTCCTTGCAATTCGTTGTAAATATCCGTGCGCATTTGCAAGCGGTTGATTATCCAAAGTCCGGCGATAAGAAGAAGTAATCCGGCTAAAACCAATAGATTGTAATTCAAAAGCTGTTCGCCTAACAACTGCGTATAATCGCCCAAATTGATTTTCAGTACCAGCGGAAAAGCAAATGGCAAAATGACCAACGCTGCCGCCAAAATATAAAACCAAAAACTTCGTTTGATTAAACTATTTACGGCGCTCACAATCAAACTATTACAAACACATAAAAGGAAGAAAAAGAAGATATACAAAACAGCCGCCCAAAATCCGAAAAACGGCGTAATGGATTTAAACGCAAAAGGAATCACCAAGAACAAAAGGTAGAGATTCCAAAAATTGCTAAATTCTTTCTTCAACAGGAAATCGAACAAGCGATTCCGCTTAATCGGCAGACTGAGATAAGGCGCAATTTGCATGGATTGGTCTTTTTTCCAGAAAAATTTAATCGTAAAATCCACGGCAAACACATACAAAAGAATGGAGTTGAATGTGTCAATCGCCAAACGATAATCGCCGATTTGTAATAAAAGATTGTCGAGGACAAACCCGAATGCCAAAAATTCCAAACCCAGAAACGCGAACATGATGTACATGAATATCCTCACGCCGAGGTTCCGTTCAAACATGGGATTTCTCCGGAATGCTTTCCATTGATGTTGTTGTAATTCTTTTTGTAACATAGATTTATTCTTTATAATATATTCGTTTTACACGGGGCGAAATAGCCGTCAGAATCTCGTAAGGAATCGTCTGTAATTTTTCCGCCAACTCACTAATTGTTATTTCTTTTCCAAAAATAATCGCCTCATCGCCTTCTTCCGCATCCGTTCCGGTAATATCCACCATACAAATATCCATGCAAATATTTCCGATAATCAGACATTTTTTGCCTTGGATAAGCACGAACGAACGACCGTTTCCCAATCGCCGGTCTAAACCGTCGGCATATCCTATCGGCAGGCAAGCAATACGAGAGTCCCGTTTCAAAAAGCCGTTCCGGTTGTATCCGACTGTTTCTTCTTGGTTTACCTCGCGGATTTGCAAGATGCGCGTTTTCAGGGCGGCGACCGGTCGCAAGATTTTTTCATCCACCGCAGAAATACCGTACAGACCAATCCCCAGACGCACCATATCCATTTGCGCTTCCGTAAACCGTTCGATACCGGCCGAATTAAGAATATGTTTCATTACCGGATAAGACAATGATTTTTCCAATTGAGAAACTTCCCGATTGAATCGGGCAATTTGCTGTGCCGTATAGTCGTCCAACAAAGGTGAATCGCTTCCCGCCAGATGCGAAAAAATGGATTTGACCGTAACACCTTGTTGTTTGTTTAATTTTTCTGCCAAAAGAGAAATATCGGCAGCGCCGAATCCCAATCGATTCATTCCCGTATCTAACTTGATGTGAATGGGATAATTTAAAATCGCGCGTCGTTCGGTTTCGCGAACAATGGCATTTAAAATCTTAAAATTGTAAATTTCCGGTTCAAGCCGGTATTCAAATAAAGTATTGAACGCATGTTCTTCCGGATTCATGACCATGATGGGCATACGGATTCCTTCCCGGCGCAACTCGGCGCCTTCATCGGCCAAAGCAACCGCCAGATAATCGGCGCCACGCTCCTGCAATGTCTTTGCCAATTCGTAAGACCCTACGCCATAACCAAAAGCTTTGACCATGCAAATCACTTTGGCTTCCGGTTTCAGTTTGGAGCGGAAATATTTCAGGTTGTGAATCACGGCATCCAAATCCACTTCCAAAACCGTTTGGTGCATTTTTTCTTCCAACTGTTCGGAAATGCGTTCAAACCGCGATTTCCGCGAACCTTTAATCAGGATGATGGAATCTTTCAAAGTCCGCCATCGTCCGGAATCCAAGAAACTTTCGGTAGTCGGATAAAATTCCTTTTCCATATCAAACAAATTGGAATGGGACATCAGGTTAGGCCCGATTCCGATAATTTGCTGCACCTGTTTCTGACCAACCAACTCAGCCACTTTCCGGTAAAAGGCAGCCGGAACCATGCCGGATTGCAAAATATCGGAAAGAATCAACACCCGTTTCAACGGATTATCCATCGAACGCCGCGACATAAAATCCAAAGCGATGGACAAAGAATTGATATCGGAATTGTAAGTGTCGTTTATCAGTATATTGTTGTGAATCCCCTTGCTTACATCCAAACGCATAGCCACCGGGTCTAATTTCCCGAAGCGGGATTGGATAGTTGAATGTTGAATGTTGAATGTTGAATGTTGTGAGAGAACGAGAATGGTTGCTAAGCAATGAATCGTGTCTTCAATCGAAGCATCATCTGTAAACGGAATTTTAATTCTCCATTTTCCATTCTCCATTTTCCATTCTCCATTAATAATGGTGTGGTCGATTTCTTTTTCAATCCGGAAAATAAAAAGGTCGGCATTTGCATTGGTTTTCGACCAAGAAAAAGTTTTGTTGAGCAATTTTTTCTTTTCCAAGCAATATTTTACCAATGCTTGGTCTTCGTTGAAAATGATTTTTTCAGCCGATTCGAATAACTGCAATTTTTCCAAACATTTTTCCTCCTGGGAAGAAAAATTTTCCTGATGCGCTTCGCCAATGGTTGTGAAGATACCGATAGCCGGCAAGATAATGGATTCCAAACGTTGCATTTCACCGAGCAAAGAGATGCCGGCTTCGAAAATACCCAATCCGGTTTGTTCGTTCAATTGCCAAACCGAAAGCGGAACTCCCGTCTGCGAATTGTACGAACGCGGCGAACGAACAATAGCCAATTGGTCGTGCAACAATTGATACAACCACTCTTTCACAATGGTTTTGCCGTTGCTCCCGGTAATACCGATAATGGGAATAGCAAATTGCTTGCGATGGAAAGCGGCCAATTGTTGCAGCGCCAAAAGCGTATCGGGAACCCGTAGAAAGTTGGCTTCCGGCATTTCTTCCGGACAGACAAAAGCAGATTGTACAACAAAATTCCGCACGCCACGCTCGTATAAATCGCAGATATATTTGTGCCCGTCGTTGTGTTCGGTTAATAAAGCGAAAAACAGACTAACCGCCGGCTCCGACAAGGAACGGCTGTCGGTCAGCAATATCCGGATTTCCGCCGCACGCAAAGCATGGGTGTGTGCACCGGTTATTTCCGCTATTTCCTGAATAAAATACTTCATGCTTCCGATTCTGTATTTATTTCTTCAGAGGATTCATCTTTAAAGTCTTCTAAATCTTCCTGATAATCCACAGGCTCTTCCTCTTTCGGAACATCCTTTATCTTGGTCATTAACCGCTGAGCGAAAATCATCAAAACAATAACTGCGATGATATAAAAAAGTTGTTTCATTCCTCTTCCGTCAGTATGGCTTTAGAATAATTCCATCCGATGCCGTCGTAACGTTTGAATTGTTGTATCATCCGTTCCTTAAAATCCGGATAATTTTTCTTTTCTTGAGGCGACCAACCGGTTTCGGCGACAGCGGCTCCACGCGGGAATGCCATGTATTCCACCTGATTGCTATTCGGCATATATTCCGTCCAAAGATTACCTTGTACGCCCAGAATGTGTTTGGCTTCTTCCGGTGTCAGAGCGGCAGGCATAGGATTATAGCTATACACCTTCCACAAAGGCAGATAACCGCCGATTCCCAAAGGTTCTTTTTTAGGATCGGATTGGTAATAATCCAAATAAACGTAGGTATTCGGACTCATGATTACATCATGGTTCTGTTTCGCGGCATCAATTCCACCTTGCTCTCCCCGCCAGGACATTACGGTAGCATCGGGCGCCAATCCGCCTTCGAGGATTTCGTCCCAGCCGATAATCCGTTTGCCTTTGGATGCGACAAATTTTTCTATCCGTTTGATAAAATACGATTGCAACTCATGCTCATCCTTCAAGCCTTCTTTTTTCATCAATGCCTGACAATGGGCGCAACGATGCCAACGGGTTTTCGGCGCTTCATCTCCGCCGATATGAATATATTTGGAAGGAAATAATTCCGCTACTTCCGTCAATACATTTTCTAAAAACGCAAAAGTTTCGTCTTTCGGACAATAAATATCGTTGAATACGCCCCAAAGTCCTTCTACTTCAAACGGGCCGCCCGTACAGGAAAATTCCGGATACGCAGTCAAAGCGGCTACGGCATGTCCCGGCATTTCAATTTCCGGAATGATGGTAATAAACCGTTTTTGTGCATAAGCGATTACGTCTTTGATGTCGTTTTGGGTATAAAAACCGCCATAGGGCGTATTGTCCCATTTCCGGCTTGCAGGGGAGGAATACCGTCCTTCCAATGTGCGATAGCGCACAGAGCCGACTTCCGTCAGTTTCGGGTATTTTTTAATTTCGATGCGCCAGCCTTGGTCTTCCGTCAAGTGCCAATGGAAGGTGTTCATTTTGTGATAAGCCAACATGTCGATAAATTTCAGCACAAATTCTTTCGGCATAAAATGGCGGCAAACGTCCAACATCAGACCGCGATGAACGAACCGGGGCGCATCTTCTATTTCCACACAAGGGATTGTCCATGCGACATTACTTAAAAAAGGCCTTTCTATTTGATAAGGAAGTAATTGGCGTAAAGTTTGCATGCCATAGAAAATACCTTGGGGCGTTTGGGCTTCCAACTGAATCAGATTCTTTTGAACCGACAATTTATAACCTTCGGCGTTGGAAATTGCCGGATTGAGTTTACAGACAATGGCGTTGGCTGCAACGGGAGCAGCGGCGATTGGCAACCGGTAGCCGGCGGCTTGTCGCAACAATCCGTTGAAAACAGCTACGGCGTTTTGCATTTCCGGTGTGTTTGCAGTCAGAACAATTTTCGTACTTTCGTTAATCGTAAATTGACCCGGATTCGTTTTCATCTTAGCCGGAACCGGTACTAAATTAAAATTTTGGGCTTGCATAGATATTCCCGTACAAATCAGAGAAATTAGTGTAAATAAAAAAAATCGTTTCATTTTTTGTTTTTTGTGATTATGTGTAACTATTATTTATTCTATTCCGAATTTATAAATGGTAGTGCTGTTATAAACAGAATCCACCCGAAGAATCGTTGACGGAAAATTCGGATGGTGGGGAGAATCCGGGAAATGCTGCGTTTCTAAACAAAACGAAGAAACCCAGCCGGGAGTGAACAGTTGAACACCCGGTTCGGTGGTAAATACTTCCATGCTAATTCCGGTCGTTTTACTCACTGCTTTGGCTATCACTTCTTTGATATTTCCTTTATTCAGAAGCACATAATTTAAATCATAAGACGTTTTGATATCTATCGGCTGCAAATGGGTGTAATCAAACGGCGTATTTTTTACTTTCACAAAATTGCCGGTCGGAATTTTCCCTTCGCCAAGCTCAGTGTATTCAGTAGCATTAATATAAAGCGAATGGTCTTCAATCGTAGCGGCGCCTGCACCGGATAAATTAAAATAGGAATGATTCGTGAGATTGAGAACCGTAGCCGGATTGCTGGTCGCTTGATAGTCGATATTCAAAGCATTGTCATCGGTCAGGGTATAAGTTACCGCCAAGTTTAAGTCGCCGGGGAAACCTTCTTCCAAATTCTTGGAAAAATAGCTGGCAGTCAAGGATTGTGCCCCGGATTGTTCGATTTTAAAAAACTGCCCGGCAAAACCGCGCGGGCCTCCGTGAATGGTATTTTTCCCGTCATTCGGCCGCAAACGATAAGTAACGCGGTCAAGGATAAAGGAAGCGTCCGCAATCCGATTGGCATAACGCCCCATTAGCGCGCCGTAAGAATCATTCAGTCTCATATACGGTTGGATACTGTCATAACCGATAACTACATTCTTTTTGTTTCCGTCTTTATCCGGAACCCAAACAGACACAATCCTGGCGCCGATATTCGTCACGCAAACTTCCATTCCGTTTGCATTTTTCAACACATACAACTGCGTGGTGTCTCCATTCTCCGTAATAGTCACAAAATTAGCCGGATTCAATCCCGAATCGGTAATCGGCGCAACAACTTCTTTTTTCCCACAGGAAACTACCAATAATGCAAATGCGGCAAGCATAAAAAATGTGCCTCTAAATCCCCTGAAGGGAACTTTTTTTTTGTACAGATTATCATTCTCTTTCATAAAAAAACAGTATTAATTATTATTATTGTTTATTTGAAAATTTCACCACCCAAAAGTCCTCTTCAGGGGATTTAGGGGTGTATTTATATATATTTCTTTTTCTTAAAATAATAGAAAAATCCGGAAGCGGAAAGGAGCATCACACAGATAGAAAACAGATACCCCCATTTCCAATGCAATTCGGGCATCACGCCGAAATTCATCCCATAAATGCTGGCTATCAGTGTGGGCGGCATGAACAGCACCGATACGATGGTGAAGATTTTTATAATCTTGTTTTGTTCAATATTGACCAAACCGAGAAAAGTATCCTGCAAATAATCCAAACGGTCGAAACTGAAACGAATGTGTTCCAACAAAGAATTGATGTCTTTGATAAGGATAGTTAATTTCGGACGCAAATCGTGGGGAACTAAATTACTGCGCAACATATTGGAAATAGCCCGTTGTTTGTCGATGATATTTTCACGGAACATCATGGTTTTTTCCTGTAAGTTCTTGATTTCCATCAAAGCGTCTTCATCGGCTTCCTGAATGCTGTTACTCAAATGGGTGATTTCCTGGGTAATTTCTTCAATCATATCGGCATCAAATTCCACCCGCGTATCGAACAGGGAAAGAAAAACATGATAGCCGGTCGGATAATTTTCCGGATTGGCGAATATTTTTTTAACTGTTTCGGTAAAAGAAGCCAAATCTTCGCTTCGCACTGAAATCAAAATGTTGTTTTTCAAAATGAAAGAAACGGGATTTTTATCGTAAGTGCCTAATAGAAAGTTGGTATTTACTACCAAAGTATCGCGCGTTTCAATATAACGGGAAGACGTTTCGATTTCGATCATTTCCTCTTCTTCCTGTATATAAATTTTTAGAAAGTCTTCCAAGCGGGATTCAATCTCCTCGTCCACATCATTCAGGTCAATCCATAATATTTGATTTTCCGGGATTTGCTTGATAAAATCAATGCTACGACTTACTTTAATCGTGCCTTCTTTGTGGTAAAAGAGTTTAAATTCGGACATAACATTCAGAATTAAAAATAAAAGAAATAAAGAAATCTTGTTATCACTAAATTACCTTTTAAAAAAGGTTTACAAAAATACAATTAAAAAAGGAAAACGCCTACTAATTTCGACAAAAAAATAAATATCTGCTGTTTTTTCATTGAAGAAGATTCGTCAACTCAATAAATTCCTCCACCGGCAATTGTTCCGGCCGCTTGTCGAAAATCGGCAAACAGGAAAGGGTATTTTCTTTTCCCAATAAGGATTTTAGAGAATTTCGCAGGGTTTTCCGCCTTTGGTTGAAAGCTGTTTTTACCACTATTTTGAAAAAAGTCTCATCGCAAGGCAAACTCGTCCGGCTGTTCCGTGTCATCCGGATAACGGCGGAATTTACTTTGGGAGGCGGGTCGAAAACTTCCGGCCCGACCGTAAAAAGATATTCAATATCATACCAGACCTGCAACAGCACAGAGATGATTCCATAGGCTTTTTTCCCCGGTTTGGAGGCCAATCTTTCCGCTACTTCTTTTTGCAACATGCCTGAACAACAGGGTATTTTGTCTTTGTAATCCAAGACTTTAAAGAAAATCTGACTGGAAATATTATACGGATAATTTCCTATCACACAAAATTTTCCGGCGAACAAATCATTCAAATCCAATTTCAGAAAATCCGCTTCAATAATGCGGCCATTCAATTCCGGATAATGTTTGTTCAAATAAACCACCGATTCCTTGTCGAGTTCCACAACCGACAAATCGGATTTATTCCGCAACAGAAACTGTGTCAAAACGCCTGTTCCGGGGCCAATTTCCAAAACCGGCAAGTCCGGAAAAGGAGATAAAGCGCCGGCTATCCTTTCAGCCACAGACAAATCTTTCAGGAAATGCTGGCCTAAAGCCTTCTTGGGACGAACTTCTCTATGATACATTAATATTATATTTGTTTACCTAATTAAAAATTATTATCTTTGCAAGCGAACAAAAGTAGTAAAAAAAACAACAAGATAAATTCATGACCGGAAAATTCAAGTCTTCGCTGGCAAAATTTTTGAAAACATTTATTCCATTGGTTTTTGGTTTATTTGTTTTATGGCTGATATTGTTTAAAATATTAGACTTTAATGAAATTATGCAGATAGTAAAACAGGATGTCAATTTCTGGATTATCGCCCTTTCACTTCCTTTTGGTCTGTTCGCCAATATTATGCGGGCTTACCGCTGGGATTTACTGATTCGTCCTCTGGGATTCCGGGCAAAAAAATCCAATCTGATCTATGCCGTTTTGGGCACTTATGGCGTCAATTTGGCTGTCCCCCGTTTGGGAGAAGTTTGGCGATGCACGATGATAAGCCGTTATGAAAAAATTCCTTTTACCAAACTGATAGGCACTATGCTTACCGACCGTTTATCGGATACCATTGCTGTGGCAAGCATTGTCATTGCGGCATTTGCCATGAATGTACCCTATTTTCGCGCCTTTTTCGTTCAGCATCCGGAAACATTTGATGCTTTATCGGCTATTTTAACTTCATTCTGGACGTATGCTATTCTCTTGCTCTTAGTACTGACAGGCTGGCTCTGTTTTTTCGTATTCAAAGAAAATAAAATCATCAAAAAAACCCGGCAAACATTGACCGGAATTTGGGAAGGAATTTTCAGTATCGGTCAAATGAAAGAAAAAAGTTTATTCTTTTTTTATACTTTTTTGATTTGGATCGGATATTATTTGTACTTTTACATTTGTTTTTTCGCATTCCCGTTCACGGAAAGTTTGGGTTGGAACAAGGGATTGATTGCGTTTGGAATGAGTAGCGTTGCGGTGGCTGTCCCGGTTCAGGGCGGAATTGGCGCCTGGCACGCGATGGTAATTGCAGTATTGATGGGATTCGGTATAAGTTCAATAGATGCCGGCGCTTTTGCTTTTTGCGTACATACCATTCAAGCCCTGATTTTTACCGCCGCATTCGGCTTGTTTGGCGTTTTGGCATTGCCTTTCGCCAATAAAGGAAAATAATCATTAACCGTGCACCTTATGTTACCGTGCACTTAAAAACATATCATTATGGCAAACAGTATTTTAGATCTGAAACCGGCCAATGTTTGGAAACATTTCCATGCGTTGACACAGATTCCACGTCCGTCGGGACACAAGGAAAAAGTTTCCGCTTTCATCGAAAGTTTTGGCAAAACATTGGGCTTAGAAACATTACGCGATGAAATCGGCAATATTTGCATCCGCAAACCGGCCACTCCGGGTTACGAAAATAAACAAACCATTATCCTCCAATCGCACTTGGATATGGTGCCACAGGCAAATTCCGAACTGAATTTCGATTTTACCAAAGATGTTATCAATGCTTATATTGATGGAGACTGGGTAAAAGCCAAAGGAACAACTTTGGGCGCAGACAATGGCATCGGCGTTGCCGCTACCTTGGCGATTCTCGAAGCAAAAGATTTGGAACACGGCCCATTGGAAGGATTATTTACCGTTGACGAAGAAACCGGTATGTTCGGCGCTATCGCCGTCCGTCCGGGATTTATCAACGGGAAAATTATGCTGAACCTCGACTCCGAATTAGACGGCGAATTATATATCGGATGCGCCGGAGGAGAAGATGTCAGCGCCGCTTTCCAATACGCAAACGAAACTTTCGTCCCCAAAGAAGATGTAGTGGTAAAAATCTCCCTGACCGGACTGAAAGGCGGTCACAGCGGCGTGGACATTCATTTGGGACGCGCCAATGCCAACAAATTGGTATTCCGTTTCCTGAAAGACGCCTTGCTGACCTACAACATCCGTTTGGCTTCCATCCAAGGCGGCACCCTGCGAAATGCTATTCCTCGCGAAGCTTTTGCAACCATCTTGGTCGATGGAAAAGAAAATTATGAACGCCTCCTGAAAATGGTTGACTATTACCAAAATTTATTCAATAAAGAATTTGACGGCATCGAAGATAAAATCACCTTCAAAGCCGAACATTTGGAAACGCCTGCCGGAGGACTTCAACTGATTCCTGCCGACGTCCAACGCAAACTGACACACGCCCTTGCAGGATGCCCCAACGGCGTAATCAACTTTTTCGCTAAGCTTCCCGATACCGTCGAAACTTCCGTAAATACGGCCATCGTACAATCGAGCGACCGTTTGACTGAAGTTAAATTTTTGGCGCGCAGTTCGTCCGAAAGTAAAAAACAGGCGATTTGCAGCAGCGTGGAAAGCGTATTCATCAACGCCGGAGCAGACCAAGTGGCAAGTGCAAACGGTTATCCGGGCTGGGATCCGGATTACAATTCCGAAATCTTGAAAACCATGGTCAAGGTTTTTGAAAAACAACGCGGACAGAAACCGGAAGTGAAAGTGATGCACGCCGGTCTGGAATGTGGCATCATCCTGTCGAATGTTCCCGGATTAGACACGGTTTCTTTCGGCCCAACCATCAAATTTCCCCATTCTCCGGACGAAAAAGTGGAAATAGCAACCGTTCAGAAATTCTGGGATTATCTGACCGGCATTTTGAAAGAAGTTCCCAATAAATAGGTTTCAAGTTTCAGGTTTCAGGTTTCAGGTTTCAGGTTTCAAGTTTGAAGATGTGAACTTGAAACCTGAAACATACATGTTTAGTAAACGCCATAGAGGATGAAAATTCTCAAATTGGCACATTTTCACATTTTCAAATTATTTTCACATGAAAAAGATAATATTTTTAGCTTGCCTCATTTTGGCTGTTTCGGCTTGTACTGTCAACGAAGCGCCGGAAGTCAACACATTTACGGAAACATACACAGTATCGGTAAATCATTGGAAATTGGCACAGGACGATGACTTCGGAGATTATTATTATTACGAATTTCGTGAGCCTGCCCTCACTCGTGATATCTATGAAAGAGGGATATTAAATTCCTATCTCAAAATCGGCGAAAGCCTCTATCCTTTGCCTTTTGACGATTATTGGATAGACAAAGACTATCGCTGGACGGAACAGGTAACTTGCGAATTTAAACCGGGATATATTACTTTTATTTTAAGGTACAACGATTATAAACTAAATGAACCGCCTCACTACGACTATAATTTTTTAGTTCGTTTTATGTGGTAAGTTTTTAGACTTTGTGTACATGAAACCCGCATGCAAAAGTTGCGCCAAAGAGCATGATTAAATGCGGGTTCCATGGTTCCATAAAAAAACAAATTAATCACATGAAAATTAGATTTCTGCTCATTTCGCTTTTGTGGGCTAATATCAGCATGTTTGCCCAAGACCCGCCCCGGTTGATTACCGAAGAGGCGCCTTATTATACCCTATCCTATTATCAATTAAATGATAAGAAGGAAGGTTCGTACAAGGAATTTTACAAGCAGAATGGGAAAACAAAAACAGAAGGGGTCTATGAAAAAGGGCTTAAAGAAGGGGTCTGGAAATATTTCGACCTTTCGGGAGCGCTCAATCAAGAAGAAACCTACAAACGGGATAAACTAAACGGCCTGCTGACAAAATACGCTCAAGGAAAAATCACTGATACAGAGAATTATCTCAATGGGGAAATGGACGGCTTGTGTCAGAAATTCTCTCCGGATGGCTCACTTGCCGAAAAATGGACTTACAAAAAAGGTGTGCTTTTATCCCGCTATGCTTATTTTCCGGATGGAAAAATAAAGAGCGAAGAAGTTATTCCTCGGGATAAAAACAGAACGCATACTTACAAACTATATTACAATTCAGGCGCCAAGCGGATTGTATCGACCCTGAAAAACGGAGAATACATCAAATCCGTAAGCTACTACGAAAACGGACAGATTGATACGGTTTCCGAAATCGTGGACGGACAACTGAAAATAGTGAAAAAATATTCCGAAACCGGCGTCTCATTAAAACCGGATTGCGGCTGTTGATATTCACTTACCATTTCCCAGTGAATGATTGATAATACAGGTTGATAAAAACGCAAAAAGCCTCCCTTGGAAATAAATCCTAAAATTCCCAAATCGGCTAAGGGATAAACCGAAATCTTGTCGGCAACGGAGAATAAATAATGCGCATTTACGCTCAAATCCCACATGCTTACGCTCGTTTCAGCCAACCCCGATACGCCCTGTTTCTTGGGCAGGAAGTACGTAAACGAACCTTCCAATTTGCGGAGCGATTGCATAAAGCTGTAATACTCCTCGTCAGGAATATAAATGACCTGGTCGTCGTCCGGCCATTCGTCTTTCCGGTCTTTATCTTTCTCGTCCATACTTTTTGAATTACGAATTTCAAATTACAAATTACGATACAGGACAGCCCTCTCGTAATTCGTAATTCGTAATTTTTAATTGACTAAAAGCATTGCCGCGAGCACGAACGAAAGAACTGCCGACACGACATACGAGGTAAACACTTTTGCGTGAGGCGCATTTTCCGCCTCGATGGTCTGCCACTCTGTTTTGGGGCTGACCAGGATACTTTTGATTCTGCTTACTAATTCCATATATTTCTATTTTTTAAAATTATTATTACACCAAAAAAAGCGTGTAAACCTTTGATGATTGGTTTACACGCTTTTTCAGTTGAAATTTTATGCCGTCTATATAAACGGATTGACGATTTTCAGTTGTTTTTCTACCATTAAGCCATGTTGCAGGTCTTCGGAATACAAGGTGTTGCAACCGGCTTCAAGAGCCGAAGCAACAACGATACCGTCGAAAATCTGAAAATCGTAACGGTCAATAAGGTTTTTTGCCCGTTGCAAAGTGGCGTAGGTAACAGGCTGTATGAGGCATCCGTCCAAATCGGCCAAGCATATTTCCATGATTTTCTGCTTGGGATATTTAAACAATCGCTTGGTTACGTTCAAATATTCCGAAACTACCTGCACGGACACGACAGGCGAATGGTCAAGAAGTTCATTCGCCTTCCTGCTTTTTTCGGGATAGTCCGTAGAGCGGAGATAGACAATTATATTGGTATCTACCGCTAACTTACTCGTCATAATTGTTGGCTTCATCGCGGTCGAACTTAAATCCAACCTCTTTGAAATTGACGGAATATTTCCTGCTGTTTTCTTCGCGTTTCCGGCGGCGTTCCGCGACCAAATCAGGTTCCGGCTCCTGCCGGACTTCTGTCAATGGAAATGCTATCACTTCAATCTCCTGTCCGTACCAACTCGGCGGAATTGAAATCGAAATATCTCCGAATGTCGGGGTGAATACTTGCCTGTACATAATCTTATGTTTTTATATTTGTACGGCAAAGATAGCGTTTTTTGCTCAATAAAGCAATTTGCGTGTAAACCTTTGATGATTGGTTTACACGCTTTGAAGCCTGAAAAAGATTGGGGTCAGCTTTTTTTCAACAGGAGGAACATTTGATAGGATTTCAGTAAAAACACCGTTTCCTGCTGCAGTTTGTTGCGGACAAACGATTTCATGTCGTCTGCAACCAATTCGCCAAGCCCGTAAAGCAAACTGCGTTTGGGCAAATTTTCCATTTTATCAATACAATCCTGCAAATATTCCGAAAGCGGCTTTTGCGTCAGGCTTTCCACAATTTGCCGATTGACCGGCGTTTTTTCTTTCATAAAATACCAGCAGTCGAAAATGTCGCGCTCGGCAAATTCTTTCCGTCCAAGCAAGGCAACCAGCTTATGCGAAAACATATCGCTGATTTCCATTATTTTTACGTTAATACCAAGCAAGTTTCTTATTACATACTCGTCGTTTTCGGCGCGGTGCGAAATGTCTATTTTTAGGTTTCTTTCGCCGTGTCCGTAATCGAGTGAAAGCAAATCGCCGAAGAACTTTTGCGCCTCATCGTGAATTTTACCGTATCTCAATACGATTTTCTTTACTTTTTGATACGTTTTTTCGGCTGAATTTTTATCCAGTAAATTAAAATCCAAATCGACCGAAAAACGCGGCAAACCGTAAAACAGCATCGCCGCCGTTCCTCCCTTTTATGTATAGTAAATGCTTATGTAAAGTAATCAGAGTTACTAAGATAATATTCAGTAGATTAACATTATCCTTTCACTTGATTACTACACATAATATTTAAAAAGATTTCAACCAATCCAATAGATTATCATCATTTACCCACAGTGGGTTGACATCCGGCGACACAGCGATATATGCTTTTTCAATAGCCTCTCGTTTTTGTTTAGAATCTGCTCTTGCATATATTTCCGTGGTTTGGATTGAAACATGCCCAAGAATATCCCTGATATAAACGAGATTTACACCCGCTTGCAGTAGATGCATCGCCTTTGAGTGGCGCAGGGAATGACAGCTTAGTTTTGCAGGAATAAGATTTGAATCTTTCTTTCTGGCAGATTGTGCATATTTTTGTACAATATGCGTGATGCCTCCCCTTGTCAATTTTTCTTTTCTGTTATTTGAAAAAAGCGGATAAGGTCTGCATTCGCTTCGTATAAGTCCATTTTCCTTCATATAACAAAGAAGGATTTTCATCTGCTCTTCCATCAATGGCACTATTCTCACTTTTTGCCCTTTTCCCATTATCCTAATTGTATGAGGACTGTCAATATGCACATCCTGTACGGTTAAATCGACCATTTCCTGTACTCTCGCACCGGTATCATACATCAGGGACAACAAAGCAATATCCCTCCTGCCTTTTGAGGTTGTTGCGTCCGGTTGTTCCAAAAGCAGACGTATCCCATCTATAGTCAGGTAATTGATGTTTTCTTTTTTGTGCTTCTTGACTTTTATAGACAAGATTCTTTGGTACTCAAACAAATGATCCGGATAGTGAAACTGTACATATTTAAAGAAGGAGTGTAATGCTGCCAGTCTGTTGTTTCTGGTTGCGTTACCACATTTCTTTTCCAGTTGCAACCAATCAAGAAAATCAACAATCCATTCTTTGGTAATCACGGAGAGTGTGATTTTTTGTAATTTCATTCCTCTTTGATGGATTAGATAATCTATAAATTGGACAAAAGTGTCTCGATATGATTTGATTGTATTTGGACTTGCCCCTCTTTCATTCACCAAATATTTGGTCAGAAAGGCTGTGAGGTATTTTGAAAAATCTGTTGCTGTCATATCTCTTTAAGTGATGGAAAAACATTAATAAAAACAGCTTCAAGATTATGCATAAGTCCGGGATGTTGTTCGGCTGTTAAACGAACATATTGATTGGTAGCTTCCATCGACTGATGCCCCAGATAGGTTGAAAGGATAGGCAGAGAACAGTAAATATCCATACCGTTTTCAGCCATGGAAACGAGAGATTTCACGGCAAAAGTATGTCTAAGGTCGTGTACTCTCGGTCCATAGTGACCGCCCTTGAACGGGATTTTTGCCTTGTCCAAAATTTTACGGAACACTTTGTATATTTGTTCCGGATTACATTTTCGACCTCTTGCCGTCAGGAAAAAGTAACCGTCTTCTTTAGGCGGATTAAGCCTGTCCCTGTGTTTTGCATATTGTTTTAATGCAACAGATAAAGATTGCGTAAAGGGCAATAATCTTTCTTTACCATTTTTGGTATCCCGAAGTACCAAATAATTGTACAGGAAATTTATATCGTTTGTTTTCAAGTTAAGAGCTTCCCCTATTCTCACTCCGGTAGCAGATAGAAAACGTACTAATACCGGCATAACCATGTTTAGGGAATCTCTTTTGATACAGCCACATTCCAGATTATCACATACATCAAATATGGTATTCAATTCTTTCTGTGTATAAATGTGCGGTGTAAAGTTTTTCTTGGGCTTGGGAGCCTGCGCCATAGCCGATTCAATGCCCATTCTGTTCAGATGCAATGAAAATTGATTCAGCGTAATACACCGTTTATAACGATATGCCTCCGATTCGTTATCTCTCTTAACACTCCAGATGTCTGCCAAATCCCTGCTGATTCCGATTGTATCTTCTTTTTTATCTATTGTTAATCTGTCAAAAAGAAGAAAAATCTTTGATTCAGTACTGTATTTAAAACCGCAATGCCGTTTGAAATTAATAAATTCCGTAAGCAGGGAGGCGTAAATGCCATGATATACTATTTTCATCATTCATTCCATTTAAATTGATTATAAAATTCCTCCTTGACGGGTGAAACATCCAATATACAGGTACTTAGCGAGGTAATATCTATGCGAAGGTAATACATGGTGGAATTTGTCTTTTCATGTCCCAGTACTTCGGAGATGACCGGCAGTGTCGTTTGCCCCTCCAACAGGCGGGCTGCAAGTGAATGTCGCAGAGCATGCGCCCCATGCTTTTTATTGGAGATATTTATGCCGGCTCGCTTGAAGGCGGAAGTAACAATGCTAAATGTGGCGGAAGGTTCCATTTTGCGATGAGGCGAATTGGATGTTAAAAGAATATACGCTTCTTCCGACTTGGGACGACCATAGCGGAGATAGTCTATAATGGCATTGCCTACATCTGCCAGCAACGGCAGTTCCAATGTCCTGCCTGTTTTTACCTGATCTATCAATAGAAAGTTTTTCTCCCAATGGATATTTTCAAACTTCAGATTGCAGATGTCTGATGCTCGAAGTCCCAAACGGGCGGCAAGTAATAGTATCAGGTAATTTCTTTTCCCTGTGGAGTATCCGCGGTCAACACCAGTCTCCAGTAGCCGTTCTATTTCTTCTCGCGTATATACAGCCGGTAGCTCAGACTGTTGAACATATCGGCCACTTGGAATCTGTAAGGACAGGTTTACTGTTGATAATTTGCTGTCGAATAACCATTTAAGAAATCTTTTTATCATGCTTATGGCAATGTACAGATTACTTTTATGTTCCGGTGACAATTGCCTGATATATAGCAGAACATGTTCAATCCGGATGTCCGGAAGATGACAAACGCCATTGTCGGAAAGATAGTGTAAAAACCGGGACAATTGAAGCTGGTAGGTGTGAATGGATGATTCACGGAGATGCTCGGATGTTTTTTCCAAAATATATGCTTTCATCAAGCCACCGATCTCTCCATGAAACTCATACGTTTCTTTTTTACTTAATATCTTACCGCCTCTGATATATTCCTGTAACAGTTTGACCGAATACAACAGAGAACGTTTGGAATCAAGTACTTCTTCATTACTTTTTAACTGATGGTCGATAAACTGCTCACAAATAGTTCCTTGGACTAAAGGTAATCCTTGCTTTTCCGCAAAGTCTAAAAGAGAATGCCAGTTGTCACGGTGTTTTTTGATAGTGTTTTCTGAAAGTTGATGAATCGCCCTTAAATGCTGTGATGCCCTATCAATAACATCACGAAACTTCAATTCTTGTTGTTGCTCCATACTTCTATTATTTTTATGTTAGATGCATAAAAATAGAAATATTATGTACAGTAAACAAAAACTTTTATTGCCTAAACTATTGATTATATGCGTGTTAATTTTATTGCTTTACATAAGCATTTACTATACATAAAAAGGGCTTATGTGTAGCTGTACATAAGCCTTTGAATCCCAAATTAACAGACAATTCACGGTCGGAATAAATATCCGTCAATATTTGTGTCAGATACATCTTGTGTTTGTTATTGTCCATTTCTTTCAAAATTTCTATTGACATAATCTTCCATCCTTTTCGATTTGTAAATCGGCAAGAGACCTTGTATCTTCCTGTAATTCAATGCACCTATATTGTCAAAATATACATCGCCGAACAGATACAGCGTATCCAGAAAAGCGCGTTCGGGCGTGGCTGTATTTATGTTGTTCTCACAAACAATACCTGCCGTATTCAACAGAATCTCATTTTTCATTTTTCGATACGCTATACGCCGGTTGTCAATTTCCACTTCGCGGGTCAAATAACTGACATTGGTGATTGCGCTGTCGAACTGAAAAATAACGCTGTTCCGCGCCAAAACATAATTGAGCGAAATATAGGTCGGCGTATAGAGAATACATGCCAACTCTGCGGGATTGTAATTTTTTTTCGCGTAAATACCCTTACGCAAATTGAGCAGCAATCCATCGCTAACTAATTTGTGCAATTTTTGGGACAAATAAATATCCGTACTATTCAGCAATAATGCTATATCATTAAGCCTGAACACTGTGCGGCTATCCGAAAATACCGTATAAATTATTTCTTTCGCCATAACAGGAACTGATAATAGTGATTTTTACTATTATCAGCTTGCAAAAGTAGAACATTTTTTTGAACCGGCAACATTTTCCTGTCCAAAATTTAAACGTGTAAACCAATATGTCAAAGAACGCTTATTTCAATTACGAATTTCAAATTACGAATTACGGAAGCTGAAAACATCGTAATTCGTAATTTTTAATTGATTTTAATAAACTCTACCCTGCGGTTTTTTGCCCGTCCTTCGTCGGTACTGTTGTCGGCAATGGGCGAGTTTTGCCCTTTGCCTGCACTTGTGAGACGGTCTTTGGAGATACCCGTTTCCACTAATTTATCGACAACGGCTTTTGAACGGGCATCGGAAAGCGTCTGGTTGGTGGCTGCCGAGCCTGTGTTGTCGGTATGTCCCTCGACGGAGAATTTCAAATCGGGATTGTCGGTCATCAACTTGGCGATACGGTTGATTTCGCCCATTGATTCGGGTTTTATCGTGCTTTTGCCTATATCGAAAGTGATGCCGTAGGTGATGATTTTTTCGGTGTACGGTGAATCGGAGCAATACATCTCTAACACGTAGTACGCTATATCTGTTCCTTCCCTGCCAAGCCACGCGCAACCGGCAAATCCCTGTTCGGTAATAGAATTTGCCAGTGTCCATCGGTCATCCCTGCCTGTAACTTTTATGAATGTGTCGTAGGTTGCGGCTTTGGAAACGCGCATGTACATATAGAGTTTGCCGCGTATGTCTTCAGGACTGTACATATAGTAAACAAGGTCTTTGTTGTCGAGAACAAGGCGGAGCGTGTCGGCGAGGGCGTTGTGGAGCCGGTTTTCCAAAAATTCTTTGGGCCATCCTTTGGTGTAGCCCTGATTAGACATACTGCCTTCCCACTGTTTTCAGTACGCTGCGCTGTCGTCTTTCGCTGCGCTGTTGTCTTCTTCGCACGAGGCGAAAACTGTCGTTACTGCGAGGCAGGCAACTATCGCTGCCACATTCCTCAAATTGATTCTGATACTTGTTTTCATTTTTCGTTTTCTATTTATAATACATATTTTTAATTTTCAACTCTCAATTGAATTTGACGCTGCAAAGTTCGGGAGTAAAAAATTGCTACGCTACCCTCATTTGAGGGTTTTTTTAATCGAGTGTGCAAAAACCCTCAAATGAGGGTAGCGACGGAAACTTTGTACCGGTTCACACAAAAAAAGCGTGTAAACCTTTGATTGATTGGTTTACACGCTTGTTAAATTAAATTCGTTTGAGAGTTGCGTCAAGCCGACATTTTAATTTCTTCTGAAAAAATCTTCTGAAAATGGCCGTAGATAATTGTACGAAAGTGGTATTTCAGGATAAGTTTCTATGAACTTCCTGTATTTGCCTGTCTTTATCAAATTCGCGTCGTATTTTACTTCTATGGCAAACGGATTTTCTATATTGGGCAAAATCAAATCCACTTCATTATTATCGGCAGTGCGCCAAAAAAGAACCTCATCGCTGCCGTAGTTGTCGCAAAGCGTCTTGTAGCATACGGTTTCCCAAATCATTCCCTTGTCGATACGCTGGTCGAGCGTCTGGAAGCTGTTCAGCAAACTGTTTAACATTCCGGTATCAAGCAGGTAAACTTTGGGCATTTTAGTCAGTTCTTTCCGCAAATTGCGGTAAAACGGACTGACTAACTCGATGTGAAAGCATTTGCGCAAAACTGTTATGTAACGATTGACCGTTTCGTTTTTTATCCGCAAGGTCAAAGACAGTTCATTAACATTCAACAGATTTCCCGATTGACTTGCCAGAATCCGGAACAGGCGGTAAAAAGCCGCTTCGTTTTGTACACCGGATTCGAGCATATCGCGTTTTACAAACGAGTCGCGTATTTCCGCCAGCCGGGCTGTCTTTTCCTTGCGGTCGGTTTCGGTAATTACAGCAGGATAGCCGCCGTAAAGCATATACGTTTCCCATTCCTGTTGCAGCATATTGATATGCAGCGACCGCGCTTTTTCATTCGTTTTTATCCGGCGAACATCTTCCAGCAAATCCTGCCGCTCGCGCAAGAGCAGGTATTCGTCGAAAGAACAGGTCGGTAAACGGAAAATCCGCTTTCGCCCCGCCAATGAATCATGGAAAGCATCGTCAAGATAAAATGCGCTGCTGCCTGTCGCTATGATTTTGATTTTCTGCGCATATTCATCATACAGCAGTTTCAGGAAATTCGACGGGTCTTTCAGATATTGCACTTCATCGACAAAAACTACCGTGCGCCTGTCCGTATCGGGAAGGTAGGGCAACACATTAAGTGGCGTGGCGTCAAATTCAGCCAGGAGCGACTTGTTTTCCAGATTGAAAAACAGCGTCGGCATTTGCACCGCTTTGCAATGCGATTCAAGTTGCCGTATCAGGGTCGATTTGCCCGTTTGCCTCGCGCCTGTGATAATACTAAATTCCTTTTTATCAATGTGCTGCAATAAGGATTGAAACAGATTTCTTTGCATGATTTTTGTTGCAAAAGTAATATATATCTTTCAATCCTGCAAATATACAGGTAAAATTATCCGATATTTTAATCCTGACACAGGTAAAATTATCCGATATTTTACACTGCATGAAGGTAAAAATATCGTTTTAATACGTGTAAACCAAATTGAATCGACTCATTGCTTTCTCCCCCTTAGTCAAGCTGTAACACGATGGTATCGTCATAATCTACATTGACAATTACAGTAACAATTCCATTAGAATAGCTCTCGTCGCCGTAGAAATACTTCCACGAAGCTATTTCTGAGTCGCTTTTGGTGTCCTCAAATGAATTTACGGTCGTATTACCACGTGACTTTTGCATTTGCTTTTTTGAAACTGCTTTTGTCAAATCAAAAATCTTTGCGCCAAAATCTGCAAATTCTGATTTATCGCCGGAAGTGAACGCAATGCGCACATCGCTTTTTTCGTTCAGGCTTTGGGCATCATTAACAGTCCAACCGTTTGGCAATGAAACATCAATACCAAAAACAGCTTTAACAACCGTTTGCCAATTGCTTGTGTTAATACTTTTGACTTGTGCAGCGACATCACTGAGAGGCAGGCAAATACGATTGCCACATTCCTCAAATTGATTCTGATACTTGTTTTCATTTTTCGTTTTCTATTTATAATACATATTTTTAATTTTCAACTCTCCATTGAGTTTGACGCTGCAAAGTTCGGAAGCTAAAAATTGCTGCGCTACCCTCATTTGAGGTTTTTTTTAACCGAGTGTGCAAAAACCCTCAAATGAGGGTATGGTTGGCTTACATAAAAAAAGCGTGTAAACCTTTTGTTGATTGGTTTACACGCTTTTTTTGAAAGTGTTTGGGAACTTATTCTTTCAGTTGCCTATTTCGCTCGAAGATTTCGCGGGTTTCGGCAACTATCTCGTGAACTTTCTGTTCCAGAATCTGTTTTGAGGGGAGTTCCGTCCAGTATTCCGCTATCATAATGCCGTTTTTATGGAGTTCCAGCATTTCTATCTGCTCGTGATTGCCTTCAGAGCAGAGCAGCAGGCCGACCGGTTCGCCCTCGCCTTCCTGTTTCTCGTTTCTGT
Organism: Bacteroidia bacterium; assembly: GCA_025999935.1. GTDB lineage: Bacteria > Bacteroidota > Bacteroidia > Bacteroidales > Azobacteroidaceae > Azobacteroides. The sequence continues at coordinate 43,008 of BNXY01000003.1, read as the reverse complement.
CAAGCCATTTGAGATAAAGCTCCATTTTCCCCTTGTATTCCGCCTTGAATTTCCCAAGTTTCAATTCAACGGCGACCAGACGCTTGATTTTCCTGTGAAAAAACAGCAAATCCAAGTGAAAGTCTTCGCCGTCGATAATCATTCGCTTTTGGCGTTCCACAAAGGCAAAACCCTTTCCCAGTTCGAGGATAAAGCGTTCCAGCTCGCGCAGAATGGCGTCTTCCAAATCATTTTCGGCATATCCTTTCGGCAGGTCGAACATATCCAGAAAATAGGGGTCTTTGAAAATATTGAACGGGACTTTCGACTCCGGCGCGGCGACTTGCAGATTGGCAATTTCGGTACGCTCATATTCCCTTCGTTCTATTGAACGGCGCAATTCGCGTTTTCCCCAATGCCTTTCCGCTGCCTCGTTGGCGTAAAAAAGACGCGCTTTTTCGTCCTTTATCGGTATAAGTTCCCGAAAATGAGACCAGGACAATTGTCGCGCCAGTGGTGCGACAATTCCCAAATCGGAAAATTCTTCGGCAAACTGCATCATACGGCGTAAATTTTTCGCCTCAAAATTCTTACCGTATTTTTCTTCCAATTGTGCCGACACTGTCGCCACAATTTGTTTCCCGTATTCTGCCCGTTTGTTTTGCAGAATATCTTCGTTGATACGTTTGCCGACGTTCCAAAAGAGCATCGTCATTACGCTGTTCGCCTGTACGACAACAAAGTTGCGGCTCTGCTCAATCAGTACGGACAAGTCGGCGAGTAAAGTTTGCCCTGCAGTTTTTACATCTTCTTTTTTCATAATCTTTTTTATTAAAAACAGGACAAAGATACAACTTTTCAGCCGATTAGACGTGTAAACCAATATGTCAAAGAATCCAACCGGTTTTTGCATAGCCAACATCGGCCTGGCAAAATGGGATGCCCACCTCTGCTACAAGGCCGCTTTCGATTCGGTACAAAACCTCGTCGTGAACGAAACCATGCTCCGCGCCGCCGAAGAATTGGAGGTCAAATACGAAACCGAAAAGAAGGAAATGCAAATAGCTACGCTCGAAGAAGAAAAGCAACTGATGATTTGGCTAAGCATTGCCACTGGCGCGGTATTGCTGCTGGCGCTGGCGGCGTTCTTTTTCCTCTGGCGATGGACAGTGCAGAAGAAACGCCTTGCCGAAAGTCAAAAGGAATTAGCCGAGCAGGAAAAACAACTTGCAGACCGGCAAATCAAACAGTTGGAACAGGAAAAACAGTTAATCGCCACGCAAGCCGTACTCGACGGCGAAATACAGGAGCGCACCCGCCTCGCCCGCAACCTGCACGACAGCTTGGGCAGTATGCTCACGAGAGCAAGGATGAGCATCGAAAGCCTGAAAAACGACGCCCTGCTGGGAAAAACCGATATAGCGAATTTCGACAGCGCCTTGAAAATACTCAACGATTCTTCGCATGAACTCCGCCGCATAGCCCATCACCTGATGCCTGACGCGCTTTCGCGTTTCGGACTGAAAACCTCGGTGAGTGATTTCTGCGATGCGCTGTCCGCCGTTAAATTCCTCTGGTATGGCGACGACACACGCCTGAACCCGAAAACGGAAGAAATTATTGAAGGCATCCGCACGGTATCCTCCGGCAAACGGTTCCTGTGTGAAGAAACGGATTCGGTACTGAAAAAAGGGAGGGACAAGCAGGTTATCCTCACCAGGCAGGAACGCGAACTGTTGGGATTACTGGCAGCAGGTCATACCAGCAAGGAGATAGCGGAGAAAATGTACCTCGGCTATGAAACCGTGCGCAGCTACCGTAAAAACCTTCAAACCAAGTTAAGCGTCCACAGTACAGTTGAACTGACGCGGATAGCATTGGACAGGAAATTGGTGTGAGAAGTTTCTTAGCACGTGACAAATGAATTAGTCTGTCTGCAAAAAAAATTAAATTTAAATTTTTCCGATAATTTCCTCTAACGCAGCCGCCAATCCTTCCGGGTTTTTACCGCCTGCGGTAGCAAAATGCGGTTGTCCGCCGCCCCCGCCTTGGATGTTTTTGGCGGCATCCCGAATGATTTGTGAAGCATTCAGCCCGGTTTTTACCAAATCGTCGCTAATCATCAACGTCAAAGTCGGTTTTCCTTCCGACAGGGTAGCTCCTACGAAATAGAGATTTTCCGGAAATTCGCCCCGCAATTGGAAAGCCAGGTCTTTGACTATCTCAGCCGGTAATGGTAATCTATTAATTACAAACAAATTGATTCCGTTGACTGTTTGTTTGCTTTCAATTAATAGTTTTTTCATCTGTTGCACTTTTTCCTTCATAAATTCTTCTGCTTGCTTTTTCAAATCGGCGTTTTCTTCAAAGAATTTATGGATAGCCTGCTTCAAGTCGGGCGTGTTGTTGAACAAAGCGCGAACTTCACGGAGTATATCCTGTTGTGCATAAAAGTATTTTTCGCAAGCCTCAGCGGATATGGCTTCGATACGGCGGATTCCCGCAGCAATCGAACTTTCGCCGATAATCCGGAACGTCCCGATTTTACCGGTGGAAGCTATATGCGTTCCCCCGCAAAGTTCTATGGATGAACCGTATTTCACCACCCGGACATCGTCGCCGTATTTTTCGCCGAACAAAGCCATCGCGCCTAATTTTTTCGCTTCGGCAATCGGCACGTGACGGGATTCGTCCAAAGGAATATCTTCGCGGATTTTCGCTGTCACCTTTTTTTCCGCTTCACGGATTTCTTCGTCCGTCAATTTTTGAAAATGGGAGAAGTCGAAACGGAGAATGTCGGGCGAAACGAAAGAACCTTTTTGTTCAACATGCGTTCCCAGCACTTCCCGCAAAGCTTCGTGCAACAAGTGCGTGGCGGTATGATTACATTCCGTGGCGCGGCGTTTGGCCGTATCCACTTCAAGAATAAATTCATCATTCGGATTTTCAGGCAATTGTTTCGTTAAATGCACCGCCAAGTTATTTTCCCGTTTTGTATCGAAAATAACTATGCTCTTTTCTTCCGAATCAATGAGTTTTCCGCTGTCGCCTACCTGACCTCCCATTTCAGCATAAAATGGCGTTTTGTCGAAAACTATCTGATAATATTCCGCATTTTTCTGTTTCACTTTCCGGTAACGGAGAATTTTTGCTTGTGCGGAAGTTTCGTCGTAACCCACAAATTCGGGTTCGCCTTCGCGGAGGCTTACCCAATCGCCGGTTTCAATGGCGGCGGCATTTCGTGCGCGTTCTTTTTGTTTTTGCATTTCCACGTCAAAACCTGCCTTGTCGAGTTCCAAATCGTGTTCCCGCAAAATCAATTCGGTCAAATCGAGCGGGAAACCGTAAGTGTCGTACAGAACAAAAGCATCGACACCTTTGATATGGGTTTTGTGACTTACGCGAGCATCAAATATCGTTTTATCCAACAATTTAATCCCATTTTCAAGGGTGCGCAGGAAAGAATCTTCTTCTTCTTTGATTACTTTTTCTATCAGGACTTTTTGGGCAATCAGTTCGGGATACGCCTCGCCCATGGTTTCAATCAAAACCGGAATCAGTTTGTACATGAAAGCCTGTTTTTGTCCGAGGAAAGTGTATCCGTAGCGGACGGCGCGGCGCAAAATCCGGCGAATCACATAACCGGCTTTGGCGTTCGAGGGCAATTGTCCGTCGGTAATCGAAAAAGCGATGGTGCGGATATGGTCGGCAATTACGCGCATGGCAATGTCTTTTCCGGAATCTTCTCCGTATTCGCTGCCGGCAATTTTGGCTATTTCGCTGATAATGGGTTGGAAAACATCGGTATCGTAATTGGAAGTTTTTCCTTGCACAGCCATACACAAACGTTCGAAACCCATGCCGGTATCAATGACCTTGTTGGGCAAACCTTCCAACGAACCGTCGGCTTTGCGGTTGAATTGCATGAAAACCAAGTTCCAGATTTCAATCACCTGCGGATGGTCGTGGTTGACCAAAGTCAAACCATCCACTTTCGCGCGGTCTTCGTCGGGGCGAATATCAATGTGGATTTCGGAACAGGGGCCGCAAGGGCCGGTATCGCCCATTTCCCAGAAATTATCTTTTTTGTTTCCGTTGATAATCCTTCCTTTCGGGAGATATTTTTCCCAAAAACCGGCGGCTTCATCGTCGCGTTCCAAATTTTCCGCAGCGCTTCCTTCAAAAACCGTCACGTACAAACGGTTTTTGTCGAGGTTCAATACTTCGGTCAGATATTCCCAAGCATAATCAATCGCTTCTTTTTTGAAATAATCGCCGAACGACCAATTGCCCAACATCTCAAACATGGTATGGTGATAAGTGTCGTGGCCGACTTCTTCCAAATCGTTGTGCTTGCCGCTTACCCGCAAACATTTTTGCGAATCGGCTATCCTTGGATATTTGATGGGAACGTTTCCCAGAATAATGTCTTTGAACTGGTTCATCCCTGCATTGGTAAACATCAGGGTGGGGTCGTCTTTGATAACCATCGGGGCGGAAGGGACGATTTTGTGATTTTTATTCTCAAAAAAATCCTTAAATGATTGGCGAATCTCTTTTGCTGTCATTCTATTGTATTTTAAACTTCGTAAAAATTAACTGAAACAATTTGCAAAAGTACGATAAATAACTTACTTTTGTCAAAATTTCGTATAATTTTGCATCGCATGAGTAAAATATTTTTTCAATATAATCCGAAAACGCTGACTTACGAAAGAGTATATCTATCTATAACACAAAGAATTTTGGTTATTTTTAGACAATTCATCATTGGCATAGGAATTGGCGTCATTCTATTTGGTATTGCCTCTTATGCGTTCGATTCTCCCCAAGAGCAACAGTTAAAAAAAGAAAATAAACTTTTATTAACACAATACAAGGTTTTATCCCGTCGCATTGCCGAAAATCAAAAAGTGTTGGATGAGTTGCAGCAGCGTGACGACAAGTTGTACCGCACCATTTTTAATGCCGAGCCTATTCCGGCGGCTATCCGGCGTTCGGGTTTCGGAGGCACCGATCGTTATGAATTTCTTTTGGATATGCCTAATTCCGATTTGGTCATTTCTACCACGCAAAAATTGGATATCATGACCAAAGCATTGTATGTACAATCCGGTTCTTACGACGAATTGATAGAATTGATTAAAACCAAGGAAGACCGGATGAAAAGCATTCCGGCTATCCGTCCGCTTTCAGGTAAAGATTTTAAAGAACTGACATCCGGTTTTGGGATGCGGATACATCCGATTTTCGGAGATCTTCGTGGACATACGGGCGTTGATTTGACGGCCGATGCGGGAAGTCCGATTTATGCAACCGGCAATGGGATTGTAGAATCCGCCAGATGGGATGGCGGTTACGGAAATTGTGTCGTGATTAATCATGGTTTCGGATACAAATCGGTTTATGGCCACTGCAAAGAAATGAAAGTCCGTCCCGGACAAAAAGTAACGCGGGGACAAAAGATCGCTACCGTGGGTATGACCGGTGTGGCAAACGGGAATCATATACATTATGAAGTCAGGGTAAAAGACAAACCCGACAATCCGGCCAAATATTTCTTCATGGACTTAACCCCGGAAGAATATGATGAAATGTTGTTTATCTCCGAAAATAGATAATAAACTAATAATCATAATGAAATCGTTCAAGCAGGAAAAAATTCTTTATTCCGTCACAGAAGTGGCCGAGATGTTCGACATAGAACCCTCTACTTTACGCTATTGGGAAAAGGAATTTAAGTTTGTCCGCCCGGCAAGAACCGAAAAGGGTACTCGCCAGTATCGCAAAAAAGATATCGAAGACATTCGCTTGGTCTATCACTTAGTAAAAGAAAAAGGGTTCACTTTGGCAGGAGCCAAAGAACAATTGGAAAAAAATAGGGATCGCGTAATCAATACGGAGGACATCATTTACCGCTTAAAAAACGTCTGCGCCGAATTGCTGGCGTTGCAAGATGAATTGGGCTCATAAATTAGTTGAGAGTTACTTTTTGTTATTTTTCTTTCTTTAGGGTTTTTATAATTGACACCAATATTGCTATTAGTTCTTCATTGTCTTTTTTTAAACTAATATCCATATTTTCATCTATAATTTCTGTTGCAAAATAGCAAATCAATCCAATATAAAGATTCATCTGCCCGCTAAATATTATTTTCTCAACTTTCAACTCTCTTCATAATAATATTCAGAAGTTATCTACCAACTTTTAATCCACTCGTTTCACGCTTTTGATCCCTTTAATTTTTTGCAGGCGACTCGACATTTTGTTGATATCATCAACATCGTGTACGGAAACTTCGATGGTTCCTTCAAAAAATCCGTCGTTGGACGCAAGAATCAATTTACGCATATTTACCGACATATCATTGGTAATTACTTGGGTAATATCATTCAGGATACCCATGCGGTCAATACCTTTTATTTCAATTTTTCCGGGGAAAGACGAACTTTTATGTCCTGCCCAATCACAAGAAATAATCCGGTCGCCAAACCGGGTTTTCAGCATAAGCGCCTGCGGACAAGAACGTTTATGAATTTCCAAACGGCTTTCATCGCTCACAAATCCCAGCACTTCATCGCCCGGAATCGGATTGCAACAAGCTGCAGCCATGTAGTTTTTCCGAAAATCCGCTTCTTCGAGAATGTAGGTTTTCTTTCTGTCAATTTTCCGGGCGTCTAATATAGGCGCATCCACAATCTTCGTTTCGCTGCTGTCTTTTGTCCCGACATTAAATGCTTGCTTAACGTATTTCAATAAAAAATTCTCGGAATTTTCTTTGAGTACTTTTTGGGGATGCTCCGGAAGCTCCACTTGCTTTTCGGCAAAAGCATAATAGAGATCTTCTTTTTTGGGATAACCGTAAAAAGCCAAAAATTTATCTATAATCTGAATGGTCGGTTCTATTTCTGCCTTTTCCAGACATTTTTCGAGCAATTGTTCTCCTTCCTTGATTTTTTCCTTTTTTTGTTTTTTCAGGGAAGATTCGATTTTCGTTTTGGCTTTGGCCGTAGTTACAAAATTAAGCCATTCTGTGCGAGGCTTTTGAGAGCGGGAAGTCAGAATTTCAACCTGATCTCCGGAAGTTAGTTTATGGCTTAGCGGAACCAATTTGTGATTGACTTTCGCCCCGATACATCTATCGCCCACATTGGAATGGATTTCAAAAGCAAAATCTAATGCGGTAGCGCCTAAGGGCAAGGTCTTGATTTCTCCTTTCGGCGTAAAAACGAATATCTCTGCGGCATATAAATTCAGTTTGATGGTATCCAAAAAATCCATGGCATTGGGACTGGGCGCTTCCAAAATATCTTGTATCCTTTCCAACCAACGGTCTAATTCGGTTTGTTCTTCAATGGTTTCCTGATCGACATGTTCTTTGTATTTCCAATGGGCGGCAAATCCTTTTTCGTCAATTTCGTCCATTTTGTCACTTCGAATTTGTATTTCAATCCACTGGCCGTCGGGCCCCATTACCGTCAGATGAAGCGCTTGATAACCATTGGCTTTCGGGCGGCTTACCCAATCCCGGATTCGGTCGGGACGCAGTTTGTATAAATCCGTAATGGCCGAATAAATATCCCAACATTGTTTTTTTACATCGACATTCGGGTTGGGACTAAAAACGATACGGACAGCGAAAATATCGTATATATCGCCAAAATCCACCTTTTTAGCCTCCATCTTGTTCCAGATGGAATAAATGGATTTAACCCTTGCCTGCATTTTATATTGGATGCCCAATTCATCTAATTTCGAGTAAAGCGGCGTTGCAAAGTGTTCATAGATCTTCTCGCGATTTGAGGCTGTCGCTTCTAATTTCAGCGCTATTTGCTTATATTCTTCCGGGTGTTCATGTCTGAAACTCAAATCTTCCAATTCGGTTTTGATGGAAAACAATCCGAGACGATGCGCCATTGGAGCATACAGATACATGGTTTCGCCGGCAATTTTATATTGTTTGGCCGGAAGAAGAGCGCCCAAAGTCCGCATATTATGCAAACGGTCGGCGATTTTTATCAGAATTACCCGGATGTCGTCCGACATGGTAAGCAATAATCTCCGCATATTTTCGGCTTGCGCCGAAGCGGCTTCCGCAAAAATACCTCCTGAGATTTTCGTCAATCCACTAACGATTTGTGCAATTTTATCGCCGAAAACATTCCGGATATCTTCTACCGTATAATCGGTATCCTCCACTACATCATGGAGTAAGGCGGAGCATATCGAAGTCGAACCCAAACCCATTTCCTCACTGACAATCTGGGCAACCGCCAAAGGATGCATGATATAAGGTTCTCCGGAACGTCTTTTTACGCCTTTATGCGCCTGATTGGCAAAATGAAACGCCTTATTTATTATCTCAAATTTCTGCCGGTGGTTCGATTGGGCATAGCTACTCAAGAGCCGTTCAAAAGCCTCTTGAACCATTCCGTCTTCTTTCGCCTTTATGACTTCCGTTTCGCTCATCTTGTCATTTTTTTTCGCAAAAGCTGTTAAACTTTATTTAGGCACCTTTATATATTGCCCTATTTTCAATGAAGAACTCCGCATATTATTCAATTTCATTAAATCTTCCGTACTATAACCCGGATATTTTTGAGCAATTGAATAAAATGAATCGCCGGATTTAACCCTATATTGTCCCGTTTCAGTCGCTCCACCGGAGGAAATTGTTGGCGCTTTAGTGGCAGTTGCGGCGGTTTTAGCCGTAGTTTTTGAGGCGCTGCTTGCAGTTGCCGCTTTGGGGATTGCGGTCGCTTTTGTACTATTGTTTATCGAATATCCGCCATTGTCCACATACAAAGTTAAATTTCTTCCTGTCGCTACTCTATTGGATTTCAAACTATTCCACTTTCGAATATTGGCGGTAGTCACACCATATTTACTCCCGATAATCGCTAAGGTTTCTCCTTTAGCCATTTTATGGACTATTTTTTCCTGATTGCCGGTCGTTTTTCCGACATAAGTCCGGTTGGGAAATAATTCATCCGCCCGGTATCCCGCAATTTCGCTTTCTTTCTCAATAAAAGCATACGATTTAACGGAAGGCAATTTCAACGGATGGGGTTTGGTATTACCCGGAATAATATCTTTTTTGTATTGGGGATTCAAAGCCCGGATTTCTTCTTTATCTACCTGAAGAATTTCGGCTATCTGTTCAAAATGAATCATTTGATTGACCATGATGGTATCCGTCGAAAGCGATAACGAGGTCTGAACCGGATATAATTGGTGGTAAGCATAATAATTCATTACATAATTGGCGGCAATGAAATAAGGCACATAAGTTCTCGTTTCTCTCGGTAGATACGGATAAACAGCCCAGTAATCTTTTTTTCCTCCGGCGCGTTTTATCGCTTTATTCACATTTCCGGCGCCGCAATTATAACCGGCTATGGCCAGATTCCAATCTTCGTAAGTATTGTACAAGTCTTTCAGATAACGGCAAGCGGCATCGGTTGCTTTAACCGGATCTCGCCTTTCATCCACCAAACTGTTGATTTCCAATCCGTAAAATTTTCCGGTGGGCAACATAAACTGCCAAAGTCCGGTAGCGCCCATCCGTGAAACAGCTATTGGATTCAAAGCCGATTCGACAATGGTCAGGTATTTCAATTCCAACGGCATGTCGTATTTATCCAAAGTTTCTTCAATCATCGGAAAATAAAAGTTTTCCAGACCCAACATGTATTCTACCAAAGTTCGGCGCCGGTCGACATAAAAATCAATACAAGACCTGACAACATCGTTATAAGGAAGTTCTATGACTTTGGGTAATTTAGACAATCTATCCACATAAATCGAATCGCTTACCGGCACATTATCTTTGTATCCATCGTGATTGACTTTGTCCGTATGATTTTTAACATACCATGAATTTAAGAGCTTGTCCCAATTCGTATCCCAGGCTTCCGGCGCATAAAAAGCAGAATCGCCGGCAGAAGCGGATGTAAGATCATGCGACTCTTCTGCTGCTATTTGTTTCTCCAAATCTTTCCACAAAGTAACTTGTGCCGGAGCGCAAACGCTTATTAAAATCGTGATTAGTATTAAAATTGTCTTTCTCATATTTATTCAGTTATAATTGCTTAAAAAGTAAAACTGCATTGCAGCCCTATGGAACGGGAACTGATGCTCGTCCGTTCGTACAATACCGGATTCACTCGCATACTTAAATCGGGACTAATGTCAAAATCGAACAATTGGGCATCCACGTAAGCGTCGATAATCCAAATAGCATATACCCCGACTGTTATAAAATAACTCATATCGCGATACCGCCGGTAATAATCTTTCCCGGATTTCAACAAACCGGAAAATTCGTTCACTTGACTCGGCGACCATTCTTCCAGATTTTCCGGAAGCGAGTAATAGCGATATGCTTTCCACGAATCAGTTTTCGGATTATCATCTATAAAATCCTTGTGTGCGTTTTTATACCCGTTATATTGTGTCCCATTCCAGTTAACCGCATACACACATCCTATAAAACTGCCGTAAACCAGCGGTAACTTCCAATATTTCCGGTTATAAATCTGTCCCAACCCGGGAACAATCGCCGAATAAAGAATCGCCTTATTCGGATCGGGTTTGAAATTTTCCGGAATCAACTTTACCATTCCTTTCGTTATTTTCGTAGAATCAAGAATTACCGGATTTTCCAAGTCAAAAAATTGACGTGTATCCTGAACGCTATCAACTTCCACAATCTTTTGTTCCTGCGCTTTTACATAAGCCGAAACAAAAAGAAGTAAAATAATGACATAATAATTCTTAATTGACACGATATTACGAATTGAACCGGCTAAATTACTAATTATTTTTTAAAGAATCAAAAACTTGTATAATTCTTTCCAATTCTTTTTCATTTGTAAAGGAAATATTGATTTTTCCGGCTCCTTTTTCATTACAGGAAAGCGAAATTTTGGTTCCGAAAAAGGAAGATAAATGCTTTTTCAACAAATCAAATTCTTCCGGCGTTTTCTTTTTAGATTTAGCCGGCACAACAGCAGAAGTTTCCGTTGCGCTTCCTTCATTCAGTTCTTTCACAATTTCTTCGGTACGCCGAACGGAAAATCCGTATTCCAAAATTTGCTCATAAACCATCAGCTGCATGGACGGATCATCCAATGAAAGCAGGGATTTGGCATGACCCATATCAATTTTTTTGTCTTTCAAACCGATTTGAATCTCAGCCGGGAGCTTCAGAAGCCGCAGAAAATTGGCAATGGTTGCCCGCTTTTTCCCGATGCGTTCGCTCAATCGCTCCTGTGTCAGTTTATGCGTATCAATCAGCGTTTGAAAAGCCAAGGCAATTTCAATGGCATTCAAATCTTCCCGTTGGATATTTTCAATCAATGCCATTTCCATGACATTTTCATCGCTGGCTTTTTTAACATAAGCCGGAAGTGATGCAAGACCCGCCAGCAACGATGCCCGGTATCTTCGTTCGCCGGAGATAATCTGGTAGCGATCCGGCCCGATTTCCCGTAAAGTAATGGGCTGAACCAATCCCAAAGCCTTGATGGAGGTCGCCAATTCTTCAAGGGCGTCCTGATCAAAAACGGAACGGGGCTGATCGGGATTTGCTTCTATTTTGGATAATTCCACTTCGTTGATGGACGATGAGCCTCCCGTATTCAAATCATCCATTGTAATCAAGGCGTCCAAGCCTCTTCCTAAAGCAAATTTTGTTTGTTTGGACATATTATTTTTTATTTTTTTCTATCAATTCTTTCGCCAACTGAATATGATTATGCGAACCCTTTGAATCCGGATCATACAACAATACCGGCTGTCCGTAACTCGGCGCTTCACTCAATTTGATATTCCGTTGAATAACCGATGTAAATACCATTTCTCCGAAATGTTTCTTCACTTCCTCGTAAATCTGGTTGGCTAAGCGCAAACGCGAATCGTACATCGTCAGCAGAAAACCCTCGATTTCCAAAGCCGGATTCAATTTCGATTTGATGATTTTGATGGTATTCAACAATTTGGAAATTCCTTCTAACGCAAAATATTCACATTGTACAGGGACAATTACAGAATCGGCTGCCGTTAAAGAATTTACGGTTATCAATCCCAAAGATGGAGAACAGTCTATCAGAACAAAATCGTATTGATCCTTCAATTTTACCAAAACTTCTTTCAAAACTTTTTCCCGATTCTCGAAACCCAACATTTCAATTTCGGCGCCAACCAAATCAATATGAGATGGAAGGATATACAAACCGGGTACTTCTGTCGGAATAACGGCGCCTTTCGGATCTATCTGATTGATAATACATTCATAAATAGATTCTTTTACCTCTCTTATATTAATACCTAAGCCGGAAGAGGCATTGGCTTGAGGATCGGCGTCAACCACCAATACTTTTTTATCCAAAGCGGCCAATGAGGCGGCTAAGTTGATGGTAGTGGTCGTTTTTCCCACACCCCCTTTTTGATTCGCTAAAGCAATTATTTTTCCCATAAGTTAATTATCCATAATTTGGATTACAAAAGTAGTATTTTTTATTGAAAGAATCGATGTTATTTCCATAAAAACAGGAGGCTTTGGTTAATAACTTCCGTTTTCGGTTGATAACTTTCGGGTTAAATCATCAAAAAAGGAGACCGCCTCGTTGCCGAAACGGCCTCCTTTTCGGATTAAATAATTCGGTTAATGATTATTGTCAATATACCGTCTTCACTCTTTGATTGCCGGATACCGCAACATAAACCCCGCACACACTCAGCGGAACGAATTGCTCCGGTGCGGTTGCCCTGCCGTTGTAAATCAACCGGTACGTAACCGTCACCGATTCCGCGATACCGTCGCCGCTGACCGTCAATGTTGCCGTGTATGTGCCGGCGGCAAGGTTGGCGCGGAGGATGAGCGTGATTTCCATTTCGCCGCCGTCATTCGCGGGAGCGTCGAAGGTAACGGTTGCATATTTATTTTTTATCCGATAATAGTTGTTGAGCAGCTAAAACCAAAAACATATAGTGGCTGGAACCGCCGCCCATTACATATTCCGTCTGTTGCCACAGGAACGGAAAAGTCAATAATTCGGGGAAATCCGGACGAATCAGCGCCGTACCCGAAATCACGCCACCCGGGATGTATGACCAGTCGGCACGATTCAAACCGTAACCCGGAATGGCCGATTTAATACCCACGCCCGAAGCAAAAGAAGCGGGATTAGAACCCGGATGCAGACCCAATACGAAATTCAAAGCATTGTAAATGTACTCTGCGGAGAAAAGATCCGGATAAGATTGATGCAGGAAGTATAGGTTGTAGCCCAATTGCTGAATATCCCAACCGGCTCCCCAAATGCTGGGACGATAAGGAATACCGTAAGGTGTTTCAGCGCCTTGTTTTTCAATTTGTTCCTTGTAGATTTTCATTGCATCAACAATGGCTTTGCTGAATTTTTTGTCGTTGACGGCTTTTTCAAAACGTCCAATAAACCAGCCAACCCGGCTGATGCTACGGGTAATAAATTCCGTTTCGCCAAGGAGATAATCCTTGTATTTTTTGTCTTTCGTGGTCAGATATAATTCCACGGCGGCATGGATTCTGGCGCCTTTCGACATCATGTTGTCCGTGGTTACTTCGTATAATTCTTTGGCAGCTTCTAAAGATTGAATGCTCAAAGTGTCATTAAAGCCTTTCAATACGCGGGATACGGCGGCCAATTCGGCGGCGGTCGTCAATTCGCGCATGGGATTGTTTTCGGTAAATACCCAGCGGTCGTCATCATTTCCTATCTTATTATCGGTAATATCGGCGGCATCGCCCAGAGAAACGTATTGACGTAAATCCCTTTCAATAATTCCGCGGTATAAACGTCCTAACGAGCGGTAAGCGCCAACCACCGACAAGGCGCCGTTCTCAACTTGTTGCAAGAGGTCGGGTTTGCCGTCCGGTTGATGGATTTCTACCATCCGGCCTAATTGGTCGATGGAAGTGACGTCGTAATCTACGCCGAAAGCTTCGTAAGCCAAAGCCAGAATGTAGGATTCGCCGGCTTGCGATTCAACACGCAAATCGTAGTCGCCCGCATCGTGCCATCCGCCTATATTGAGTCCCGGAACGATGTCGCCCGGCTGATATTTCGTCAGCGTGGAAGGCCCTTGGCTGTATCCGTCAATGTGATTGAAGTCGATGGGCGCCATACGGGCGTCGTCGAGATGGCAAGCATCGTGCCAGACTTTGTATTTTTCATTTATGCGTATGTGGCACATTTGAACCGGAAGGAAATATTCCAAAACAGGTTGCCAAACACCTCTGTCATATACATTTTTAGAAATACGGAAAATATCTGAAGTGGAGTTGCCGTATTTTACCTGATAGAGTCCGTCTTCTTTCACATCCGTGAAGTCGAATTTTAAGTAATTGTAACGAAGAAATTTACCCCATTTGTCCGGTTTAGCCGTTTTTGCCAATTCTCTTCCGTTTTCGGTAATGTGATACAATTCAGCGGCTTTGACATTGGTGTCGCGTTCGTCCAATTCAATAACCGCCGTCTTGGTCTGGTTGGCATGATAACCGACTTGGGAAGTTTGAACAACGGGCGTGTACATCCAACCTTCAACAATGTTTGGTGTAATTATCCATTTAACTGCGCCTTTGGTAGCGCCTGCGGCGATTTCGGAACGAACCACAAACCAGCCGTTGTTGTGATTCATCCGTCCGTCGTATAATTTCAGGTCGGCGCCGTTGGCGTCGATGGTAAACCGATTGTAAGGATCATCCGGTTGCACCGTGAATTTTTTACCGGTGGCGTAAGGTTCGGCAATAATATCGTCCGCTACAATGGGGCTATAACCGTTGCCAATCAAGTTTTTGATACTGGCTTTCCCATTGGGATTGAAATCGCCCGGATGCAAGTGGTTGGGTTTTGTTTCAAGGGTCGGCCCATTCGGTTGACGCGGGAAAATACCGCTTTGGCCGTCCATAATCCATGTTTTTCCGAAAAGGGCGCCCGGAAATAATTCGAGATTAAAGCCCACCTTTCCGAGAAATTCTTCCGGAATGGGGCGATCCAAATCGACAGTTACCTCGACCGTTTTACCGATCCCTTTTACCGTAACCGTATAATTAAGGAGCAAATTCGGATAAATCATCGGATTAAAACCGGTTACGTGGCGAGACGTGTCGGGAAAAGTCAAGGTGGTTGTGATGGTGTTGGCGGCGTCATCTACCGTCCGTTTCCGCTGTTTCGGAACCGGTTGCCATTGTCCGGGAGTTGCTTCAAAGCGAATATCACCAAGAGTTGCTACCCGATTCCCGTGCATCAATACAGATACACCACCCTGATGACCTTCGGGATAAATATCATCGAAAGCCATCACATTTACGCCACCACTACGAAAATAACCGGATTCAATTTTAAAATCTTGCGCCCTCAAAGAAGGGATTGCAAATAGACAAACTAACAAAAGCGCTAAAAAATGTGTTCTCATTATAGTATATTTAAAAATTAATAGTATTTAAAGTCCCAAATTTACGAAAAAAAAATATATATAACAAACAAATCTTAAAAAAAATAGAATTTGAAAAAATAATGACTAATTTTGCAAACCGAGATGATTCTAAAAATCACAGGAAAATGACTTGAAGTGTAAAAAATCAAGTAACCTATTAATAATTAATTGCATGAAAAAATATTTCTCTAAGTTTGTTGTTTTACTTGTTTTTGCAAATTTTCTGTCGTGCGACGTGGCGCAGCAGGTGGCGGGCACTTACAATATGACTCAATGTAAGTATGATTACCAGTCCATTTCCAATTTGTCTTTGGCGGGAATCAATTTGCAAAATGTGAACAGTATATCGTCCTTGAATCCATTGGCATTGGCGAATCTTATGGCGGCATTTTCCTCCTCCAAAGGGACTTTGCCTTTGCAGTTTACCTTGAATTTAGATGTTACCAATCCGAGCGTTCAAACCGCTTTGTTAAATGGCCTGTCGTATATTTTGGAAATTGACGGCATTGAAATGACGACCGGTTTTCTGGATTCCAAATTGCAAGTCCCCGGCGGACAAAAAGCGCAATTACCGATCAATTTGGCGTTCGATTTGAAGCAAGTAATGAGCGGCGCATCCTTGACGGCGGTAAAAAATCTGGCTTTCAATTTTGCCGGAATCGGCGATGCGTCAAGCAAGGTTACAATGCGGCTACAACCGACTTTGTCCGTCAGCGGAAAATCCTACAAAAGCCCGGCCTATATCCCTGTTTCGTTTACGCTGAATAATAAAAAATAGGGCTAATTGTTCCAATATTATTTTCTTAGGTTAAGAAGCTGTCTCGGATGTCTTCCCGATGCGCATTTTATTGTACCGAATGCTTGTGCGTATATACCTTGCTTTACTATGGAATAGGATAAAAAAGAAAAAGTCCATAAAACGTTATTTTACAGACTTTTATACCGTTTGTCGCTTAATTGTAGCGACTTTTCAATTACCTTGGTGATCTGCCTGGGGCTCGAACCCAGGACCCCATCCTTAAAAGGGATGTGCTCTACCTGCTGAGCTAGCAAATCAGCCTGATTGCTTTTAAAAAGCGACGGCAAAGGTAGGGGATTTATTTGAATATACCAAATAAATTCCTGAAAAACTTGTATTTATTTAAGTAAAATTGTAAGTTTGCACCATGAATACGAAGAAAACAACCCTTTTATTGTGTTTTTTTAACTGCTGGATGCTCCTTTTGGCACAGAATCCTGCGGCTTTGGATGCTTTCCTGCAAAAAGCATCGGTTTCACACGCTGCTGTTAGTTTGAAAGCTGTTGATTTGAAGACCGGAACGGTCATCGCCTCTTACAATGAAAAAACAGCGATTACTCCGGCCTCAAACATGAAAATCATCACTTCTTCCACCGCTTTGGATATCTTGGGCGAAGATTTTTATTTTGAAACGCCCTTGATTTACGATGGCGTAATTGAAAACACCACTTTAACAGGCGATTTATATATAAAAGGTGCAGGTGATCCGACTTTGGGTTCGGAATTTCTGGGAGATGACAAGGAAAGTTTTCTGAAAACTTGGTTGATTGCCCTCAATGATGCCGGAATCAAAAGCGTATCGGGCGATATTATTGTCTTAGACCAATTGTTTGGTTACGAAGGCGTTTCTCCCAAATGGATGTTGGAGGATATGGGAACTTATTATGGCCCGGGGATTTATGGAATCAGCGTGTTTGATAATATGTCCCGGTTTTATGTGCAATCGGGCGCACCGGGGACGGAGGTGAAAATTTTATCTGTAAAGCCGCAACTCGAATTGTCAATCACGAATGAAATGAAAGCCGCAGAGGACAATTCCGGTGAATCGGGTATTTTCGGTTTGCCTTTTTCCAACGAACGGCGTTTGTATGGAACTGTTCCATCCAATCGAGCCTCTTACACGGTAAAAAGCGATATTCCGGATCCGGGTTTGCTCTTGGCTCAATATTTTCACACTTACCTGCAAAACAATGGAATTTCGGTGTCCGGCAAGGCGACGACCTACCGGCTCAATCCAAAACTGCCCCAAACAGAGAAAAAGATTGGTTCGGTTTATTCCCCCAACTTGTCAAGCATTGTCCGCGAAATCAACGTGGAGAGCAATAATCATTATATAGAACATATTTATAAGCTTTTAACCCTTTTGAGAGGAATTGATATTCAAGAATATTGGAAGGAAAAAGGCTTGGATTCAAACGCTTTGTTCATGTTCGACGGCAGCGGATTATCGTCTTCCAATGCACTTTCTGCCGGTTTTATCATCGACATACTGACGTATATGGACAAAAAATACGGGACACAGGGCGCTTTTTATAAATCCTTGCCGATTGCCGGAAAAGAAGGTACGGTCGCCTCTTTGCTGAAAAATACGCCTTTAGCGGGAAAAGCGCATCTGAAATCCGGCAGCATTACTTTGGTGCAATCTTATTCCGGTTACATAGAAAAAGGAAACAACCGTTATGCTGTTTCCTTGATTATCAATAATTTTTCCGGGAAACGCGCCGACTTGAGAAAAGACATTGAAGAATTGTTAGTCGGTCTTTTTTGACACTTTCAACCCAATGTCCGAAATGCCTTTCAGCGGATTTTCCCGCATCCCCTGCCGAATAGTATAGGTATAAATTCCCGGATTCGGGAAACGAATGCCGGCTTCGTACGGAATCGAAAGCGTGTGAAGGCTTAGCCCTTTCCCGTACCATTTCCCGAAAATATCGGCCAAATCGGCATTGATTGTATCGGTGCGGACACTTCCTTCCGGCGTTTTCAAATCGACGAATAACCAAATATTCCGAAATGAATAATCATCATCATTCCGGACTTCTAACGATATATCGTAGCGATTCGCGTTGTTTTCAATATTTACCTCAAAAACCGCGGCATCTTCCCTGTCCCAATGGGCATTTTTTACAGAATGAAATTCAAAAAAAACCTCCTTGTGCGAACAGGCGATAAGCGAAATGAATGCCGGAAGAAAAAGAAAATATTTTAATCGAAAATTTTGCATATACCTGTGGATATCATTTCGGACGATTGTTGTTCGGATGCACTTTTTTAAGTTTCTTCTTCTTGAGGTGGTCGAATCGGTTGAGGCTTTCATCCAGAATATCCTGATATTCTTTTGAAGGTTGTTTGACTTCATTTTCCTCCGGTTGAAGCGTTCTGGGTCTGTGCCCTTTTTTGTTCATTCCGATAATTTCATACGCCCTTTCCGATGTGATGCTTACTAAGTTTGCGGCAAAATTTTTATCGGTTGAATAAGTCATTTGGTCTTTGAAGACATCTGTTTTGAAATGAAAATACGTATTGTCCTTGGTTTCCAACGGAATTTCGCGAGCCGGAAATTTGCGCTGGGCTTCCATATAATCGTCCACTTCGTAGTTGAGGCAGCATTTCAGTTTGGCGCATTGACCGGCCAATTTCTGGGGGTTGAGGGAAATATCCTGCAAGCGGGCTGCTCCGGTTGATACGGATACAAAACTGGAAACCCAGCCTGAACAGCACAATTCCCGTCCGCAAGGCCCGATTCCGCCGATTCTTCCCGCTTCCTGACGGGCGCCGATTTGTTTCATTTCGATACGAATTCGGAATGCTTCGGCCAAATCTTTGATGAGTTGGCGGAAATCGACCCGTTCGTCGGCGATGTAATAGAAAATGGCTTTGTTGCCGTCGCCTTGATATTCCACGTCGCCGATTTTCATTTGGAGACCTAAACTCTCGGCTATTTTGCGAGAACGAATCATGGTTTCATGTTCCTTCGCCTTGGCTTCTTCGTATTTTTCCAAATCCGCCGGTTTGGCTTTCCGGTAAACCCGCCGTACTTCCGCATCGGGACGGATACGGGCTTTTTGCATTTGAAGCAGTACCAATTTTCCGGTCAGCGTAACCGTTCCGATATCGTGTCCGGGACTGGATTCGACAGCTATCACATCGCCCTTAACCAAGGGTATTTTGGCGCTATTCAAAAAATAGCCTTTTCTCGTGTTCTTGAATTGAACTTCCACATAATCCGTGGCTTGTTCCGATTCCGGAATGTCGCATAAATAATCGTAACTATCTAATTTATTGTTCTGTCGCTTGCAACATCCTTTTGAATTTAAGCAACATTCACCGTTATATAATCTGTAATCCATGTTTTCTACTTTATGATTTATATTTACTATTCGTTATTTTATGAGTACCGCTATTTTCATCGACAAATCGAAAAAAATCATGCGGGGGTTTACATTCGATTCAACATGCCGTTCGGCCAACGCCAATTCGTCCATTAAGCCGATGACATTATTTTCATTGACATACGGAGAAAAGTTTTTGGAGAAACCGGCTTCTTCCGGATTTAAATAATTGATTTCCGGCAAGTTCAAGCGGTAAAGAAAATTTTCCCGTATCATATTTTGGGCATAAGCCAAAAAAGATTTTTGCTTTTCCCTTCCCATAGCGGCAAAAGTTTCGGCTTCCGACTTCATATTTTTTACATCCCTTTTCCAGCAATTCCGCATGATAGTGATGAATAAATTCAAATATTGTTGGTTTTCTTCGCCGGTTTCAATCACTTCCAAAGCTTTCAGGTAGCTGCCGTTGGCCAAGTGAACCAAGTTGGATATTTCCTCTTCATTCAGTAGGTTGCGGTTTAAGCCCGCAATGACAGGGGGAATGGCGGTCGCCAAATCTTCGGGCGCAATGGGTGGAACCGGCAAACTCTGGGAACGGGATTGAATGGTGCCGATTACCCGGTCGGGATTTTCGGAAATCAAAAGAAAAACCGTTTTTACGGGCGGTTCCTCAATCATTTTCAACAGTTTATTGGAACAGGCCTCGTGCATTTTTTCCGGCATCCAAACAATCATGATTTTATATTCCGATTCGTAGGCTTTCAGATTCAGTTTACGGAGAATTTCTTCACTTTCTTTGGCGTAAATCATGCCTTGTGAATTTTCGGCGCCGATAAAATTGAGCCAGGAAGAGAGATTGAAGTAAGGATTTTGCAGGACAAATTCCCGCCATTCTTTCAGATAATCATCGCAAACTTCTTTTTTCTTCTTGTCGTTTTTGATGATGGGGAATACAAAATGCAAATCGGGGTGGGATAATTTATTATACTTTATACAAGAAGGGCAAACGCCGCAAGCATCTTCTTCTCTCCGGTTGCTGCAACTCAAATACCGGGCATAGGCCAAAGCAAGCGCAATTTTTCCCACGCCTTCCGGCCCGCTAATCAGCCGTGCATGGGGAATATAGCCATCCTTTACCGATTGTATCAACCGCCGCTTTATCTCTTTTTGTCCTATAATATCTTTAAAGAACATTTTTTTAGTCTTAATAGTCTTTAATAAATCGCTTTTGCAATTTGCCGAACGCTGTCCGTCGCCATTAAAGTATAGAAATGCAAACTGGGTACTCCTTTTGCAATCAATTCTTTGCATTGTTGAATGCTCCATTCGATTCCCACTTGCTTGGCTGCTTCGTCCGATTTGCATTTCCGCAATTCAATCGCCAAAGGTTCTGGAATTTCGGAACGGAAAATTTTCGGGAGAACAGTCAATTGGTCTTGAAACACAATGGGTTTGATTCCGGGAATGATGGGAACGGTAATGCCTTCAACACGGCAACGGTCAACAAAATCGAAATATTTTTGATTGTCAAAAAACATTTGAGTAACAGCATATCCGGCTCCCAAATCGACTTTTTGTTTCAGGAAAGCCAAATCCGATTCCAAGTCGGGCGCTTCTTCGTGTTTTTCGGGATAACAGGCAATGCCGTAAGAAAAAGGCGTTTCCATTTTCTCGAAAAGCGTTCCATCGACCGAGATTCCCTGATTGAAATTATTGACTTGTCCGATTAAATCCGTGGTATGTTCGTGGCTTTCGCCGGGAGCAATCTGGTCTTTCTCTAATTTTTTGGCATCGCCGCGAAGCAGAAGCAACTCGCTGACACCCAAAAAATTCAGGTCAATCAAGGCATACTCCGTTTCCGCTTTGGTAAAACCTTTGCATATAATGTGAGGCACCGCCGTGATGCCGTACTGGTGTTGAATAGCCGCCGCAATGGCCGCTGTTCCGGGACGTTTGCGCACATTTACTTTTTTCATCGTTCCATCTTCCGCTTCCTTATATATAATTTCACTGTGATGGGTTGTGATATTGATATACTTCGGGTCAAATTCCCGCAATTTATCAATGATATTACAAACTTTTAGAAAGTTATTCCCTTTCAAAGGCGGTAATATTTCAAAAGAAAAGGCCGTTTTACTGTTATTTTTAAAAGAATCTACAATCTTCATAAATAAATTTATACAAATTTGTTGCAAATATAACAAAAAAATAAGAAAAGTTCACTATCTTTGTTCTTTAAAATGAATAATAAATGGAAAATATTAATTGGTCGGACTTGACTTTTGGGTATTTGAAGACCGACTACAATGTGAGAAGTTACTATAAAGACGGGAAATGGAGTGATTTGGAAATAACTGATTCAGAGTTGATACCAATTCACATAGCAGCTACTTGTTTGCATTATGGACAAGAAGCTTTTGAAGGTTTGAAAGCGTTTAAGGGGAAAGACGGAAAAGTCCGGATTTTCCGTATGCGTGAAAATGCTTTGCGTATGCAGGCCTCTTCCCGCGGAATTATGATGGCGGAATTGCCCGTCGAATTGTTTGAAAAAGCCGTGTTGGAAGCCGTGAAAAAGAACGAACGGTTTGTTCCGCCTTACGAAAGCGGGGCGTCGTTGTATATTCGTCCTTTGTTGATTGGCACTTCGGCGCAAGTCGGTGTAAAACCGGCGACGGAATATCTTTTTTTGATATTTGTTACACCGGTAGGTCCCTATTTCAAAGAAGGTTTCAAGCCGACACCCTATGTGATTATCCGGGGATTCGACCGCGCTGCGCCGCATGGAACAGGAACAATTAAGGTGGGTGGAAATTATGCAGCCAGTTTGGTTGCAGGCAAAATTGCTCACGAGAAAGGCTATTCGGCGGTTTTGTATCTGGATTCAAAAGAAAAGAAATACATTGACGAATGTGGCCCGGCCAATTTTTTCGGTATTCGGAATAATACTTATGTTACACCGGAATCAACTTCCATTCTGCCATCCATTACCAATAAAAGTCTGATTGTTTTGGCGGAAGAACTCGGTTTAAAAGTGGAGCGCCGTCCGGTGCTGACGGAAGAATTGGAAACATTTGAAGAAGCGGGCGCTTGCGGAACAGCAGCGGTTATTAGTCCGGTTTCGAGAATTGACGATATAGAGGAAAATAAATCATACGTGTTTTCGAAAGACGGAAAACCGGGACCTATCAGTGAAAAATTGTATAACAAGTTGAGAGCCATCCAATATGGTGAAGCAGAAGATAAATACGGTTGGATTACAGAGGTCGATTGAAAATAAAAATTATCCCGAATTATAATTTAGAGTATTAATATAAATTACTGACACAATGAAGAACATTAATCGACGTAGATTTTTAAGCATGTCGGCACTTGCCGGCGCGGGTGCGATTGTCGCGCCTCAAATAGCAACAGCTTCTTCTCCTTCCGTGAAGGCGAATGCAGCAGAAACGATTCCTACCCGTGTTTTGGGAAAAACAGGAATGAAACTGCCCATTTTGAGTATGGGTGTGATGCGCGCGGATAATCCTGCGGTTGTCCGTGCAGCGTATAATTCGGGACTTACTCATTTTGATACGGCGAATGGTTATCAAAATGGTAAGAATGAAGAAATGTTGGGCGAATTTTTCAAAGATAAAAACAGAAGCACGTTTACCATTGCTACCAAAGGAAAAGCCAATCTTCGGTCTGAGAATTTTGAGGCGGAATATGAAGAATTGCTGAACACCAGTCTTCGCCGTTTGAAAATGGATTCTGTTGAAATTTTCTATGCACATGCCATCGAAAATTTGGAAGACATCAACGATCCTCGTCTTATCAAGATGTTGAAAAAATTCAAATCCGAAGGCAAAATCAAACACATTGGATTCTCTACACATGCCAATAAACCTGCTCAAATTGATGAAGCCATCAAGGCGGGTATTTATGAAGTTATTCTGGTAAGTTATAATTTTAAATTGGGCATTCTTCCCGAATTGAATGCTGCGATTCAGCGGGGTGTAGATAAAGGTATCGGCTTCGTTGCTATGAAAACGATGGTTGGCGGAGCTGCCAATGCGGAAGGAAGCAAAGCAGTCGATGGCGCAGCTTGTTTGCGTTGGGCATGGCAGAATCCGAACATAACTACGGCCATTCCGGGATTTACCAGTTTCGATTTGTTGGACAATTGCTTAGAAGCCGCTCATCGTCCGAGTTTGAATGATGCCGATAAAAAATATTTGGCTTATTTGCAAAATGAAGAATTGTTGTATTGCCAGAACTGCGAAAAATGTGTGGGCGATTGCAGCAAACATCTTCCGATTCCGACCATTATGCGCGCTTATATGTATAATTATGGTTACAAACAACCGGCTATGTCCAAAGATACTTTAATGGAATTGGCTTTGGGCGGAAATGTTTGCGCCAATTGTACTTCTTGCTCGGTAAAATGTCCGTCAGGGTTCAAAGTAGCTGATAAAATTGCGGCGATTACGCCGATTGTTGACGTACCTTCTTACTTTTTAACTTAAATGAAACGTATTTTTTATTTTATACTGATAAGCTTGCTCTGCTTTGCGGGGCAAGCTTATTCGCAAACGCCCCAACAGTTGCATGCCGGTTTGCCCAAAGTGGCCGGTTGGGAATTATCGGCCGATATAGAGGTTTTTAACCGCGATAATTTGTATGAACGCATCAACGGCGCAGCGCCTTTGTATCTCGAAAACAATTTTCAGGAGATGACCAGCATGGTTTATACTCAAGGGGATGAATATATTACGATTCAGGCCTATCGCCATGCCAGTCCCGAAGACGCTTTCGGAATGTAC
The DNA here is from genome assembly GCA_025999935.1 of Bacteroidia bacterium. GTDB lineage: Bacteria > Bacteroidota > Bacteroidia > Bacteroidales > Azobacteroidaceae > Azobacteroides. Next base: position 18,618 of record BNXY01000003.1, on the reverse strand, counting down.
GCTTCCGAACGTTCGTCGGAGATGAAACATTATCCGGGAATCGGCGGGGATGCACAAGGGGATGAATACGGTTTGTATTTCTTTTCCGGATCTGTCTATGTAAAAATGACGTCCAGTAACGAAGGCGAACAATTCAGTCAAGCCTTAAAAGAAATAGCCAAAGTTTTAGCCGGTAAAATTGATGCAAATCCCAGTTATCCGCCTATTATTAAATCGTTCCCGGAAATGTTCAAAGTGGCTTATTCGGAAGCTTATGTTACGCAGAATTACATCGGACACGAATTTCTGAAACCGGTTTATACAGTGGACTATATTTATGACGGGCAAAAATTTCAGGCTTTTGTCATTGATGGCAAAACTGCGGCAGGCGCTAAGCAAATACTCGGTGAATATCTCAAATTCGCAAAGCAAGATTTGCCGGCTATCGAAGGTAAACTGTTAATTAAAGACCGTTACAACGGGAGTATTCCGATGGTTTGGAAGGGGCAATACCTTATCGGAGCATTCAATGATGCAGGAATCGATTTTCCGGAAATAATCTATGATTTTTTTGAGATGTTTAAGTTGTAAAATTGAATAATGTAAAAAAGAAAAAGCGCTGTAAAAGCGCTTTTTCTTTTTTAGTGTGAATAATTCATCGGCACACATACCAATTTTGTTGCCTTCTAACTCAACACAATGCAAATGTAATAAATTATTATATGATAATCGTATATGATACCCAACTTGGCAGAAAGCCTAAATTTTCATAAATACATCTTGGACAATATCTTCCGATTCTTCTCTGGAGCCGGTAATCGATAATAGGAATCCCAACAATTTATCCTTGTAAGCATAGAAAAGCGACATAAAAGCGTGCTGATCTTCTTCTTGTACAAGAGAAAGCAGTTCTATTTCTTCGGATTCCTTATATTGCATAGCATTGATTTTCAAAATACAAAAGTAAATAATTTTATAAGAATTTAAAATACCTTGTGTCTGGTATTTATTTTTATCCTTACAAAAAAATCACTATTAACCGATATTTAGTTAATAGTGATTTTTTATAATCACCAGGAAATGGCGTTTCTCGACTATGCTCGCAATTAGGATTCCCTGTATTGGCAACAGCCGGGCAAGGCAGCATAAGATTCATCAGACGCTTTGTCTAATTCCGTGTCGTAACCGATAGCAACAACCGCTTTACTGATTGCTTCCGGCGATGTTTTTGCGGCATCATAACTGAATGTCAGTTTTTTTGCTTCGGCATCCCAATCGGCAGCGGTTACGCCCTCAACAGCGTTGACTGCTTTTTCTATCTTGGTTTTACACATACCGCAACTCCCCTGAACAGCAAGCGTGGCTTCTTTAGCTGCGGTTTGTTCGTTCTTGGACGAACTTGAATTTGAACAGGCGCTGTTTGCCGTCATGAAAATAATGGCGGCAAACAAAAAAATTAACTTTCTCATTTTTTTACTTTTAAAAGGGTTTATAATAAATTTGAAAAATCCGAACATATTAACTAATTCAGGAAATATCTTTCCCAAAAGGGGTTAATGCCAATGCTGCCAATTTGAAATGCTGCATGCCAAACGGAATACCGATAATGGTAATGCAAAAAAACAAACCCAAACCCAGATGCGACAGACAAATCCAGATTCCGCCAACCAAAATCCAGATTACATTCATAACGACAGACAAACATCCACCCGAATTACCGCTGTCTTTTACCGTACTTCCAAAGGGCCAAAGCGCCAGTGCAGCCAATTTAAGCGTCTGTAAACCAAAGGGAATTCCGATGATGGTAATCATCAACAACAGGCTGGCAACCAAATATTCTATCGAAATCAGTATGCCGCCGAAAATCAACCAGATAATATTTCCTAAAAACTTCATAAGCAATCTATTTTATTCTCTATATTTGCAACAATCCGGCAATGCCTTGTAAATCGTGTCGTCCGCTTTGTATTTTTCAGTATCATGACCGACATTGGCCATTGCTTTGGCCACCGCATCCGGCGATGTTTTCTTTGAATCGTAGTGCAAATGTAACTGTTTTTTTTCAATTTCCCAAATGGCTGACGATACGCCGGTTATTTCTTTGGCCGTTTTTTCAATGCGTTCCTTGCACATATCGCAAAGTCCTTGCACCAAAATCGTTGCATGTTCTCCGCCGGAATGGGAATCGTTATTGTTCATCATGCTGCGTTTCCCTTCCAACTGCGCACTTGCATCGACGGTAAAAGCGCCGTTCGTCACAATTTCTTCCCCTTCGGTAATCCCGGATAATACTACATACGAATCGCCCAAAGAAGTTCCCAACTCAATTTCCCGCAACTTGAAAGCAGGCATTTCGCTGTCGGTTTGTTTTACATAAACAATGGAACGTTTTCCCGTCCACAAAACGGCCGATTTGGGTATCACGATTTCGTTGTTATGTTGTTTCAGAGAAGTCCGAATCAAGGCGTCGGCATACATTTCCGGTTTTAATTGCAAGCCGGGGTTGGCCGTTTCTACCCGCACTTTTGCCGTGCGGCTTGTTTTATCCAACACCGGGTCGATAAAGGAAATGCTGCCCGAAAACGTTTTATCCGGCAAAGCCTGCAATTTATATTCCACTTTATCGCCAATTTTCAAATAAGGCAAATCGGCTTCGTAAGCGTCGAACATCGCCCAAACCGACGAAAAATCGGCAAGGTCGAACAGTACGCTTCCGGGACTGACATAATCGCCTTGCTCCACTTTTTTGGCGGTGACAATCCCGCCGGTATTGGCGACAATATCAATCAATGGCGAAACTTTGCCCGAATTTTCGATAGCGGCAATCTGTTGTCCGGTCAGTTTCCATTGGCGGAGTTTTTCACGGGCGGCCTCCAGCAATGCCGGTTGCGCCGGTTGCATCTTGGCGGCTTCCAGCAATTCCTGCTGCGCATTCTGAAGGTCGGGCGAATACACGCCGGCAAGTGTCTGTCCTTCGCGAACCGTTTCTCCGGTAAAGTTGACAAACAATTTTTCTATGCGTCCGTTCACATGCGAAACCTGTGAGCGCGAACGGCGTTCATCCGGTTGAATCTTCCCATACAGATGCAAATCTTTTACCGGATTGCTCCGGCTGACAAGCGTGGTTTGTATATTCGCCAATGCCACCGCTTCTTTCGACAAGACAATGGCTTCCGGGTCAATCGCTTCGCCCGAAGCGCCGACGGTGCGTAAAGGAATCAAATCCATCGCACAAAGGGGGCATTTCCCCGGATGGTCTTGCCGGATTTGCGGGTGCATGGAGCAAGTCCAGACCTCGGATTCCGAATGTGTATGTTCTTCATTTTCATGATTGTGTCCTGAAGGAGCACTAAAAAGCAACCATCCTAAAAATAGTCCGATTGCAAGGATAGATGCGTAAATTAAAATATTTTTTGTTTTCATTGTAATTCCGTTGTTAATTTTTGAATATTTGCGACCATGATGTTATAATTAGCGGTGGCTTCCGATTCTTTCAAACGGTAATCGAGCAGTTGACGTTGCACTTGTATGGCGTCGCCGAGTTCGCTTTTGCCGCTTGCAAATTCCTGTACCACCAATTCGTAAGTGGTTCGGGCAAGGTCGGATTGCTTTTTGTAGAGGGTAATCTTTCGTGCGGCGTCGTCCAACTGGTGTTTGTATTGGTAGAGTTCCGTTTGCAGATTGTTGAACGTTCCGGCGAATCGTTCTTCGCCGGCTTGCCGCAGCAACCGGCTTTCCCGTTGCGCCGCCTTGTATTTGTTGCGGTAAATCGGGATGCTGATTGACACCATCGGCATCAACATGTCCTTGCCGTTCATGCTTTTCATTGAACTGCCGGTTGTGACGGGATTGTTCATTCCTGTATCCATGCCGCTATGTTCCGTTCCCGTATTCATCCCGGTGTCGTTACTTTCCATCGTTTTCGTTTTACCCAGCAACATGTATTGAAGTCCGATGCCGAACATGGGGTATCCCATTTTCTTTTCCATTTCTAATTTTGCCTCGTAAGCCAGTGTTTCTTCCCGAATCATTCCCAGCATCGGGTTTTGTTCCGTGATTTTTTGTGAGACGGAGGTCACATCCAATAAAAAAGGTATCTGTGAAAATTCATTCGGTATAATAATTTCAGTCTCCGCCGGACGATTCAGCAAGGCATTGAAACCGGCTTTTGCTGCGGTTATTTCCGAAAGGATGCTCTCGATGTTGCTTTCCAATTCCACGATTTCAAGTTGGATGCGCAGCACTTCCGACATGCCGGAGGAACTGCCGCTCATTACCCCTAAATCCCCTGAAGGGGACTTGCTTTGTGCGGTCGGATTTGCTCCCATATTCATACCCGACATTCCTCCGGATGATGCAGGTGCAGGTACAGGCGCCGTCATCTCCATTTGGCCTTGGCTTTTTCCCATTTGTCCGCCACCATTTCCTCCCGTCGAGAATTTTCGGACAGCCAGATTTTCCAATTGTTGCAACAATTTTATATTTTCTTGATTATTAAGCAGTTTTTGTTGCAAACTACACAAATTATACCATTTGATATAAACTTCCAAAAAGAGATTATCGCGGGTTTCGCGGAAAGATTCGAAGGACATCTGCGCCATGTGTTGCGCCTCTGTTTGAGCGGCTTTCTTCGTTCCGAACCACGGAAACATCTGCATCAGTTGAAACTGAGCGATTTGGCGGCCATCGACCAATTCCATCGGTTCGAGGAAGAAACCCATATCCAATTTGGGGTCTTCATAGGCGCCCATCTGCGGAATTTTCTGCAAGGCCGCCTCGTAGGTATGGAAAGCCGCCTTGACGGAGGGGTTGTTTTGCGCAGCGATTTCCAAGTAGCGCGGCAGGGAATCGAGCTGCTGCGCAAAGGAAAACCTTGCGATGGCTGTTGTTAGAAAGAGTATTAATGTTATTTTTTTCATATTGTTTATTTTTTTGAATAACTTGAATTTGTGCGACACTTTCGCACAAATTCAAAATAATGTGACCAACTCAATTGGTGCGATGCCGTCGCACCAATTGGAAATACAATATAAAACTGCTTCTTATTTTCGTTTACTTGTTTTTGTATCTCCATGACTGTAATTCTATTTATTCTGTCTTGTTTTACTATCTTCCCGCTTTCCCGTATATTTCCAAAATTTCCAATTTCAATACCATCATGTTTTCATACATGGATAACGGTGCATCTAATTTCTTACTTTTTACTTCTGTATCAGTTTCAAGATGGTTTAGCAAAATTTTCATGCCATCCCTTTTGTCGGAAATGTCGGAAATGATTTTGATATTACCCCAAAAGACAAGCGTTTTGTACCAATGACCACATTCGTTGGGTATGTAACCGCCATCTTCGATTATGGTAGCACAAACATGAGGGTTAACTTTGATGAAATCAAGTTTTAGACCCTCCTTTGCACAATGAAAGTATAACGAATTGGTTTTCTCGTTGTAACCATAACTAAGTGTCACAATATACGGTTCATTGTCTCTGCATAAAGATAAAACGGCATATTTGCCATTCTTCAATATTCTTTGTATTTCTTCCCTTGCGGTAATTTCGCGATTGGGTCTGTTTGTTAAATGATACTTCATTGTGTTGTATTTGAATTATTTTATTTTTAAGAGGGAAAGCAGGATATTACAGAAGCAAATCGCAATTTTGTTCAACATGGTTGTACATATAAATCATCCAAATAGAGCGCTTTCCCCGACCACGTATAGTAACAGAAAAACCACGACGCATAACCGACAATTTTATGGTCATTTGTTTCCGCGACAAAGCAGTGGAAAAAGTCCTTTTCTACGGTCATCCGTTCTACCGAATTGTTCATTTTGTCAGGAAGTTTTTCAAACAGAGCAAATTCTTGAAACAGGTTTACGATTTGTTCAAAATCCGCTTCTTCTATGTTCCGTATATTCATATTACTGATCCTTATTTGTTTATATTTCCTTTTTCATTCGGTAAAATACCCTGTTTGGCATTGAGCGGAGAAACGACTTTTTGCCCGGTTTGCAGTTCCAATGCTTTTCGTGCATCACCGGCTATTTTGCCGCCCCTTTTGGCAATGCCTTTGCTTTCGTCAAAAGTGACCGGTTCTTCCACCTGCGAGATATCCTTGGTGGAAGCCTCGGCAAGCATATTAAGAATCAATTCGGTATTCGTCATGTTATCGCGGAGGCTTTCCTTTTTCAACCCTTTGAATTGCTTGTATTCCTTAGTGGTTTTGCCCGACCATGCCTGCGTGATAATATCCGTCAGCGTAGCAAATTGCACACCTTCCTGCAAGCCTCTCGCTTTCCATTCGTCGGTCAGTTCTTTACGGATTTCGATACTTTTCAGCCGTTGATTGATCCAGTTGTCGGAGTAGCCGAGCCGTTTGTAGTCCAGCATGGCCTGCTCGATAGACAGTTCGGGGTCTTGCATCTGGTCTAAGCGCTCTTTCGCAATCTGTGCCATCCACAGCTTAAACGGCTCTGCCTTCGGCGAAGGAATGGATTGGACCAGACGGAAAAGCTGCTCTGTATTAGCTACATCGGTCATTCGCATTTTTCCGTCAGGGGCAAGCATTTTCAAACCGTGACAGTTTGTCACGGTTTCATTTCCATCGTCCTTCAATCGCTGCTTTAATTTCCGCCAATATGCTGACGGGTCAGGACTATCCGTCAATACAGCCACCACATCTACAATGGAAAAATACCATTTTTCCTCTTCTTCGTTCCAAACGGTGCGGACTTTCCGCTCTTCAAAAATTTGAATGTTCTCTTTCATAATTTGATTTCTTTTTTGTCATTATCTGATATTTTGCCTGTATTAAATATTTTCTTCTTTGGCAAAATAACCCATATACATATTCATTTGCCCTATATCATCGTGTTTTACATCTCTGATTTTTAAGTCAATCAGCACAAAACAGCGAAGAAAACGGTGATAAAATACCAAATCCGCATAAAGAGACCGGAATTTTTTTGCCGTTTTAATTCGGTAACGCTCCAATTTTCCAACAAATTTTGCTGATAGTAAAATGAACGTTCGGTGTCATCGCTATTTTTACCAATTCCCAAATTGGTTTCTATTATCGCCTCGTTTACAGAGCGGACGGCTTGCGCCTGTCCTTGTACATATCTTCTTGATATTCGCTCAAGCAGTTCTTGATACTGCTTCAAATTTTCGTTTTCTCGTTTTTGTATTTGCATGATTGTAATTTTATTTTATTTGTTTTTCCCACTTCGGGGTTGCGAGGGAAGGAGAGGCATCGTCTTGCCCTGGGTTATACCCAGGGTTATCCAAATTGAAGTCCTTCGGACTTCAGGCGCTTTATGCAATTTTGTGATACCTGTTCTATTCATTTTTTATTTGTTCTATCTTAAACTGCCGATTGATTGAATAGGTCGGGTCGGATACTTCTATGGTTTCGTACATTGCCAAACATTTTTTATGTAATTGATTCCTTTCCTCAAGACTACTGTTTTCTGCAATAATGAAAAATATATCCGCAAGTCTTTCAAAATTTTCGTTGCTGAATTTATTTTCTGCTATGAGCAAATGTATCAAATCATTTGTGTCAAGAGCGATTAATGCATCAATATCCAATCCCAAGTCTTCACTAAATGCTTGATTTGTGATTTCGAGAGCACTACTTGTTTGTTCTTGATTTTTTATATTAAGTAATTTTGCAAGCAATTTTCCCAAAACTTGTCCAAACAGTTCCGCTTGTCTTAATAAGTAATCTCTTTGTTCCATAATATTATATTTCTACTAAATCTCTATTATTTGATACACTTTCTACACATAAACAATTTATTATTTTTTTCTTACAATTCGGACAAATAGTTGCCAATAATATACAGCGGCACATTCGTCATCCACGATTCTCGCCTGAAATCGGAAAGTGAAGTGCGAATGGCTGTTTGCGGTTTGTATTTTTCGCAAAAAAATCTGAAACTTTTTGCCCTTAAATTTTCGCCCGCTTTTACTTCTATCGGGAAAATCTCGCTATCGTGTTGTATCACAAAATCAACTTCGGCAGTACTGTATTCATTTGTCCAATAGCCGATATAATCCATCCCGGAAGAACGAAGTTGTTGCATTACAAACTGTTCGGTCAATGCACCCTTAAATTCGACAAAAAGCGTATTGTCGCCGATAATGGTTTTCAAGTCTAATTTCGATTTTGCCGCAAGCAGTCCTATGTCGTTGAAAAACAGTTTGAAAGCAGATAAATCCTGATAGGCAATGAGCGGCATATTGGGTTTTGAAATTCTGAAAATTTTCAGCAAAATTCCCGAGTCAACCAACCATTGTATCGCAAGTTCAAAATCCTTTGCTCTTGCCCCTTCTTTCATTACGTTATAAACGAATTTTTTGTTTTCCTTGTCCAATTGTGCGGGGATACTGTTCCAAACCATATTCAATCGCGGAACAATTTCGTAAGGGGCATGCTTGGAAAAATCATTTTCATAAGTAGTAATAATATCTTCCTGTATTTCCCTTACCTTGTTCCAATCGCGATTGGATACAAAATCGCTTACCACTTCGGGCATTCCGCCTATATAAAAGTAGTAACGCAAGTTTTCCTTAAATTTGTCGGTAAAAACACCTAATATGTCCCACTGTTTTTTCTCTAAAATTCCTGCCAAACCGGTTTCGCCAACAGCAAGCAGAAATTCGTAGAAATTCATCGGATACAAATATAAAAAATTCACTTTGCCAACCGGAAACGAAACTTTGTTGTGCAGATTCATGCCGAGTAGCGAATCGGAAGCTACAAGGTAATATTCAGGCGCCTCTTCACAAAAATATTTCAGCGCAGTCAATCCCTTGGGTGCAGATTGAATTTCATCGAATACAATCAGCGTATTTTCAGGCTCAATTTTTGTGGCAAAAAACGCTTCCAAAGTCGTAATGATACGTTTCGGATTCAGGTCTTGCACAAACAAATCCTGCAAACGTGTTTCTTTTTCAAAATTGACAAAAACGGTTTGTTGAAATTCGGTTTTACCAAATTCCTTAATAAGCCAAGTTTTTCCCACCTGACGCGCCCCTTGAACAATCAATGGCTTCCTTTGCTTGTCTAATTTCCAATTTATCAGCTCTTTAATCTTTGTTCTATACATTTTTATATACTAATTAAATGTTGTTATATACATTTTTATCGACATAAAACAGTTACAAATATACATTTTTCTTGACATAAAAACAAATTATTCAGCAAAATTATTTATTTTATTTCTTCTTCACCGGTTAATTTCGGACGTAGTTTCTTCGTTTTCCCTTCCCGCCACCAACACTGCAACACCGGCACCACAAACATCGTCATGCTCTGAATCAACATCCCGCCGAAAGTTGGAATCGCCATGGGTATCATGATGTCCGAACCTTTTCCCGTTGAAGTAAGTACAGGCAAGAGGGCAATCAGGGTAGTCGCCGTTGTCATGGCGGCGGGGCGAATCCTTTTCAGACCGGCGTGAACTACGGCTTCGCGGATTTCGTCTCGCGTTTGGGGATTTCGTTCGATAAAGGTGTTGTGAATGTACGTTCCCATCAAAACGCCGTCGTCGGTTGCGATTCCGAAAAGGGCGATGAAGCCTACCCAAACTGCGATACTGAGATTTATGGAATGAATCTGAAATATATCCCGCAGATTCTCTCCGCCAAAAGAGATATTCAAAAACCAGGGTTGCGCATAGAGCCACAGCAAAATAAATCCACCGGAAAAAGCCACAAATACGCCGGAAAAGTGAATCAGCGAAGCCGTTACCGTTCGGAACTGGAACCAAAGTATCAGCAAGATGGCGAACAAACTCAGCGGAATCACAATCATCAGCCGGTTGGCGGCGCGCTGTTGCTGTTCGTAATTTCCTGCAAATTTGTAGGAAACGCCTGCCGGTAAACTGATTTCTCCTGAATTGATTTTGGTTTTCAAGATTTCTCCCGCTTCGCGAACAACATCGACTTCGGCTTTACCTGCCAATTTATCGAAAATAACATAACCCGTCAAAAAAGTATTTTCACTCTGAATCATTTGTGCACCTTTGGTGTATTCGATTTCCGCCACATCGCCGAGCGGAATCTGTGCGCCGGTAGCAGTCGGGATAATCAAACGGGACAAGGCTTCGGGATTGTCGCGCAGCTCGCGGGGATAACGCAGCCGCACCGGAAAACGTTCCCGCCCTTCAACGGTAGTCGTCAATGGCATTCCACCCACGGCGGCGCTGATTACTTCTTGCAAATCGGCAACCGTAATGCCGTAACGCGCCATGTTGCGGCGATTCAGATTGATTTCCAAATACGGCGCACCAACTGCGCGGTCGTAAAACACGGTCGAAGGCAAAACGGAAGGAACCGCTTTCAATGCAGCTTCCAACGCGATGCCCGCCTCCTGAATACTTTCGAGGTCAGGCCCCGACACTTTCAAACCCATCGGCGCCCGCATTCCTGTTGACAGCATAACCAAACGGGCTTCGATGGGTTGCAATTTGGGCGAAGAGGTCAGTCCGGGAAGGTGCGAAACATTCACAATTTCCTGCCAGATATCGTCCGTCCGCTTGATATTCGGTCGCCATTGCCGGAAATAATCGCCGCGCCGGTCGGGAATCAGACTATCGACGGGAACCAAACGGAATCCATCGGCTGGATTGTAGGTCGAACTGTCCGTCAACAGAAATTCGCCCTTGCGGTTTACCTTGAAACGTTGCCGTTGGCCGTCTTCATTTAAAATATATTCCGGTCGGTAATTGATGGTATTCTCAAACATTTGAACCGGAGCGGGGTCGAGCGCAGAATTAACGCGCCCCCATTTGCCGACGGTTGATTCGATTTCGGGAATGTTGCTGATCCGTTTATCGACTGTTGCAATCAGTTGCTGGTTCTGCTCAATGCCCGTATGCGGCATACTGGTAGGCATCAAAAGGAAAGAGCCTTCGCTGAGACTCGGCATAAATTCTTCGCCCATATCGCGCCAGATAAATGCCCCGGCAACAAGCGTAGCAATGGGAATCAGCATAAATTTCCAACGATTGGAGAGGCACCATCGCAAAATGCGTTCGTAATAAACAACCAAAAACCAAAGAATCGCCAAGATGATTCCGATGGAACAAACCACCAGAATGAAGTTTAAGCCCAAGCCGGCATGGGCGCCTATCGGCAGCCAAGCGGAAGTGAGGTAATAAACGACGATTAGCAGAGCAAGGATGTTGATAATTGTGCGGTTTAGTTTAAAAGACTTTAAAGACCTTAAGGACTTTAAAGTCCTTAGAGAATTAGGGAACCGCAGAGAAAAAATATAATAAGCCAGCGTAGGAAGCACCACAAACCCCAGCAAAAACGCCGACAACAATGCGAAGGTTTTTGTGTAGGCCAGCGGCCCGAACAATTTACCTTCTTGCGCCTGCATGGCAAAAATCGGCAGAAAACTGACAATTGTGGTCGCCATTCCGGTGGTCAAAGCGGCTGCTACTTCCTTGACACTGCGGTAAATTAAATCCGCCATTTCCGTAGAGGTAAGGCGCGCTTTACCCTTACCATCCAAATTTCGAATAATACTCTCGACAATCACCACCCCCACATCGACCATCACGCCGATGGCAATTGCAATGCCCGACAGAGCGACGATGTTGGCATCGACATGCGTATAACGCATAATAATAAAGGTGGAAAGCACGGCTATCGGCAGAACACTTGATATAATTACCGAAGCGCGCAGGTTGAAAATCAGCACGATTACCACGATGATACAAATCAGTATTTCATGCGATAAAGCCGTTTCGAGTGTGCCGATTGTTTCGCGAATCAAGCCCGTGCGGTCGTAAAAAGGCACTACCGTCACTTTGGAAATCGTTCCGTCGGACAAGATTTTTTGGGGAAGTCCGGCGTTCATTTCTTCAATTTTGGCTTTCACGTTGTCGATTACAGCCAAAGGATTGGAGCCGTAACGCGCCACGACTACGCCGCCGACCGCTTCAATGCCTTCCTTGTCCAATCCGCCGCGGCGCGTTGCCGGGCCGAAATTGACAAAAGCCACATCTTTGATTCGTACCGGAACGCCGTCTCTAACGGTCACGACCGCTTCTTCCAAATCGGAAATGTTTTTGATATAACCCAATCCGCGAACGAGATATTCGGCGCGATTCATTTCAATGGTTTCAGCGCCAATGTCGAGGTTGCTTTTCTGCACGGCGGTCATCACGTCCATAACCGAAACATTGTAGGCGCGCATGGCGTTAGGGTCGATTTCCACCTGATATTCTTTAACGAATCCGCCGATGGAAGCCACTTCCGAAACACCTTCCGCCGCCGACAGGGAGTATTTCACGTAAAAATCCTGAACGGTACGCAATTCGTCGGGGTCCCAACCGCCCGTGGGTTCGCCGGTTTCGGGATTTCTTCCTTCGAGGGTGTACCAATAAATCTGACCGAGCGCGGTGGCGTCCGGCCCCAAAGCCGGTTGAACCCCTTCGGGCAAAGTACCCGAAGGCAGGGAATTCAGTTTTTCCAATACCCGCGAACGGCTCCAATAAAATTCGATGTTGTCGTCGAAGATGATATAAATGAACGACATACCGAACATGGAAGTACTCCGTATCGTTTTCACGCCCGGAATACCGAGCAGGGAAGTCGTCAGCGGATAAGTAATCTGGTCTTGAATATCTTTGGGCGAACGTCCCATCCATTCGGTGGCGACAATCTGTTGATTTTCGCCGATATCGGGAATGGCATCGACCGGAACCGGGTCGCGAGGCAGGAATCCGCCATGCCAATTGAATGGAGAAACCGAGATGCCCCATAGAATAATGACAATAAGCAATAATATAGTAATCAGCCTATTATCAAGAAAATATTTGATAATCTTGTTAAGCATAAATTGGATGTTATAAGTTGTAAAGAATTGATTGTCTGAACCTTGATTTTAGCACGCAGATGACACAGATTGAATGGATTTACGCAGATTTAATCTTGAGAATCTTTTTAATCTTATTAAAATCAAGGTTCAGACAATCTAAATCCGATAAACGCAGTTCAAGTGGATGATTGCTGTGTTGTATTTGGCTAAGCCGCCCGGAGGAAAAATATTTTGCAGAACAAGCGCACCGGACGATTCGCTTAAAAATAAGTTTTCGGATAATACGAATAAAACCGGATTCAGGACAAGCTGCGCAAATGCCGTGAGGTCTTGCTGTTGCAGTTGAAAATCGTCGGTTGCAATTTTAAGTGTCTCATTGGAACAGCAATTCTTGTGTTCGCCGCCGCAACACGATTTCGGTAATTCGTTATTTACCCAGCCGACAGAATGTAAACTTCCCCCGCAATAATGGAAAACCAGTGTTGGCTGAACGGCAGTCAACAGCAGGATGGCAAGCGTAAAGATGGATATGAGCCGTTTCATTCTGTCTGATATAATAAATATAAACGCAAAGATAATTATTTTATTTTAAAAACAAATATTTTTTTATTTCCGGTCGTACAATTTTCTTATCAAATCCGGTCGTTTTAGCCGGTTTAGCGACTGGATAATGCTTTGCCGGTATTCCTTGTCATACCAGAAAAAATATTTCCGTTGATTTAGTTTTTCTTCTTTCGTTTTCGCCGTAAAAATCGGTTGGAGGGTGTAGGGATGCAGGCCTGTGTAATAAATTTCGGTCGATAAAGTCATGGGAGTGGGCGTGAAATCCTGAACTTGTTCTAACTGAAAATTCAAATCTTTGGAGATAACCGCCAATTCCGCCATATCTAATTCGGTACAAGCGGGATGCGAACTCATGAAATAGGGAATCAATTGCGGTTTCAAATTTTCTTCCCGATTGATTTTATCGAATATTTTCTTGAATTGGTAAAAAACGGACAAATCCGGTTTGCGGATACAATCGAGGGTGGCGCGGGAAGTATGTTCGGGCGCTACTTTCAACCGACCGGAAACGTGGTTGCGAATCAGTTCCTGCGTGTAATCGCGGGCGGCCTTACTCAGTTCGCCGTCTTCGTAGGCATTGACTAACAAGTCATAACGAACACCGCTTCCGATGAATGATTTTTTGATTCCGGGCAGCTTATCCACCGCTTGATAAATTTCCAAGAGTGGACGGTGGTCGGCATTCAGGTTTTTACATACAGTTGGAAAAATGCAGGAAGGTTTTTTGCATTTTTCACAAATTTTCAAGTCTTTGCCTTTCATGCCGTACATATTGGCCGAAGGGCCTCCCAGATCACTTATATAACCTTTGAAATCAGGCATTTCAGACACCAATTTCACTTCTTTCAAGATGGATTCTTTGGAACGGGAAGTTATAAATTTCCCTTGGTGGGCGGAAATAGTGCAAAAAGCGCAACCGCCAAAGCAGCCGCGGTGGATATTGACCGAATGACGAATCATTTCATAGGCGGGAATCCGCTTGTCTTTGTACTTGGGATGCGGCATTCGCGTATAAGGCAAATCGAAGCAGGCGTCGATTTCGGCGGTGATCATCGGCGGAAAAGGCGGATTGACAATGAGGTAGTCGTCACCGGTTTTTTGTATCAGGCGAGCGGCTTTCATCCGGTTGGATTCCTCTTCGATGTGTTTGAAATTTTCGGCCTGTCTGCGTTTGTCTTTCAAGCAGGATTCGTATGAATTTAATACGATATCGCCGGTTGTTTCCTGAAATTTTTTTTGAAGGAAAACCGTTTGGGGAATGGTTGTTAATTCGTTGATTTTCGCTCCGTTTTGCAAGGCGGATACCACAGTGGAAATGGCTTTTTCCCCACTTCCATAAACCAAAATATCGGCTTTGGAAGGAATCGAAATGCCCGGCAGGAGTTTATCCTGCCAGTAATCGTAATGGGAGAGCCGCCGCAGCGAAGCTTCAATTCCGCCGGCAACGACCGGAACATCCGGAAAAAGAGTTTTCAGAATATTTGTATAAACGATGGTCGGATATTCGGGGCGCATATCTACACGGGCGTCGGGCGTGTAGGCATCGTCGGAACGCAGGCGTTTGTTGGCGGTATATTTGTTGATCATCGAATCCATGGCGCCTGCCGAAACGGCAAAAAAGAGCCGGGGCTTCCCTAATTTTTTGAAGTCGCGCAGGTCGTCGCGCCAATTGGGCTGGGGAACAATCGCCACCCTTAAACCCATTGCTACTAAGGTTCTTCCGATTACGGCTGCGCCGAAAGATGGATGATCTACGTAGGCGTCTCCGGTAAAAAAGATGACGTCTAATTCTTCCCATCCGCGCAGTTCTACTTCCTTGCGGGTAGTGGGCAACCAATCGGTTAATTTCCGTTCAATCATAGTGCAAAGATAATGTAAGTAAACTTAAAAATCTTTTTATTAGTTAAATAATTATAAAAACTTGTGTTATTAAATAATTATTTCTATTTTTGTAAGTGGAAAGACGCCTTTGATTTAAACCCAAAGGCATTTTCCCTGTCTAAATTAATAAATAATTAACAATAAAGAAAGGAGATTTACTATGAAAACAATTAAATGGTATGCGTTATTTGTTATGATGTTCATTGCGGTTTCCGCGATGGCTCAGAATGATGCGTTTGGAGATGACGTGTATTTTTCCTCCAAAAACAAAAAAGCGGAGCCTCCTAAAAAAGCGGTTGCCGCAGTAAAAGAAAATACAGCGAAACCGGTCGTATTGCAAGCCACTGTTTCAGGAGAAAGGGATGTTGACGAATATAACAGACGCTATAAAAATGCGGATGAATATGTAGATGAATTCATTGCGGAAGACGACACGATCGAATATATGGACGGCGAGTTGACTCAAAGAATTATCAAATTTCACGACCCGTCTAAAATTACCATTGTCGGTGCGGATAATGTAAATATCCGAGTGGACGGCGATGAGTACATCATTGACTTTGAGGAATCGGCATCTTCCGGTAATTATTACAACTACTATTCCAGTCCGTATTATGGCTGGCATGATCCATGGTATTCATACTCAAGATTTTATTCGCCTTGGCGTTATAGCGGGTGGTACGGCAGTTGGTATTCTCCCTGGTATGATCCTTGGTATTATGGCGGAGGATGGTACTCGCCATGGTATGGCGGATGGGGCGGCTATTACGGCGGCTACTATGGCGGCTATTACGGTGGCGGTCATTATTGGTATGGTGGCGGACATTATGGTGGCGGACATTATTATGCTTCAACACCTCATTATGAAAACGGACGGAGAAGCACTTATTCCAACGGACGAGGATCGACCTCAAGATCAGGAGAATATGTATCAAGCCGCAACTCCGGACGAAATAATGTGAACAGCAATCTTCGCACATCTTCAAATTCAAGGAACAACAATGGAAGCGTAACGAGCCGCGGATCAAGTGCACGTACCCAAGATAACGTTAGAACAACCACCCGCTCATCCAATACGCGCGAAGCGGTAAGTAATTCAGGGACAATACGTCAATCGGGTTCTACCCGGGAAAATGTAAGTTCGTCAACGAGCCGAACCCGACCGGCAACGGTTAATTCAGGCGCGAGTAACAGCTCAACCCGTTCATCCGGCAACAATAGTAGCTATTCTACGCCAACTCGTTCAAGTTCAAGTAGTTCAAGTTCACCGAGTTACAGTGCCCCAACCCGTTCTTCCTCTTCCGGCGGCGGTGGAGTTTCTTCCGGCGGCGGTGGCGGCGGTAGCAGTTCCTCCGGTGGTGGCGGCGGTCGTTCCTCCGGTGGCGGCGGCGGCAGGCGATAAAATCAAAAAAAAAATAATCACATGAAAAGAAATCTATTATTTATAATAGCGTTGTTTGTTTATACCTATTCGTTCGGTCAGGACGAAGTGGATGCGCATCGTTTTTCCGTTAACGAATTATCGGGAAGCGCCCGCGGCCAAGCGATGGGAGGTGCATTCGGCGCCTTGGGAGGAGATGTTACGGGAGTTGCCATCAATCCGGCAGGAGTAGGAATTTACCGCAGTTCGGAAGTTGTCGCCAATATGAGTGTGGCATTGAATAGCATAAAAACCGATGCAAAAATCGATTGGAACGGCAAACCAAATAGCCAAAATAAAACCAAGTTCAATTTCGACAACCTTTCTTACATAGGGTATTACCCTTTGGCTAAAGGAAGTACAAATTCACTTAATTTTGGATTTAATTATAATCGCATAAAAAATTTCGACAGAAAATATGCGGCATCCGGTTCTGATATGAGTTCTTCCTTGACGGATTATTTGGCCTATTTTACCAACGGAATTAATCATTCATGGTGGGATTATAACGGAGATAAATTCAATACCGACTTACCATGGCTAAGTATTTTGGCTTGGGATGGTTACTTAATCAACAAGGAAGATGGAACCAATGATCAGTATGCGAGCCTGTTGAATAAAGGTGAAAAAGTGAGTCCAAAATTAAACGTCTTAGAAAAGGGCAGTATCGAATCGTACGATTTTACACTTGGTTCCAATATCTCTGACAGATTTTTTTGGGGCCTTACTTTTTCTTTGACGGATTTATATTATTCCCAATCGGCCGATTATGGTGAAGATTTTAAGGACGGCGGCGGTTTTATTTTGAACAATTATTTAGAAAGTAAGGGTTCGGGTTACCAGTTTAAAACAGGTATCATTTACAAGCCGGTTGATGCTTTGCGCCTCGGCGTATCCTATCATTCCCCCACTTGGTATTCAATGACCAATTACTATCATGCAATGGTCATTCCGGACGGAATACCTGATGACGGCGGCGGTTGGGCAGGTAAGACAGAAACACCTCGAGAAGATTCCTATACCGATTATAATTTTCGGACACCTTACAGTTGGACATTCAGTGCGGCGGCCATTATCGGAACGCAGGCCATTGTCAGCTTAGATTATGAAATCAAGGATTATACCGCTATGAATCTGGGAAATATAGGAGGAGACATTAATTATGAAACGGACAACCAATATATTGATGAAGATTACCGGATAGCCTCTACTTTGAGGGCGGGTTTGGAATACCGCTTTACACCGCAATTTTCGGGTCGCGCCGGATTCGCTTGGATGCAAAATCCATACGAAGCCTCGGTTAAATCAGGCGATAAGGAAGTGATGATACAGGGGATGGTTCCGCATTATACCATCGAAGGGGACGCCACTTACCTGACAGCAGGTATCGGCTATCGTTTCACACCGCAATTTTATATGGACGTGGCTCTGGTATATCGCCATCAAAAGAGTGATTTGTATTTCTACTCTCCCGTCTTCGACATAGCGAGTTCCCTTTCTCCGATCGTAAGTTCTTATCCGGCATCTTTTGAAAGCAACACCTATAAAGGCTTGGTCACTTTGGGTTATAAGTTTTGATTTTTTTGTTTTCATTTTTTTGAAATATAAGTTGATTTTTTTTGTTTGAACACTGTGTTTTGTACTTCAAAACACAGTGTTTTGTTTATTAAACCCGCAGTTATATCATTTTTAATAAAAAATATTTGTTTATTTGTATTTTTATTCTTTACTTTGTATCAATAAAAATTATCTATTTACTAAAAAATAATTGCCTATAGCTAAAACATTACTCTTATAAACTTAAAGAATAACAGTAATGACAAATTTAAAGTTAATGACCGACGAAGAGTTGGTTATTGTGTATGCGCAAGGCAACAATTCCGCTTTTGATATTCTTTTGAATCGTCATCAAAGCAGTGTTTACTCCTACATCTATTT
>BNXY01000002.1 GCA_025999935.1 Bacteroidia bacterium | reverse complement strand
ATTTGTTGATTATAATCGGAGAAACCGGACAAAGCGAATGGGCAGATTCTACACTGGTCAGACGAATTACAAATGCCAATTGCAGGATACTGGGTTATCAGATGTACAGTGCGCCGGAAAATCCGGGAAACAATTTTGTATTGCAGATTGAAAACATGATAAACCACTATGCGCATTGGGAGGCGATTGCCAAAAGAGAAAAAATTGTTTATATAGACCAGCTCAGGCAAAGGAACCCTTATCGTGAGGGTGTGAAAAATGTTTACGCTTTGGATTTTCCCGATAAGAGTATGCTTCAGGGATGGGTACTCTTTCCTGAAAAAAATGCGGATTTGCCTCTAAACATTTTTGTCAACAGCGTAGATACGTTTGTTACACAAGTGAAATGGGATAATAAAAATCTTATAAACAGCCTTTATCGGGCGTTTTCTTCCGTTGGCAACCATCTTTTCAAATACGATTCTGCCCTGGTTGAATTTAATGGTTGGGAAAGTCGGAAATGGCCAATCAATAAAGAAATTATCAGGTTATTTCCCAAGCAGTTGCCCGTATGGTACCTACCTTCACAAAAGGTAGAGCTTTCGTCGGAGACCAATAAAAATTTGAATTATAATTTATTGCTTTCCAAAGATGAATTGACCAAGTTAGTCCATTTTATATATACGCTTTCGGCCAACGAAGTTGATTACAAGTACCAGGGCGGTAAAAAACAAAAAGCGGTAAAGAAATGCAATTGTCCCGACGATGATGATATTGTGATTTTGCCAATTCAGACAGACGATTCGGGGAATCCGGAATATTTGAGTACGAAAAATATTCGCAAGAAACTTCAAGCGGTTTATTTGGATGAGTTGAAAGTCTGTAAGCAATGTAATCGGCGAACCCTGAAAAAACTTTCCCTGTCGGAAGCTCAAAGAATAATAACCGGTTCCCCAACTTTTAATCCCGAACTTGAAAAATTAACAATTAAAGAAATTACCGACAAAAAAATTATCTCTGATAAAGAGCTGGATGAAATGATTACTTTCTTCAAACAAAAAAGGGATGAGTTGGATAAATATTTAATGGATCCCGATAAGTTTGAATCAAATGGGGAAACCTACTTTTGGATTAACAGTCAATTACTACCCTGATTTTTAAAGTCAAAAAAATAAATATATGAAATATATGAACCCAATAAAAAAGAATTGTTTTTCGTATTATTTTGGAAGATGTTTTCTTCCGGTAATACTTTTTTCCTTTTCATTACAGGCTTATGCACAAATAATTGAAACAGATTCATTAGTAAGTGTGTTGATGTATTCGAGAAAAACAGAAACAAAATCGGTTGTTTTGAAAAACAATAATGATTCGGTGGTAACTTACGAAGTAATTTCAATTGATTACGATTATAAGAAAGTTCAATTTCAAGATGAACCTAAAAAACCTGCCTTGTTGCAAGATTCTTTAAAATTGGAAAGTGGACTGAGTCGTAATTCTTTCAATCAATTTATGCAATACGAAGATTCTGTGTATTTGAGTAATGCATTCGGTAATGAAGCAGGCAGTACCGTTATCGCCACAAAGTACAACTCCGGTTCTTCCGGTTTTAATTTGACGGATGTCGGTTTCTGGTTTATTTCGGAAAGTAAGACGTCAGGCGCCATAAAAATATCGGTCAGTGCAGGCGGTGCGTCAATTGAAGAAGCAACCGAGATATTAAGCTGCGGTTCTGCCGATTATAAGTTTTCGAAGAATGAGATCAACGGTCATTTTTATAATGTAAAATTAGATAAACCGGTAGCTATTTACCCTGATGAAGATTTCTTTGTGATTATTGAATATCCCGAAGGCATATCCCGTCCGCAAGGGGTAGCTGTCAATGATATGGTTGAATCCGTTGAGGGAAGATACTATTATAAAGATAAAAATGATATTTGGCGCGATTTACAAAAAGCGCCGGCTTATTCGCATGGGGCATGGTTGATGTATGCTGCCGGAGAAAAGAACTCAAAAACACAATGGTTATCCGTTCCTGCGGAAGAAAAAAACGGTTCTATTCCAAAGGGAGGTTCGGCAAAACTTAATCTGCAATTCAATGGTAACTATGCCCGATTGGGATCGCAATATGCTGATGTTATTCTTGGAACAAGAATTATTAATGAATCAGGCGATACAATCAATTCTGAAACCAGAATACCTGTTCTGCTTAGATTAAATGAAGCGCCTTATTTTTTCACGAAAACCGAATTTTATGTTGAAGAGGAATCTGTATTCACGAGTATCATAAATATAAAAGACTTTGAAGATGATTTGTTCACTGTTTTACCACTTTCCGGTTCTAAAGTTGCACAATATACTGTGTTAGACAGCACCTCATTGGAACTTGCCATTTCTCCTGAAAAAGGAGATGCCGGCAATTACTCAATCAAATTTCAAGCTGTTGATGAACACAAATCTAAAAGAGAATTGGAAATAACCATCCATGTCACTGCCAAAAATGAAAATCCGGTATTTATAGGGGAATCTTCTATCGTTTATCCTTATAGGGGGAGTATTGTTATTTACAACATTAATGATTTTTTCAAAGATCCGGATAACGACCCGATTACATTTACTATCAGTGTTGAAAATCCTAATATTATTGAAGTGCTTCAGAATGAAGACGGTGTACATTTTTCCGTTCGACCCCAGCAATCAATCGGAACAACCAGTATAACCATCACGGCAACAGACATAAATGGCGGGTCAACGAGCCGGATAATCAGTATTGAAGTAGGTTCATGTGTCGAACGGCAGAAACTTGTTATTCAAAAATGGAATAAAATACTAATCGTTGATAATAGCGCAAAAGATTTTGAGGCTTTTCAATGGTACAAAAATGGTGTATTAATAAACGGCGCTACGAATCAATACTATTCATCCGAAGACGAGAAAAGCAATTTTTTGGATTCATCTGCTGAATATTTTGTCAGACTTATCACAATAGAAAAGGATACAATATATACATGTCCTTGTACTCCTGAAAAATTTGCAAAGCCGAGTGCTTCCGGGATAGTGTTGAAAGCTTATCCTAATCCGGTGGAAAGAAGCGGTATCTTAATGATTGAAAAAACATCATCGGAAGCAGTTCCCGGAGTTATTCATGTAATTGATATTTTAGGTCGTGTAAGAAATACCATTAAAGTAGAAGCAACGAAAGACCTTATTCCGGTTCAGATGCCAGAAGCGCCCGGGTTATACATTATAAAAATGGTTTCCGGCGATGAACAGAAAAACTTTCAGATAAAAGTGAAATAAGAATATTTATACTTAAACCAACAAAAATGAAACAGATAAAAGTAAAATATTTACTCAAAAGAATCCCTTTTTTGACAATGATTCTTTTTTTATCATCTCCCTGCTATGCACAATATCAGGAAAAGCATGAAATATCCTTTGTTGCAAACGGTGGATATAATACCCTGAAATATGATTTAACTGCCGGAAAGCAGGAACTCGGACCGGGAGGCGGCGCCGGCTTGGGTTATACGTTCTTTTTCGGCAACTTTTTTGGAATAGGAACCGGAATTGAGATGGGATACTATAATGCTAAATTTTCAACACCTTCATTTTCTGATAAATATATAACTTATGACGGAGAAGAAAATTTTGAATTTAGGTACAATGTCAATAATTACACCGAAAAGCAAAGTACATTTTCGGTAAATATTCCTTTAATGTTTCAATTTCAATTACCTTTGTTCCATGATGAACATTTGTGCTATCTTGCTCTGGGTGGTCGTGTTGGATTTCCTTTTAATTCAAGGTATAAATCATCAGGTGAATCCTTCAAAACATCGGGAGCTTACGACAATTACGGTATTGTAATTGAAAGCCCCAAAAGCCAGGGTTTCGGAACGTTCTCAAACCAGAAATATGATAATGACATCAAATTTCATACCATGTATATTTTATCGGCCGAAGCCGGAATGAAATGGATGACATCGGATAATTTTTCCTTATACACAGGCATATATCTTGATTATGGAATCAACAATATTGCACAGAAAGAGTCGAAGTATTTTTTAAATTATTCGCCTGACGCTCCTGCTTCTTTTCCAAATGAGAGTATTCTAAATTCCCGTTTCACTCCTCAGAATGAAATTCCCGTTTCTTTTACAAATAAAGTAATTCCGGCTGCTATCGGATTGAAAATACGATTAGCATTCAGGTTTTCCGAACCAAGGGGGTGTTGTCCTTAAACAGCGGTAGCTTATGCAAAAACAGGAAATAAAATAAACAGCTTATAAATAACATTACTAACATATAAACTCATTTATTTATGTTTGGACATCGAAGTTTTTTAGTATTAGGCGGCGCGGCTGCCGATATTGTGAGCCTGATTAAAGGCGGATATGAGATATTGGATTGTCATTTTTCTTTTGAACAAGGAATAGATGAAAGAGGAAAAGCGACAACAAGAGTACACGGAGGGACAATACATGTTACTTTATCTCAATTACCTCCTAAACCGGTAATTGAATGGGCATTACAATCACGTAAATACAACGACGGGGTAATTGTAATATTGGATGCAGAAAATACTCCTTTGGAAAAAGTAATTTTTCAGAATGCCGCTTGTATCGGTATGGATTTAAATTATACCCAAAAAGGTGACAGTTACTCAGCAACCAAACTTACCATTCAAGCAGAAACGGTAATTGTAGGAAGTGGAATAGATTTTATGAATGAATGGACATCTTAAATTAAAAATTTTATCATTATGGCAACAAATCCTTTAGCGCACATTATTTCCAAATTTGTTTTGGACGGAAAAAGTTATGAGGTTGAAGACTTTAAAGTATCATTTTCTCAATCGGTAGATTACAAGGGGCAACCTCAACATGAGATATTGGGAGGACAATTGTTTGTAAAACTTCATGAAGCCGCTGATGATAGTTTATACTTGTGGGCGAAAAAGTCCACGCAACTGAAATCAGGAGCTATCCTGTTTCAGAGCGATATAGGAATGACCGTTTTAGAAATAATTTTTACGGATGCGTATTGCATCAATCTTACACGGGAAATAAACGCTTATACAGGCACAAGCACATCTTTGGTTCTTTCACCCAAAGAATTGCGGATGGATGGAATAAAACACGAAAATTATTGGAAAAAATGAATAATTCGGTTATTAGTAAAGAGCTGTATTTTTTCTTTCTGGATGCCGGAATTCCATATGAAGGCTGGGTGGATTTCGGAGATGGGATTTATGCTTATGCATTGAAAGTAGTGGAAGTGGTTGGTGTTCCTATTAATAAGTATAATGATCATTTTGTAAAAATGAAGAGTACTTCTATTTGCGTGGCAGATAATACACATGTGAATAATCCGTACAAAGCTATAGATGAATTTAAGCAGAATGGTTTTGCCATGAATTCCGGATTGGATATTTTCGGACATGGTCTTAATACCTCAGGAGGTTTTGGCTCAGGAATGAAAAAAACTGGAGGTACATTCCGTTTAACCAATGGTACCAATAATGGCAATTTGATCAGTGTCAAACATTACGCTTCCAGCTGGCAAGGAGGTAGTCGCGCTGGTATAAAAACTTATAGTATGATTAAATGGGGTGGTAAAATAAGTAAAGGAGCCACAGGTATCAATTTGATAGTAGGGGTTTATCAAATAAGTGATGGAATATCCAAAGATGATGGTACCTTTGGTTACAATGCTCAACATGCAACAGCAAGTGTAGCCGGAGGTACGTTAGGAGCAGCTGGAGGAGTTGCGTTAGGAGCTTTTATTGGTTCATTTTTTGCGGGAGTTGGCGCTATTCCCGGGGCAGCAATTGGCGGTTTTATTGGTGGTTTTGCAGGCGGATGGGGAGGTTCCGAAGCAGGAGAATATATATATGAAGAATATGTTAAAAAATAAAGATGGAAAGATTTTGGAATACAGTCTATTATTTTGCTTATAAATTTAATTATAAGTTAAATTACTGTTTCTACAAATATAGCGGATTAGTAAAAATATATGAACTTCCATTTGTGAAAAGACATTTTAAAAAAATGGAGATAGATAATCCCTTTGAAAATTTATTAGATGCTTGGAAAAAACCGGATATTGGATTAAGCAGCATATTTGCAGGTGGACTAATGTATGGATTGCCTGTGATTTTCTTTTCAGGATTGCATTTTTTTTTCATGTCATTTATAGAAAAATCGAAAAGATTTGAATATTTTCAATTTATATTTTTAATATATACTCTTGCTTCGTTTTTTTTTACTTATATTTATATTTTTCACAAGGATAAATATATTAAGTATTTCAATATGTTTGAAAAACAGTCTCGTCAATGGAAAATAAAATGGGCATGGATATGTTGGGGGGTAATTCTATTACCATTTATAGTTCTTATTGGCAGTTTTATAAGTTTATTAGAGTAATGGTACCATTTGTTTGAATTGATTTTCATCCCATTCAACATTGACTCCACCATCAAAATATGCGAACAATTCCCGAAAAAGAGAAAGGCAGGAAGTCCCTGTTATCAGGCCGGCAAAAAAATAACTGAGTTGTGGATATTGGAAAAGGGGAATAGGCTGGGAAACCGGTCGTTGGATTATCGCTTTGGGATTGGGAGTTTCGGAGGCTATTTGGGGAGATGATTTATATAATTGGATTGATCAATAAAATTTATGAAATTCTTTGATTTTATTTTTTACAAATTATATCGGGTTGGGTTACGATCATCCATATCCGAAATAGCTGTTTTTGTAGCTTTCGCTTTTTCTTCACTGTTATTATTTATAAATATTCTTTCTATTAATGGATTTTTACATAAAAAGGGGATTCTACCTTTTTTTATGTTTGAGGAAAAATATTCTGCCTATGTGACCATAACCCTTTTTATTGTCATCTTTTTGTTTATATATATTCCCAAAGGAAAATACAAAAAAGTAATAAAAAAATATGACGATATCAGGGATTGGGAAGGAACTTGGAAGGGACGAATTCTGTTGATATTATATATTCTTGCCACAGCAGTAGCTTTTGTATATGTAGCTTCATTTGTGAAATGAATAAATCGTCATAGAATAAGTTTAAATGGAATTTCTCATGAAAATTTATGGAAGAAATAAAAATTTCATAAAGATGCTAAAAAAATTAAACAGCGAATCAAGAAAAGAAGCATTAATTTTTTTATTTGTACTTTATTCGATAGTTATCGTTTATTGTATCAGTTCGCAAGAAAAGTATCTGGAAGGGACTATATTTCCTGGCAGTACTTTCAATTGGTTGTGTATCACAGGATGGGTTATATTTAGCATTATCAATTATTTGTGTATTAATTGGTATGTAAAAGCAAAGTCTGTTTTTCCGATAATTAGTATGGTTGTAAGTTCCGTCTTCTTTTCCGGATTACTGATACCTGTTTGTTTAGTTTGCGTTTTAAAGTTAAATTCTATCTGTTTCAATCATGATATGGTAGTAAAATATTATAAAATTGAGGAAAGATATGAGCATAATAGATATGGTAGATACAACTTTCTTCCCGAATATTCACGTTATTCTATGTTTGATTTGGAAACAAGTCAAACAGTGAGTTTATATTTATTGCCTAAAAAAGAGTTTGGACAGCTTGAAAATTACATAGCAATAAAATGTTATAAAGGTTCATTGGGTTGGTATAAGCTTGAAAAGCCTTTTAGCGCTTATAAATTAGATGTAGTTCCTTTGAATTAAAAATTTAGACTATGCCGGATAAAGAAAAAGACCAGCAAAAGAGAGAAAGTCTGCATGAAAATGGAACTCCTGAAATTGAGTTGATTGAATTTCAACAATATGTTCGGGACGATATCCCATATAATGGTCAGGTAAAAGATTTAGGAAAAGTTAAGTATGATCCGAATGCTTTTATTGTTCTGAGAGAAAGCGATGCGGAAGAACCAACTGAAGATGATTTTGATTGGCTTAATTTATCACTTAATTTTGGAAGTATTTTATCGGGTGGATTCTCCACCCTATATGATTACAAAAGTTTTAAGCATCGGATGAAAAGAACAACAAAAATATCTTTGTTCAAAGAGCTATATTATTGGATGTACTTTTATGTTTCAATAACAATAGGAAGAGCAGAAAGAATACGCAAATATCAATTTTCAGGAATTATTGCGGGTATATATCTTTCTGTGCTAAGAATACTAAATTTTATATCTTTGGGGATATTTGTTGAATATATACTTAAATCAATCGGATTCAAATTTGAACAAGGAGATTATAATAAAGCCTTGGTTTTTTTTCTGGTTTTTCTCATGCTGTTTGACTGGATTTATTTTCCTAAAAAAGCTAATTTCATTATCACAACATGCGAACAATTCCAAAAAAAAAGACGGGTCACGGGGCAGGTTAAATTCTGGGCATACATAACGTTTACAATTCTGTTCATCTGGTGTATTGATAAATTTTTTCGTTAAATCAAAAATCAGGAAGTCGGCTCACTATTGATGATATTTACATAAAAAAATAAATTTTATGAAGATTATTAAATTAACTTATCTATTATTGATATTTGCAATTCCCTTAAACTGTTTCCAAATATTGCAATATTTAAAATATTTATTACAAAAATAAGAATCGACTAATTTTATTTATTATTTTTGCATCGAAAATTCAATAAAAAGAATTAATCATGGTTGAATACAAATCCTTTTTAAAATTAAAAATACCCCAAAAAGATAATATCATGGGGCTGTCGTGGGAAAGATACAATGTACTTTCTTTCGAGTATGATTTACGGCAGGATACGGGTAAAACAGGAGAAGCCTCGTCTAAAATCAAAGGCGGTAATATCAAGGTTACGTTGTCTGATTTACCTAACGATCCGTTAATGGCATGGATTTTCGATCATGCCAAATTCTACAATGGAGAAATTTCTATTATAGACACCGACGAGGAAACATTGGAGCAGGTTTATTTTGAAGAAGCTCGTTGCGTAAATTTTGATTTGCACTATGGTATTGATACTCAATTTAAGGCGGAAACCCGCCTGACCTTAAATGCACGCCGCATACAAATCGGAGAAGCTTATTTTGAAAATACAGGAATATGAATTTTATAGACAGAGTAAAAACAGGCAGGCTTTTTGCAGGTTGGTGGAAAAATACTGAACAGGAGGAAACAAAGGTAAAAATTCCCAAGACTTTCGTCCCGACACCGCAAGAAGAAAGTAAAACAGGCAAACCTCAAATTGTCACTGAAAAATCGCTCGAAGAGGTTTCAACTGTTTTCATGGAAGAAAAAAAACAAGTAGGACCGGATATGATTATCCATTTTGTTTTTATGGAAAAAACCTATATTGTAGAAAAATTCAATCTTAATTTCAGACAAGACATTGATCCTCGAAAAAACAGGCCGGATAGTTTTACATACGGCGGAGTTATGCAGATTACGATTAGCGAAGCGCCGGATTATTCCATCAACGAATGGATGGTGCAAACCTATATGATGAGAAGCGGAGAGATCCGTTTTTTTTCCAATATGCCCAAAATTACAAACAGTTCATTGCTTACCATCTTTTTTTCGGATGCCTATTGCGTAGCGTATGATAAGAAGGCGAATACCAAATCCGGAGGTTTGTTGACTACTTTGACAATTTCGCCGCGAACTATAAAAATAGGAGGCGAAGAATTTGAAAATAACTGGAAAAAAAAGGAAACGCTTTCTCATACAATAAAAAGCGAGTAACCGTTTTCATCACATATATTAATAGGTTTCTATATGAAAAATCCGCCGTATTGCTGTTTTTTTTGAAAAAACAATATTTTTTTTCAAAAAAGTATTGTTAGTTTATTTATTTTTACTAAATTGCGCGGAATTACGGACGATATATCAATTTTTTTTGAAGAATCCGGCAGAAAAATTAAATTAAAAGCGAAATGGAATAAAATTTATAAATAATAATTTAATATCATTTAATTATGGCAATGTTCGAATATGGCGTAGGAGGAAATGAAGTAAAAATAGATGCCTCGGAAGCAATCGCCGACATACCGTTTAACAGGACATTATTAGTAGAGAAGTTAACTTCGGATGACCCGATTCATCCCGAAAAAGTAGAAAACCTTACCTCGATAGAAGATGTGTTTCGACACTACAAACCGTCTATTGGCGTTGAATTTGAAGATGAGGAAGGACAGGAAGTCAAAGAACTGTTCCGGTTCAATTCAGTGGCGGATTTTCTTGTGAAAAACATGACTCAAAACAGTCCTTTTTTAAGTGATTTGAATGCGCAAAAAGCATTCTATGACAAAGTGATAAAACAACTCCGCTCCAACAAGATTTTGCAGAGAGCATTGCAAAACGGAGAATCGAAGGTCGCTTTTATTGAAGCTTTACAGGAATTACTTAACGAACTGGAATCATACGAAGTAAAAACAATATCAGATTAACAACACATTAAATATACGAAGTTATGGCAGAACAAGAATTACAACCAATAAACGGATTAGAGTCCAAACCGGTTGCTCAAAAACAAAAATCACCCGAAATAGCATTAGGAAATGCTTTGGATCGCTTGGCAAAATTTGGAAGTTTTGCATTTTTGGAATCTTGTGTTGACGGTGTTCAAAATATGAACCCGGAAAGAAAAGCCCGAAAAAAAATCTTTCTAACGGATGAATCCAAAAAAGAAGAACGGGATGATTTAAGAAAAAAATTAAAATTGTGGATAAGCCTGCTTTCTTCTTCCAATGATATCAATGAAATGCTTGATAAAAGCAAAGAACGCGGAGATAGTGTTGCAGCCTTGTTGAAAAAAAATCAGTTTACGGCTGTGGAAACAGTCAAGGAATTGGAAAGATCTTACCGTGCAGTAATGTTATTCTATAAAAATACAGAATCGGAAAAAGTAAAAAACATATCCATAGTCAATGCCTCTCCCGAACAGATTCAGGACTTGGATAACTCCCGTTTTATCGATTATATAGCAGCAGAGTTAAAACAACACTACGACCGGTTGGACCTTCGTGAAAATTATTCCTTACTTGTAATACCCGGATATTTAGGTTCAAACAGTGTGCTTGAGAAATGGTGTAAAATATCCTACGATAACAAGACCATGCTCTTTACCGACTTTGCCGACTTGGATAAACCGGACGATGTGATCGAAATGTTTTTTACCGCGAATCATACGGGAGGCGACACTTTTCGCGCCAACACCTGTATGTCGTGTAACTGGTTGATAGGTAGAGGAAAATATTCCGAAATCGGCGAATCGGAAGATTTACATATTTCACCGTCTGCCGCCCTTGCCGGAAAAGTGTATTATACGCTGATGTCGCAGGTAACTGCCGGTAAAAAATATGGGGGCATCAATGAAGTGGACGGCGTCGTATTCCAATTGAAAAAGAGCGAAATTTCACAATTGGAAAAAATGGGATTAATTCCGATGGTAAACGAATATGGAAAAGTAATGGCTTTCTCAGCAAAAACATTATTCAACGGCGACAACCTGGGGCTTCAAACCTATTCGGTTGTCCGCGTATTTGACTATATTACCAAAGTTTTAATTGATTTTCTGAACCGCAGAGCCTTTGAAAATTGGAATTCAAAAACAGAGAAAGACTTGCGCATGCAAATCATCAAATTCCTGGATGGTATTCAGGGGGCCGACAGATTAATTGAAAAGTTCAGAATTACTCGCTTCGAACGAGACCCCAAACAGAAAGACAGGATTTATCTTGATTTGCACATTACCCCGTTCTTCCCTGCGAAAAGTTTTGTCATTAAACTTGACGGAACCAAAGGAGACGACGACGTGGATTGGGAATCTGTTTACGAACAGCAAGCGTAATATCCGGTAAATTTATTAATAGCAGCTGCCGCTTTGAAATTCAGAGTGGCAGTTGTGTTGTTTAGGCAAGAAAAATAAATAATTTATAGTAGTTTAATTAAAAAAATAAATATTATCTTTGTAGCAAAATAGCAAAGATGAAAAAAGAAGATTTCACATACGAGATAGACAAACACGAGAAGTTTTTCTACTCACAGTTATCCGAACGTGGGAAACGCCTATATGCAGGCTTAGAGGCAATGAAAGGTGGCTATTATGGTGTTAGAGAAGTTTCTCAAAGATTTGATATACATATACATACGGTAAGACGCGGCAAAAAAGAGTTGTTGCAAGAAGAAGTTCCATCCACAAAAAAAATTCGCAAAAAGGGCGGTGGTAGAAAAAAAACAGCAATTTATAGATAATCAACTACGCCACACGGCACATACGATATTGCAAAAAAGATGTTGATACTTTGCGATGGAGGAGGCAGCAATAGCAGTTGTCATTATGTTATAAATCGGCGTAAATGTTCAAATGAATTTTTCAGAATTTTGTAAGAACTTTCTTCCCTGTCTTTACCGATTCGCTGTTCATATTTTATAGTAGAGCGAAAAACGGGACTCGAACCCGCGACCCCGACCTTGGCAAGGTCGTGCTCTACCAACTGAGCTATTTTCGCGTTTTGTGACTGCAAAGGTAAACTATTTTCTTTAATTATTCAAATTTTTTTTGAATAATTAATCAAAAATATCATCAATTCCGGTAGCCGAGTTAAATAGTTCTTCTGTTTCGGAATAGGAACTGCATGGATCTGAATATTTTCCCGAGACTTCAAACTGTTCGGCTGAAGAATAACCCAATTGGGTATTCTCTAACACTTTTTTGAGAAATTTACCGAAAATCGGAAGCGCCATAGTCGCTCCCTGACCTTCAGACATCCGGTCGAAGTGAATCGAACGTTCTTCTCCGCCAACCCATGCGCCACCTACCAAAGATGGCGTAAATCCCATGAACCAACCATCGGAATGGTTATCTGTCGTTCCCGTTTTTCCGCCCATCGGAACTGTTATCCCATAATCCCGACGAATCCGGTTTCCTGTTCCGCCGTCAACAACGTCCCGAAGCATACTCAACATTTTATAGGCTGCATCTTCATTAATGATTTCACGTGGATTCGGAGAAAATGTAGCCAGAATATTTCCGTTAATATCTTCAATGCGTGTCACATAGATTGGGTCTATATGAATTCCTTTGTTGGCAAAAGTCGTATATCCGGAAACCATCTCTCCAATAGAGGCGTCGCAAGACCCCAGACACAGTGAAATTACCGGGTCTATTTTGTTTTTTAATCCGTAAGAATGTAGCAAATTGGCAAAAGTATATGGATTTAATTGTTTCATTATCCAAGCAGTAACCCAGTTGTCCGAATTTTGCAGTCCCCACCGGATATTTACCATCTCCCCTATCCTTTTTTGGTTGGCATTTTTCGGTATCCATGGTATGCCATTTTCATCAACCAAGTGCTGTTCAACATGTAACATTTCATCGCACGGAGTCATTCCGCTTTCCATTGCCAAGGAATACAAGAATGGTTTTATTGTAGAGCCGATTTGTCTTTTTCCGGTATTAATCATATCATACTGGAAATATTGAAAATTAGGCCCTCCGACGTATGCTTTTACAGCGCCCGTTCGAGGATCCATAGCCATAAATCCGGCTCGCATAAAAGATTTCATGTAAAGAATGGAATCCCTTGGACTCATAATTGTGTCTTTGGCTCCTTTCCACGAAAAAACAGTCATATCAACCGGCGTATTGAAAATGGTTTTAATTTCGGAATCGCTCTTGTTTTCTTTCTTTAAGTTTCTATATCTATCTGTTTGTTCGATAGCGCGTTCCATGATTTTAGCCACTTCATCCTGTTTCAAATCTCTGGAAAACGGAGCGGTTTTACTTCCTTTCTTTTCTTTGAAAAAAGCATCTTGTAAAAAACCGCCAAGATGTTCTGTTACCGCTTCTTCGGCGTAAGTCTGCATCCGGGAATCAATGGTGGTATAAATTTTCAAACCATCGGTGTACAGATTAAAATTAGAATCGTCCACTTTTTTGTTTTTATTACACCAGCCGTACAAAGGATTGGTTTCCCAAGCCAAAGAATCTTCGGAAAATTTTTGCATCTGCCATCCCCGGTAGTCTTTCTTATCCGGTTTTTTCGCCGTCAGTACCAAGCGTAGATATTCTCTGAAATAAGGCGCTAAACCGTCTTTGTGATCCACCTTGTTGAATCTGGTTACCAATGGCTTGGCTTGCAGTGAAATACATTCGGCTTTAGAAATAAAGTTGTTACTTTCCATCAACGAAAGAACTACATTTCGTCTTCCGGTTGTTCTTTCTATATGGCGAATCGGATTGAAATAGGATGGGTTTTTACACATGCCTATCAATGTGGCTGCTTCTTCCACCGAAATATCTTTGGGTAATTTACCAAAATACACCCAGCAAGCCGTTTGGATTCCCACTGCATTGTAAAGGAAATCGAACTTGTTGAGGTATAGAGAAATAATTTCTTCCTTGGTATAATATCTTTCCAATTGAACGGCAATTACCCATTCCACAGGCTTTTGCAATAATCTTTCCATAAGGCTTCCGGCATGCTCCGAGTAAAGCAATTTCGCCAATTGCTGAGAAATCGTACTTCCGCCTCCCCCGCTTTTTTGCAGTAAAATGCCTCGTTTTACAACTGCCCGGAACAAAGCATAAACATCAATACCGGAATGTTCATAAAACCGGATATCTTCCGTAGCAATCAAGGCTTGGATAATCGCCGGAGAGAGTTCATTGTAATTGACATTGACCCGATTTTCATTGCTTTGGGCATAAGTACCCAATTGTTTCAAATCGACTGATAAAACCTGAGAAGCATATTTATTAATCGGATTCTCAAGGTCTTCTATGGGAGGCATATACCCTATTTTTCCCTGTGCAATTAAATAAAACATCAATCCGGCAAACAAAATGCCGAGAGTAAATATTGACCACGCACCTACTACAATTTTTTTTGCCAAACTATTTTTCTTCATTGGTAGAATCAAATAAACATGCAAAAGTACATGTTTATTTTGAATAATTTACATTAAATAAGCGTTAAACTGATTTTTCGTTATAAAAAAAGTATGTTCCGGCTATTTTTTTACCGGAACATACTCCAACAATTTAAACAAAATTTATGAACACTTATTTGTTTTTCGCTTGTTTTAATTCAATCAAATAAGCAGTTAATAAGCCCGCTCCGCCAAAAATTGCAATGGAAGAAAAATAGGAAACTGAAATAAGTTGACGAGTTTGCCAATCGTCAAAACGATTATTACCAAACAAGCCGTATTGAATGAAAAAAGCCAGTAAACAACCCAAACCGACGCCCATCAGTAATAAAGCTATCCTCAACGCCCAAGAGCCGTTATTGGCATTACCGAATGAAATATCCGGAAAATTAATAGAGCCTGAAATCTCTTTGTTTTCAGAAAGGAAAAATAATTTTTCAATAATCGCCAGCCTTTCGCTTTTTCTAACGAATAACTCAAATAGTTTGTAAACTCCCAATACCAAGATTCCAACAACAAAAATAGGTGATAAATCGTGCATAATGATAAAAATTTAATTTGTGAAACATTCATTTTTTTAATTCTAATCATTTGACGCAAGAATCTAAAAAAGGTTACACTTATTGAAAACTTAATGGGATTTATTCCAGATAAATATTGGCCTGTCCGCTGATTTGCAGCAAAGAAATCTCACACAATTTGGTGTTGAATTGAGCTTGCAGCAAGCGTTCTTCTGCATTTAAAAGACTGTTTTGCGCTTCCCGCAATTCAATTCCGGCCAAGTCGCCCAAACGATAACGCTCCATGGCAATATCGAAATTTTCACGGGCGGTTTCCAAATTTTCCTTTTCCAAATTAATTAATTCGAGATTATTCCGGTAGGACATCCACATATTGGCCAAATCGGCTTTCAGCGATAATTCCAATTTTTCATATTGCAATTCGCGGTTTTGAATGCTGATTTTCGCATTTTTCTTTTCTCGTTGGCGGTTGAATCCATTGAAGATATTAAATCCCAGCGTAAGCCCGTAACTAAGACCCAAATTCTGTTGTCTGTCCGTCGTTCCGGAACCATACAAATTGGTTGTATAGCCATAACCGGCATTCATACGAAGATAAGGATAATCGCGACCTTTCAGGTTTTTGTAGTCCAATTCGCTGATTAATTTATTTTTAGCAGATAAAAGTAAATTAGAATTGGTGCGTAAAGTCAAATCCCAAAGTTGAGTTTGTTCTAAAAAAGGATTGGGGTCAATCAACGAATCCGAAACGGTCAGATTTTGCGATACATCATCGACGGCCATCCATTCATTTAATCTAACGCCGGAAGTATAAACCGCTTCATATTGCCGGATAAGGCTCGAACTGTCGGCATTGAAATCTACACGCGCCTGTTGGAGGTCTAAGCGCGACATCGAACCGATATTGTAGCGGGCTTCCACAATCCGCAAACGCTCTTTAGATAAAGAAACGGCGTATTGCAAATTGGCTAAACGAAGATTCTGATGTACATAATTATAATATTCTGCGGTTAAGTTGGATATGAAATTTTCGATAGATAAACGGGTATTCAACTCTCCCATAGTCTGATATTCTTTCAAACGCTGGTAGTTGGTTTGCATGGAAAATCCGTCGAATATCGTCCAATTCATATTTAGCCCTACATTGGCTCCCTGATTCAAAATATCGTTATTTTTATTGGTCGTTCCATCCTTATATTTTAGTTCGGTATTGTTCAAAGAACCCGAATAACCGGCGCTGAGGTCTAAAGACGGCAGCAAACCGGCGTTTCCGGCAGTGGCGTTGTTGGCCGATATTTGTTGTTCGTTACGAACGATGCGAATATCGTAATTTCTTTCCAAACCTGTTTCCAGACAGCGTTTCAAGTCGTAAATTTCTTGAGCGGCCAATAGGGATGGGATAAATAATAGTAGAATGATTGCTGTTT
Source organism: Bacteroidia bacterium (assembly GCA_025999935.1). Classification (GTDB taxonomy): domain Bacteria; phylum Bacteroidota; class Bacteroidia; order Bacteroidales; family Azobacteroidaceae; genus Azobacteroides. The sequence continues at coordinate 99,956 of BNXY01000002.1, read as the reverse complement.
TTTTTATCATAGCTTTTCCTCCTTCTCAATTCTATTGGTTGAAAAATAAGTATATACGGCAGGAACCACAAATAAAGTAAGGAATGTGGATACCAACAATCCGCCGATTACCGAAACGCCCATGGCGATACGGCTGTTGGCGCCTTCCGCACTGGCGAACGCCAAAGGCAAAAGTCCCAGCACCGTACACAAACTGGTCATCAAAATCGGGCGTAGCCGTTGGATGGATGCTCCACGGATGGCTTCCATTTTTTCTATTCCATCTTCTTGCCGTTGGTTGGCAAATTCCACAATCAAGATACCGTTTTTCGCCACCAATCCGATTAGCATAATGATACCAATCTGGCTGAATATATTCATTGTAATACCAAAACAATACATAAAAATCAAGGCGCCGGCGATAGCCAAAGGCACGGTCAACATAATGATGAACGGGTCTTTGAAACTTTCAAACTGGGCGGCTAATATCAGGAATATCAGCACCAAAGCCAAACCGAAAGCAAACATCAGACTGTCGGAACTTTCGCGAAATTCTTTTGATTCGCCCGACAAAGCGGTGCGGAAACTTTCGTCCAAGACTTCTTTGGCGATGCGGTCCATTTCCTCCAGCCCTTCCCCAATGGTTACGCCTTTTGCCAGACCGGAACTTACGGTTGCCGAATTAAAACGGTTGTAACGATACAATTGCGGCGGCGCTACGTTTTCCGATAAATTGACCAAGTTATCCAACTGAATCATTTGCTGTAAATTGTTTTTGACATAAATAGATTTCAAATCCAAAGGTTTATTCCGTTGCTGACGGTTGATTTCAGCCAGAATCTGGTATTGTTTTCCGTTCATATAAAAATAGCCCATCCGTTGTCCGCTCAAAGCGTATTGTAAAGTCTGACCGATATCGCGGGTACTTACGCCCAGCAAAGCCGCTTTGTCGCGGTTGATTTGCACCCGTGTTTCCGGCTTGGTAAATTTCAGGTTGACATCCGCCATTTGGAATTTCGGGTTTTCCGATACTTTTTCCATAAACCGCGGTATAAATTCCTGTAATTTAGCCAAGTTAGGCGCTTGCAATACATATTGAACGGGCATCCCTCCCCGGCGTCCGCCGAAAGTGGATTGTTGCTGTACAAATGAACGCGCCTCCGTTTGGGTTTTTACCGCGTTTGAAAGTAAATCGGCAATTTCCATCTGACTTTTCTCCCGGCTTTTGATACCGGGCAACATCAACTGGACAAATGCAGATCCTGACCGGATAAGCGCTACGTTTGCAATTCGTTCCGGCGCAATTGAATCGGCAATTGCAGAAATTTTTTCCCCATAATCGCGGTAAAACTCATAAGTTGACCCTTCCGGCGCTCTCGCATTGATGGTTATTTGCGACCGGTCTTCCAAGGGCGACATTTCCGAAGGCACTTTCGACCAGAGATAACCGATAATAAGAAGTGTAACTGCGATAAGCGGCCAAGTTATCCACCGGTGAGAAAGGAAATAGCCCAAGCCCTTTTCGTAAATATGGTTCAAGCCTTCAAAGAAAGGCTCCGTTTTCCGGTAAAACCAGTTTTTATTTTCTCGTCTCCGTAATATTTTGGTGGATAGCATGGGGGTAAAAGTCAATGCCACAAAAGCGGAAATGAAAACCGCCCCGGATACTACAATACTAAATTCTTTGAACAGACGTCCGGTCATTCCCTGCATGAAGACAATCGGGAAAAATACCGCAATCAAAGTAATAGTGGTTGACACAATGGCAAAGAAAATTTCTTTCGACCCTTCGATACCGGCGGCTTTCGGACTTTGCCCCCGCTCAATCCGCACGTAAATATTTTCCGCCATCACAATAGCGTCGTCAACCACCAATCCCACCGCAAGCACCACGGCAAGCATGGACAAAACATTGATGGAGAAACCGGCAATATACATGATAAAAAATGCGCCGACCAAAGAAACCGGAATAACTACCACCGGCACCAAAGTGGCGCGCCAGTCGCGGAGAAACAGGAATATGATAATAATTACCAAACCAAATGCGATGTAAATCGTTTCTTCCACTTCGGCGATAGAAGAGCGGATAAATTTAGTATTGTCGTAAACCATGTCTAATTTCACATCTTCCGGCAAGTCTTTTTGCATTTGTTGAATTCGGACTTGCACTTCGTCCGAAATTTCGATGTGGTTGGCGCCCGGTTGGGGAATTACCACCACGCTGACCATCGGAACACCGTTTTTACGCATGATGCTGCGCTGGTCTTCCGGGCCTAATTCGGCAATGCCTATGTCGCGAAAACGCACGACATTAAAATTGTTTTCACGGATAATCAGGTTGTTAAATTCTTCCGGCGTTTTCATCAAGCCCAAGGTGCGGATGGTCAATTCCATTTTGTCGCCCTCGATACTTCCCGAAGGGAGTTCCACATTTTCCCGGTCGATGGCATTTCGGATATCAACAGGCGTAATGCCGTAAGCCGCCATTTTTGACGGGTCTAACCACAGACGCATCGAATAACGCTTTTCGCCCCAGATACTTACGGCGCTCACGTTGGCAATAGTCTGTAAACGTTCCTTCACTGTCAAATCGGCTATTTCACTCAGTTCGAGCAAATTTCGCTTTTCACTCTGGATAGATAACTGGAGAATGGGTTGGTCGTCGGCATCGGCCTTGGAAACTGTTGGTGGGTCGCAATCGCGCGGGAGAAAACGCTGGGCGCGGGAAACTTTGTCTCGCACGTCGTTGGCCGCCGTTTCCATATCCACACTCAATTCAAACTCTACGGTAATCCGTGAAGAACCCTGGCTGCTTGTACTCGACAGAGAGCGAATTCCCGGTATTCCGTTGATGTTCTGTTCCAAGGGTTCCGTAATCTGGTTCTCGATAATATCGGCATTGGCGCCGGGATAGGAGACGTTGACGGTAATAATCGGGTTATCAACACTCGGATATTCCCGAACGCCCAAATATGTATAGCCGATAATCCCGAAAATAATGATTACCAATACAAATACGGTAGAAAGTACCGGCCTTCTGATGCTTAATTCTGATATGTTCATTGTATATTGTCAATTGTTACCGGTAATCCGTTTCTTAACTGCATCACTCCACTGATAATCAGGGTATCCCCCGGATTCAGACCGTCTAATATCTGGACATTGGATTCCGTTCTGATTCCTTTTTTCAGCTCTACTTGCCGGGCTTTTCCCCCCGAATAAATGTATGCAATATCCCGTCCCATTTCGGCAACAACGGATTCATTGGGAACCACAAGCGCATTTTTTATTTCATTGGATAAAATATCTAAGGATACCATAACACCCGGTTTTAATTTTCCGTTTGTATTGGGGTACAAAGCCTTTGCTTTCAAGGTGTGGGTATTTACGTCCACATGCGATTCAATGGCGTAAATGGTCGCTGTATATGGCGTATCGTCGGAAGTCTTGAAGATAACATTTGTTCCCGGCGTAATGGCGTTTAAGTGCCTTTCGGGCATGGAAAATTCTATTTTCAACGGAATCACTTTGGTAAGGCGGGCAATAATTGTTGATGGAGAAGCATAAGCGCCTTCGCTCACGGTACGCAAACCGATTACTCCGTCGAAAGGGGCGCGCAGTTCGGTTTGAGCGATTCGCGCTTTGACCAAATCTATGTCGGCATGCAATTTATCCAATTCGGTCGTTACCTGTTCGTAAGCTTCCTGACTGACGGCGTCTTTTTCCAACAAAGATTTTTGCCGGAACACCCGTCCTTCCGCCAAAGGGACTTGCGCTTCCAATTTTTGTAATTCGGCAAGCAGGGGTTTGTCGTTTACTTTCGCCAACAATTCTCCTTTTTTTACCGCAGTGCCCTCTTTGAAAAAAATATCGGTAATTTTTCCGGAAGTCTCGAAAGTCAAATTCACTTCTTCGTCCGGATAGATATTGGCGAACCCGATAATATTGTCCGTCAATGTTTCCGGTTTAATTATTTTCGCGTTAATGTTCAAGGGCGCTCCTCTTCCTCCTCCGGGGCCGGAAGATGCGGGTGCGCCGGAAAGCGCATTCTCCTTGTTGAAAGATTTCTTAACTGTGGGATAAAGTATTATCCCCGCGATAAACAAAATAATGATAGAAAATAAAACTATCTTTGTGCTCTTATTCATGCCTGTTTTATTGTTAAAAGTGACTTAGATGATTCAAAGATATATCATCTTATCGACTTAGACGGCATAAAAATTGACAAGTTTAAAAAGTAAATTCACAATTAATATTTTTTAATGTTTTTTTGGTTTAAATTTATTTATTTTTGTAACCGAATCACGCTTTCGAGCGTCTAAGAAGATATGACAAACATGAAAGACCTGCTTCATATACAAGCTGTAAAAACCGGAGATACCCGGGCTTTTGCTGCGATTGTATCCGATTATCAGCAAATGGTCTTCACAATTGTCATGAAAATTGTTGAAAACAGGGAAGATGCGGAAGATATTACGCAAGAGATTTTCATTAAGGTGTTTAAATCATTGGGACAATTCAAAGAAGAGTCCGAATTTTCAACTTGGTTGTACCGAATCGCTTACAACACTACCCTATCGGAATTGCGGAAAAAGAAGTTATTTTTTACTTCAATAGATGATAATTTATCAACTATAAATGAAATAGATACAGATGAAAAAGAAGAAGAAGAAATTGAAATTAAATTACAATATTTGGATATTGCTTTGAAAAAATTGCCTCCGGATGAAATTTTTTTAGTTACTTTGTACTATATGGATGAGCAATCCATCGAAAATATCAGTATAATAAGTAATTTATCGGCATCCAATGTAAAAGTGAAATTACACCGGATTCGTAAAAAATTGGCTTTGGAACTGAATAAAATTATACAGGATGAATACAAATAAGAACATATCAGACAAACAATTGCGAAAAGTATTTAAAGAAACTACTTTAGCTGTTCCTTCGTCCGGTTTTATGGAAAACCTGATGTTGAGAATCGAAAAAGAAGCCGTTAAAGAAAAGAAAAAGCGAAGTTGGATGGTTTACGGACAAATTGCAGCAGGCGTTTCCGGTATGATTTTACTTCCGGCATTGACCCTTTATTTGTGCAGCCTTTTTGTTCCCGGATTTTCTTTTAGCTTCTCTTTTCCCGTAATCAACTTGAATTTTGACACAAACCTTATTGTAATTGGAATTGCCGTTTTATTCTTATTGATGGCCGACACGCTATTCCGAAAACACAAACATTCAAAAAAGGCAACATTTGATATTTAATTTTAAAATTTGTAATAAATGTAAGATATTTTCAGTAATTTTGTAACCAAAATCAAAAAAAATATCTTATTTATTTAAGAATGAACAAAATAATTAAAAAGGAGATTCTCTCTGCAAACGTAGTTAAATTAGAGGTAGAAGCTCCGCTTATTGCAAAAGCCAGAAAAGCCGGTCATTTCGTCATCGTGAAAGTAGGTAAATACGGAGAACGTATCCCGTTGACTATCGCGGCGGCAAACGCTCAAACCGGAACAATCACTTTAGTTATTCAAACCATTGGAAAATCTTCCCAAAAACTTTGCGCCTTGAATGAAGGCGAATACATTACCGACTTGGTGGGGCCTTTGGGCAAAGCAACGCATATAGAGAATTTTGGAACGGTTGTCTGCGCCTGCGGCGGTGTAGGTACCGCACCCATGCTCCCGATTGCGGAAGCCATGAAAAAGGCAGGGAATAAAGTAATTACCGTCCAAGCGGCGCGCACCAAAGACTTAATCATTCTGGAAGAAGAAATAAAACGTTTTTCCGACGAAGTAATCATTATGACCGACGATGGTTCGTATGGACAGAAAGGTTTGGTTACCAATGGTGTAGAACAAGTTATCAACCGAGAAAAAGTAGATTTGTGCGTAACCATCGGGCCGGCCGTCATGATGAAATTTGTTTCCCTCCTGACCCGAAAATACAATGTGCCTACGGTCGCCTCTTTGAATACCATTATGGTGGACGGCACCGGGATGTGCGGCGCCTGCCGGGTGTCAGTCGGCGGAAAAACAAAATTTGTGTGTGTCGACGGGCCTGAATTTGACGCCCATCAGGTTGATTTTGACGAAATGATGTTGCGATTAAATGCTTATAAAGAATACGAATTATGATAAACACAGAATATTTGAAAGCCCAAAGAAACGAGCCTTGGCGGGAAGAATTGCGTAAAACGCTGAAAAACAAAGAACGAGTTACCATTCCCCGTGTAAAAATGCCGGAATTGGATGCCGCTTATCGCAGTCGCAGTTATGATGAAGTAAATTTGGGATTATCTTTGGAACAGGCTTTAACAGAAGCAAAAAGATGTTTGGACTGTCCTGATCCTTCTTGTATGGCCGGTTGTCCGGTAGAAATCAACATTCCCAAATTCATCAAAAATATTGAGCGGAACAAAATATTGGAAGCCGCCAAAACTTTGAAAGAAACCTCCGCTTTACCGGCTGTTTGCGGCCGGGTTTGTCCCCAAGAAAAACAGTGCGAAAGCCAATGTATGCACTTGAAGATGAAAAGCGAGCCGGTCGCCATTGGTTATTTGGAACGATTTGCCGCCGATTTTGAGCGAGAAAGCGGTTCAATTTCAGTACCGGAACTGGCTGTAAGTAATGGAATTAAGATAGCTGTAATCGGTTCTGGCCCCGCGGGACTGTCCTTTGCGGGCGACATGGCTAAATTCGGATACGATGTTACCGTTTTTGAAGCTTTGCACGAAATTGGCGGCGTATTGAAATACGGTATTCCCGAATTTCGTTTACCCAATGATATTGTGGATGTTGAAATCAATAATCTTCAAAAGATGGGTGTGAAATTCATCACCAATTGCATTGTCGGCAAAACCATTTCTCAAGAAGACCTCCATAAAGAAGGCTACAAGGGTATTTTCATCGCCAGCGGCGCCGGATTGCCCAATTTCATGAATATTCCCGGCGAAAATCTGGCCGGCGTTTTATCGTCCAACGAATATCTGACAAGGGTTAATCTGATGGGCGCCAACCGGGAAGAAACCGATACTCCTGTTTTCTTCGGTAAAAATGTGGCGATAATCGGTGGTGGAAATACCGCCATGGACTCTGTCCGTACGGCGCGTAGATTAGGCGCAGAAAAAGCCATGATTGTTTACCGCCGTTCGGAAGAAGAAATGCCTGCACGTTTGGAAGAAGTAAAACATGCTAAGGAAGAAGGGATTATCTTTATGAATTTAAACAATCCCATTCAATATATCGGCGATGAAAAAGGGAAAGTCAAACAGATGGCGCTTCAGAAAATGAAACTCGGCGAACCCGATGCTTCCGGACGAAGAAAACCGGTTGAGATTCCCGGAGTTACGGAAACGGTAGATGTCGATATGGTAGTAGTTGCCATAGGGGTCTCCCCCAACCCACTCATTTCAAGTACATTTTCAGGATTAAACGTCAGCAAATGGGGCACAATTATCGTGAATCAAGATACTTTGCAAACAGATTTACCGGAGGTATATGCAGGCGGCGATATTGTCAGAGGCGGCGCTACGGTAATTCTGGCGATGGGCGACGGGCGGAAAGCGGCGGCGGCGATGCACGAAGCGCTGGAAAATTGAAAAAAATAGTCAAATCTTTACCTTGACTATCTCATACATTTCATCTTTATTCAAAACCAGACCGTAAATATGTGAATCTCCAGATATGGTAATTAAGCTTGGGCTTCTATTTAATAGAAGTTTCTTGACTGGATTTCCATCCCAATCAAACACCCATATTTCTGCTTTCAATCCTTCATTTTTATCCGTGTTTGGATTAAATAACAGGTATATGTATGAGTCATCTGATGCTAAATCATACGATCCGTAAACAAACCCGGACTTAATTTCTGTCGAATTATGAGTTCCTGTAGTATATGTATAATCATATTTTGCCAAAGGAATTCTTTGGATAGACGAATCCGTTATTTCTTGAGAAAAATCAATGATATCCAAAACATAAGGGCCTGTTGAAACTATTTTTTTTCTATAATTACTACATGAAAATTGTACTGTATGGAATATTACTTTTACCATATTTGGAAAATCTTTTTCTCCCTGTAAAAAATCAGGATATTCTCCAATACGCTGTATTTCGTTACCTTGTTCATCTAAAATCCTATAATAATGACTATCATCCTCAAAAAATCCATGAACAAGATACCTATCTTTATCAAAAGAAATAATATTACCAAAGAAGTATGGAAATCTAAATAAAGGAGTATAACTAATCGGATTTTCTATTAAAGTATAATATCCCAAATTACGAGATTGTTTGCTTAGAGTATACAACCTGTTATTAAACAAAGAATTATTCGAAAGAATTACAGGAGGCAATGTCTCTTCCGGACCATTTCCTTTATTCAAAAACCGACTTACTTCTTTCTTTTCATCTAAATCATAATGGATAATCATCGGTTCGTGAAAGTCGCTAATATATAAATCAATATTGTCAAATATCTGCATGGTAAGAGGCTGACCCAAAAAAAGGCTATCCACGGTTTCAAAAGAAACTTGTTCAACAACAGGAAATTTTATTTCTTTTTTCGTTGAGAAAGAGCAAGCGTTCAATAGTAATGCAATCAATAAACCTAACAGAAATAATATATTTTTCATCTGTTTATAATTTTTATTTATTTGATATTCAATTAAATATAATCCCTTCTTTTATGCCTCCTTCGGTTTGTTTTCCGGCTTGTAATAAACCTCACCTTCATAAGTTGTGCAGAAATTTGGCAATATTGCACACGACAAAATTAAATAAAAAATGAAAAATGAAAAAATAAGTCAAGTTAAATAAATTTAAATAATGTGAATTATTATCTATTTAATATATTTTTAACAAAAAGGTCATATTTGGAGGAGCGGAAATACATTCCGATTAAGAACCGTTAGTTATACTTTGTTGTCTATTCATTTTACAAAAGAGTTATTTTGTGAAAATATTTTTTCAAAGGTATAGATTATCGAATAATTATTTCTACTTTTGGAGTCTAAACAAATGTTTAACACTAATAAATCTATTTTCATGAACAGACGTAAATTTGTTGAAAAATTAGGACTTGGGACAGCGGCGGCAGCAGTCGTTCCGAGCCTTGCATTCTCTTCTTGCACACAGAAATCTAAAGCGGTAAACACAGGTTCCACACCGGTTTACGGAGACGATCAAGCGCTTTATATCGGCGACGATATTGCCGTTGCCGACACAGAGTCCGGTAAAATCAAAGGATATATTCTTAACGGGATTTATACGTTCTTAGGGGTGCCTTACGGGGCGGATACTTCCGGAAAAAACCGTTTTATGGCTCCTCAAAAACCCGAACCATGGACAAATATCCGTCCGGCGGTTTTTTATGGACACACGGCTCCACAGAATATGGACAATAAATGGCCCAACGCTTATTCGACTTTTCAAGACCACTGGAATTATTTCGATGTAAGTGAAAATTGCTTGGCGCTGAATATCTGGACGCCTTCTATCAATGACGGGAAAAAACGCCCGGTAATTGTTTGGCTGCATGGGGGTGGTTTTAGCGCTGGAAACGGCATTGAACACGATGGTTACCATGGCGAAAATATAAGCCGGAAAGGCGATGTCGTTTATGTTTCCATCAATCATCGCTTGGGAGCTATCGGATTTTCCGATTTATCGGGTGTTGGCGGAGAGAAATACAAAGATTCGGGAAATGTCGGGATGTTGGATGTCGTTGCTTCTTTGGAATGGATCAACAAAAACATTGCCAATTTTGGCGGAGATCCGGGTAATGTTACCGTGACCGGTCAATCCGGCGGCGGCGCTAAAGTTTGTTGTGTAGCTGCCATGCCCGCTGCAAAAAATTTGGTACATAAAGGTTTGGCATTGAGTGGTTCGATGACGGAAGCCCAACCGCAAGAACAATCTCAAAAATTGGGAGCATACATTCTCAAAGAAGCCGGGCTGAAAGTTTCCGAAGTGGATAAACTACAAGATATTCCCTGGAAAGAATATTTACAGATTGCCAATGCAGCCCAAAGAAAATTCAATGCTGAGAATCCTCCGGCGCAAGGAGGACGAAGCGGATACGCTCCGGTCGCCGATGGCATTCATATTCCCCAAGCGCCATTTTTTACAGGCACAACCGGTGCGCCAAACATTCCGATGGTTTTCTGTACCACTTTCAACGAATCCAATCCGGATCGCGATAACGCTGAATTAGAAAATGTTACATTGGATGAAGTAAAAGAAAAATTACAGGGACGATTCGGCGAAAAAACTGCCGAAATTGTCGATGCTTATGCGCAAAATTTCCCGGAAGCCCGGCCGATTGAACTTTGGGCATTGATTGTTTCCAACCGAAAAGGTATAATTACTGCGGCCAATGCCAAATTGGCGGAAGGCAGTCCGGTTTACGTAGCTTGGTTTGGTTGGCAACCGCCATTGTATAACAACCGTTTACGCGCTTTCCATTGCTTGGACATCAGTTTCTGGTTTTACAATACCGACAGGATGGTAACCCATACCGGCGGCGGTTTGCGCCCTCGCAAACTCTCCGATAAAATGAGCGATTCCTTGTTGGCTTTTGCCAAAACAGGCAATCCCAACGTACCTACCCTACCCGCTTGGCCGCAATATACGGAAGCCGGAGGCGAAACCCTGATTCTGGACGATATTTGCGAAGTGAAAAATAATCCGGATGCTGTCGGAAGAGCTGCGTTATAAATAGTTCGAGAAATAATACAGCCGGATTACATGGATTTCCCCCTCTAAATCTCTCCTAAAGGGGAGACTTTGGTAAGATTGAAATTTCACTACCCCAAAAAGTCCCACTTAGGGGATTTAGGGGTTCATCCGCGAAATCAATATCTTCTGCGTGCCTTTACTTTAGTAAGATATATTATTCAAAACGGCTATTTTTTCTTCTTTCGTTGCCATCTGAAAAAGCGATGAAAGCTCATCGATGTCTATTTTACAGGATGGAGCAAAAGCATCGGAAGTCATGTAAGACAGGATACTGCCGTACAACTGTCGCGCTTCGGGCTTGTCTTGAATAACAAATAGGTCGGACATGCAAACCAACAATTTTCCGCCGTTTACTTCCCATTCGAATATCAATCCCAATTTGTGGTTACGCTCCACATTATCAATTACCTGCACAATGGGTAGATAATCTTGCGGAGCCTGATCCAGAATCAACGGACGACTGTGTTTGATTATGGAAAACCATTGCCAATTGGTATGGAAATCCGTTGAAAAATCGTTAAACAAAGGATGTTTGGGGTCGGTTAACAAACCAAGTGTACCCGGCGAAACCGGTTTATTTATATTTTCACAGATAGATTTAAACATTCTGTAATTCCAATAATCCGTTTGAAATAATCCGCCAACGGTAACATTTTCTACCTGTTTGTGATTTGGAAAATACAACACTTTTCCCCCTTTTCGTAAAATATCCCCTATCCGTTTATCTAACTTGCCGGTTACTTCAATTGACGGAGGCGGTTTTGGTATTTGTTGTTGCGGATAAATCCATAAAGAACAGGTATTTTTATATTTTGTATCCGGAATGAGTAAGGTCAATGTTACTTTTTGTGCCTTTTGGATAGAGGATATATTTGGTTGGATGTTACCCAAATTTTTCAAAACGCCTTGTTTTACAGTTAAATCTACACTGCCTTTATCTACAGTTTTAGAATTTTCATCCCGTAATTCCCATATTATTTGCTGCTTTTCAAAGACGTTTTTTGAATAGTTGGCAATCAAAATATCACCGCTTAACGATTCATCATTAGTGTAACAAAACTTTTCCGTAGCAAACATCGGGACTATTTCCGAACAAAATTCCCGCCATTCTTCTGGACTTATCAGGCCTTTACTGTCCATAAAGGCATCCAAAATTCCGACATACGCCGATCCTTGTCCGGGATAATCCTGTAAATCCAATAATTGAAATCCGCCAAAGCCTTTTGTCCTCAAATCCATTTCAATATCTGTTTTATACAATAAGGCCGACCATTTTCCCGATGCAAGGAAGAAGTCATGCGCTTGCTTGGCCATTCCGGCATCTTCAAGTCGTTTGCGGAACACTTCAAAATTTCGGGGTTTGAGTACACCGGTATATTTTTCTATTTCACGATAGTCCGGATAAATCTGAAATTGCCCTGTTTCGTGGCTAATTACCGGAATAGGGCACAAGTAAACAGCGCTATCGAAATTCATAACCGAATTGGGATAGGTGTGATTGATAATTCCGCCATCGATGGCATCGGCAAAGGAAAAGGAGCCGCGGGTATGCGTATTATACACGGAAGGCACTTCCGCCCCTACACGGCAGGTGGTAAAATAATCATCGCCCGGTGCGTATTTGTTAAATCCAAGATAATTGTTGGAACCGGAAGCATACAAATGCCTGTCGTCTATTTTACGAAACATTTCGACCATTTTCATCATAATCGCTTGATTTCCGGATAATTCGTTTCCTAAAGCAAACATTACAAAAGAAGGTTGATTGCCGTAAGCATTTTGAATATCCACTCCTTCTCGTGTCAGAAAATTGATCAAGGTCGTATCCCGTTCATTGAATTCACCCCAATACGGCAATTCCGGTTGAAGGTATATACCTTCGATATTGGCAGCCTCAAAACAGGCGGCTGGCGGACACCATGAATGGAAACGATAATGATTGACGCCATACGATTTTGCAATTCTGAAATACCTTCTCCATGAAGCTGTATCCATCGCTACATGTCCGGTCAACGGGAATACACAGGCATCGTGCTTTCCGCGTAAAAAGGTGGTATTTCCATTGATAACAAATTGCGTTCCTTCCGCTTTGAAATCCCGAAGTCCGAAATTTATGCTGTGCGTATCACTACTATTTTTTCCTTTGAGGGTTATTGTCAGTTTATAAAATGCGGGGGCAAATTCATCCCACAGCAAAGCATTTTCGCCCATTTGCAGCACAATTACTTCCTCGTCCGAACTTACATCTATCTTTTTTTTGACGGTTACCCGGTGTTTTTTGAATGTATTGCAGGCTTCCGCCAAAAGTGAAAGAGTTGAAGTTCCGGTTATTCCGTCGGGTCGGTTGAATTTGATTTTTACCGTAGCCGATTTTGTTGCAACATCCGGATATACTTGAATCGTTTGAATATGAAATAGCGATCTTGCTTCTATCCGCATATCACCGATAATGCCATTCCAATTGGTTTGGGTCGATTCCGCATAAGCATGTGAATTGGAAAGCAATTGGCGCGGCACGGATAGACCATTGTCCACCAGAATCGTCAAAACATGCTTGCCTGGCGTTAATAAACCGCTTAAATCATATTCCTGTTGGGTGGATATTTTCTTTGAACTTCCGGCATATTGGTCGTCCACCCATACTTTAGCGGGTTTGGTACGCTCCAAAATCAAGCTCATTGTCCGGTTCTTCCATCTGTGGGGAATTTTAATTTCCTTCTGATACCAAGCCTTACCTTTATAGGAATATACTCTTGATAAATGGGTGGTCTCATCGGTTTGGGTATTCAATTCGCCTTTTTCGTTGGTATCGGTTGTTCCGGGCAAAATTATCTGATCTCCCAATGTTTTTTCGTACCATTTCCCGGTTTCTCCTTGGTCGGAGGCATCCAATTCAAATCGCCAGACGCCTTGCAAATCAATAAAATCTCGTTTCGGATTCTCTGTGCAAGCGAATAACAATAAGCTAATTATAAAAATACTAAAACTCAATCGGTAGTTCATGCGTTTAATTTTTTTTCATACGCTCTGCGTTGATTTTTGTCGTAAAAAACTTCGCCGCAATAAGTAAAATCCAAGGCAGATAACATTTTCTGCATATAAAGATTATCAAAATTCGTATCTACCCGGAAACTGAATATTTCTTTCCGTTTGCTCAATGCTTCTACTTCCTGCATAAATGAAGTAGCTATTCCGCGGTTTTTCACTTCGTCGGCAACGGCTAAGCGATGTACTACCACGTAAGGCAAATCGGTTAGCCATTTTCCGTGAATATCATTATAAGCGGGTTCGCCGGTAAAAATTACCGCTCCGTAAGCGATCACGCCGGTTTTTCCGGACAAGACATAACCGTATCCGTTTTCGATATCGTGGGTAATATTTTCAACGGCCGGATAGCCGTCCTGCCATTGACGGCTGTTCAATTTCCGCATTTGCTCCTTGGCTTGCAGGATAATCTCCCAAATGCGCGTTACATCTGATGTTTCTGCTTTTCTGAATGTGATTTCGTCTGCCATAAGTTGATTTTATTTAAATGCAAAATTACAAATTTTTCTATCTTTTTATAATATTTTTTGAGGAATTTGGCTAAATATTAATTTTAGGTATTCCAATCATTTAACCTTTCGTTAATATTGAATTGATACGTTTTCCCGCTCGAAGAAACGACGGGTGTATTTAATGAATTTACTTACACCGAAATTGTTAAATTCATCGTTTGCATAAAATACTCCCGCAAAGGGAGTGATGTTTTTGGAAATTTGTTGTATCTTCGTCATCTGAAAAATCACTTGTTTTTTGTTAGAAGCACCAAAATTAGTGAAAATTTTTCAAACCGAAAAGCGTTGCAAATATTTATTTGATAACGCTTTGCTTCTTTTTATTAAAACTTGATTGCGGATTTAAGAGAATATTAAAAAGATAAAATATAAAAGAGAAGATGAAAATTAAAACAGTAAGAAACATTAAGGATTGGCCATATATGGATTTGGTGTACGAGTGGGAAGATCAATTTCACAAAGAATTAGATGCTCCGTTTATCGATATACATAAATATGACAGATATATCAATAAAATGATAAGTATTATTAATTGGAATATCTTCTCTTTGTTTCCGTCAAGCACTTTGGAGTTTTTGTGGCAGATAGACGCACAAACCAAGAATAACCGTCACAATCGGTCAAATATTTTACCGGCTATCATCGATTTTCATCTTTCACAAGACAAACTTAATAATTTTTACCATGCTTACTCTAACAACCCATGCATTTTAATATCCAATTTAGAAGTATTTAATTTTTTAAAAAACAATAGTTGCCCCCGTATAATTCATCATTTCCCTTTATCTCTTCCTGATAAATATAAAATTACACCGACAACCAAGTTTGAAAAGGAATATGATTTACTGCTGGTGGGGAGAACAAATCCTGTTTTAAATGACTATCTAAAAAAATATATAGAGAAACATAAGGATTTTACCTATGTATATGAAAGCAAAAAGATTATATTAGATTATTATACATCAAAAGGAAAATATATTGGGCAGATAAATACTAGAAAAGGGTATATTGATTTGATTCGCAAAAGTAAAATAGCGCTCTATTCTACGCCTGGCATTGATGGAGGAGAATCTCGAACCAAAGGTTTTAATCAAGTTACACCCAAATTTTTAGAATTTTTAGCTAGTGGGTGTCACGTCATCGCAAGATACAAACAAAATCCTGATACAGACTATTATCAATTAGAGAAATTTTGTTCCAATATAAACACGTATGATGAATTTGAAAGAGAAATGGATAAGGCAAGGAATAGCAAAGTTGATATGAAGAAGTATTCTGAATACTTGGAAGATCATTACACTTCCAAGAGAATTGAACTGTTCAAAACCATCCTCAAAGAAGAGAATATCGCATGGAAAAAATAGCAGTCATCGGTGCCGGCGTATCCGGTCTGTCCATAGCTCAATGTCTAAAGAATAAATATCGTGTGAAACTATTTGAAAAAGACACTCGTCCGGGTGGTTTAATCAAATGTGATGTGGTTGACGGCAATTTATATCATCAAGTAGGAGGTCATGTTTTTAATTCTAAATATCCGGCAGTATTGGAATGGTTTTGGAAGTTTTTCGATAGAGAAAATGAATTTACAAAAACGCCCAGAAATGCAAGTATTGCTTTGGATAATGGACTTATGGCAGGTTATCCCATAGAGAATCATGTCTATATGTTAGGGGAGAAAACGATACAAGCATTTATTCAAGATTTGTTGAATCTTTCAAAACGAGAAAATAGTACACCGGATAATTTTGAGGAGTTTTTACGTATTCGGTTTGGAAATACGCTGTATGACCTATATTTTCAACCCTATAATGAGAAAATTTGGCGAAGAAATCTAAAAAATGTTCCTTTAAGTTGGCTGGAAGGCAAGCTTCCGATGCCAACGATTGAGGAGATGATTTTCAATAATTTTAACCATTCGAAAGAAGAGAATATGGTACATAGTTCTTTCTATTATCCAAAACAGAATGGTTCTCAATTTATAGCCGACAGATTGGTTGAAAATTTAGATATAGCATATAATCATGCTATTGAGACAATTCAACGACACAAAAACAAATGGATGCTCAAGGGCGAAACATTCGACAAAATAATTTTTTGTGGTAATATAAAAGATTTTCCAACCATTTTTAAGGACTCTTTGAATATTTCGTCTTTTGTAGAACCGATTAAAGCATTAGAATTTCATGGTACAACATCTGTATTGTGTGAAATAGAAAATAACTCATACAGTTGGATATATTTGCCCAATCGAGCATATAGTTCGCATCGGATAATCTGCACAGGCAATTTTGCTGTTTCAAATAATAGCGGAACTCAACATACAGGTACAATTGAATTTACGGATCAGATGACGAAAGATGACATTATAATGAATTTGGCTAAGATGCCTTTTTCTCCGAAATATCTAACCCATAAATATACAAAATATACCTACCCTATTCAGGAAAAGACAACGAAAAATTTGATAAGTGATTTGAAGAAAGAAGTGGAAAAAGAGCAAGTTTTTTTGTTGGGTAGGTTTGCAGAATGGGAATATTATAATATGGATGCAGCCATGCTTGCTGCAATGAATTTAGCGGAAAGGATTTAATAAATGAAACTATCTATCATTACAGTCAATCTTCATATTAAGCCCCCAAGATGTTGGTTTTTGGGCATGTGGGCATAACTCTCCCCGCCTAATCGTCTTCCCTATTTGTTAAAAATGCAGTTTTTTGACTTTTTATTTTTTTATTTGCATAAAATAACATATTTTTGTGTAATTTTAAAACTATTAAATTTATTTAATTAGCAAATGTATGAAAGAAAACAAACAGGTAGGAAAAAGAGAGTACTACTCTCCAAGAAGTAACTTATGGGGAAGCAAAGTGAAGATGAAGAAAGCGTTTGTACTTTTATTAATTGTACTGGGCTTTCTTTCGTTTGAGAGCGCTTATTCTCAGACAACAATCAAAGGGATAGTTGTTGACAAAGAAGGAGAACCTCTAACCGGAGCAACGGTAAAAGTGGTAAATGGTAAAGACAAAGTAGCAAAAGGTGGTGAAAACGCTACCTATACGAATATTGACGGAGAATATTCGTTATCCGTACTTAGTCAAAATTACGCATTAGAATTTAGTTATATCGGATATAATACCCGAGTAATTCCTGCAACAAACCTCACGGATTTAAAACGTGTTGTATTAGATGAAAATTCAACTCTACTCGATGAAGTTGTGATTACCGGTATGACAAAAATGGATAAACGCTTGTTTACCGGTTCTTCCGCACACTTACAGGCCGGCGACATAAAAATTGACGGAGTGGCCGAAATCAGCCGTTCATTGGAAGGTCGCGTGGCAGGGGTATCCGTACAAAATGTATCCGGAACTTTCGGTAGCGCTCCCAAAATTTTAATACGTGGTGCAACTTCTATTTCAGGAGACTCTCAACCTTTATGGGTAGTGGACGGCGTAATCATTGATAATATAGTTGAAGTGAGCGCCGACCAGCTTGCATCGGGAGATGCCGAAACTGTGTTGAGTTCTGCAGTTGCCGGTTTGAATGCCGATGACATCGAAACTTGGGATGTGTTGAAAGATGCTGCGGCGACTTCTATTTACGGCGCTAAAGCCAAATCCGGCGTGATTGTCATTACTACCAAAAGAGGAAAATCCGGGCCTTCTTCCATTTCATATACCGGTGAATTTTCTACCCGTCTGATACCGAGTTACAGCAATTTCAACATCATGAATTCTCAGGATCAAATGAGTGTCTATCAGGAAATGGAACAGAAAGGTTGGTTGAATTTCAGCCAGACTTTCAGAGATAGAGAAACGGGAATTTACGGTAAAATGTATCAATTGATGAATACTTACGATCCAGCAACCGGCTCGTTTGCACTTCAAAATACGGAATATGCCAGAAATGCTTATTTGCGTGAAGCAGAATACCGGAATACCGATTGGTTCAAGGAATTATTCAATCATTCGATTGTCCAAAACCATTCCGTCAGTATTTCGGGGGGTAGCGATAAGACCACTTACCGTACTTCCGCCAGTTTTATGAATGATCCGGGCTGGTACAAAGATGCCGGAACCAACCGTTATACAGTCGGTTTGAAAGTGAACCATAATATATCGAAGAACCTTGAAATTGAATTGTCTCCGCGTGTATCTTATCGTAAACAGAAAATGCCCGGAACATTGGGAAGAACCACCAATGTGGTCTATGGAGAAGTTGGACGTGAATTTGATATCAATCCGTACCAGTACGCATTGAATGCGTCCCGCGCTTTGGACCCCAATGAAACTTATACACGAAATTATGCGCCTTTCAATATTGCACACGAGTTGGATAACAATTACATGGATCAAAATTTGGTGGATATACTCACACAAGGATTGTTAACATGGAAACCGTTCAAAGGTTTCAAAGCCTCTTTTCTGGCTGCTATGAATTATCAGATGGCGTCCTTGGAACACAACATTACGGACTTTGCCAATCAAGCGATGGCATACAGAACTATGCCGGATGCAGTGGTAAGAGACAATAACTCTTATTTATATAAAGATCCGGATTTACAATATACTTTGCCTATATCCGTACTTCCATACGGAGGTATTTACTACAGGAAAGATAATAAATCTTTGGCTTATAATTATCGGGCGTCGGTCGATTATTCAACAACCATCAATGACGATCATGGTGTCAGTTTATATGCTTCTGCAGAAACGACTTCCAACGATAGAGATAATTCTTGGTTCCGTGGATGGGGACGTCAATATTCTATGGGAGATATACCTGCTTATGCTTATCAGGTGTTTAAAAAAGGACAAGAAGATGGAACGAAATATTATGAATATACTTCGGGCAAAGAACGTACCGAAGCTTTTGCCGCTTCGGCAAACTATTCTTATCAAGGAAAATACAACCTTATGGTTACCGGCCGCTACGACGGGTCCAATCGTTTGGGTAAAGCCCGTTCCGCTCGTTGGTTGCCGACTTGGAATCTCGGCGCCGGATGGAATTTACACGAAGAATCCTTTTTTGCAGATTTGAGACCGGCACTTTCCCATGCAAAACTATTCACTTCTTATGGCTTAACGGCCGATAGAGGTAGTGCTACCAATTCGCAAATCATTATCAAAGCAAGGACTCCTTGGCGTCCGGAAACCAGCGTACAAGAACCCGGTTTATATATTTCAGACTTGGAAAACAGTGAATTGACTTACGAAAAGAAATTTGAATTTAATCTGGGTCTCGAATTGGGATTTTTCAATAATCGTCTCAATATGGATTTCCAACATTTCAGACGCCACATGTTTGATTTAATCGGACGTATTGATGTAATGGGTATCGGAGGAACACTATCGAAAGAAGCCAATGTTGCAGCGATGGATTCGAAAGGTTGGGAGGCGACCATTACGACTAAAAATATTGTTACCAAGGATTTTAAATGGAATACTTCTTTTATTTTTTCGGATGTTCGTTCGAAAATTACCAGTTTGAAAAACGACCAAAGGGTTATAGATTTAATTAGCAATACGGGTAAAAATTTTGGATTGGTAGGCGATCCGAGAAGGGTTGTTTATTCAGTGCCTTTTGCTGGTTTGAATGAAGACGGTGTTCCCACTTTCTATAACGAAAAAGGAGAAATAGGAACGTATGTATATTTACAAGAGAAAGAAAATATTGGCTACCTGAAATACGAAGGTTCTGCCGAGCCGACTACCTCGGGAAGTTTGGGAAATCTATTCAATTACAAGAATTTTCGCTTGAATGTTTTCATTACCTATTCTTTTGGAAATAAAGTTCGTTTGGATCCGGTTTTTAGAAGTTACTACACCGATTTCTTATCTATGCCGCAGGAATTTAAAGATCGATGGATATTGCCGGGTGATGAAAACAGAACCAATATACCGGTAATCATTTCCACACGTCAAAGTTCTGAAAACACGGGTAATAATAGCCTACGCTATCCGTACAATATTTACAACTATTCCGATGTGCGGGTGGCTGACGGAGGATTTGCCCGGATGAAAGAAATCTCTTTGACTTACAATGTGCCGAAGAAATTGCTCACGAAAGCAAGCATTAATAATCTTTCTCTGAAGTTACAAGCAACTAACTTGTTCCTGCTGTATTCCGACTCCAAATTGAACGGACAAGATCCGGAATTCAATAACTCCGGAGGGGTAGCTGCGCCTATGGCAAAACAATATACATTAACTGTTTCATTAGGATTATAAAATTAACAAATTATGAAGATAAAAATTATATTACTGTTTTCGTTGCTATTGATGCTGTTCAATACAGCTTGCGATGAATATTTGGATGTGATGCCCGATAACCGTACGGAATTGGATTCGGACGAAAAAATCACAAAATTATTGGTAGATGCTTATCCCAGAAATCCGTTTATCATTACCACAGAAACCTCATCGGATAATACCGACTGGAAAGAGTATTCCACCCTTTCTTCTTTTGGTATTTTCCATGACCAACTGTTTCACTGGGAAGCTGTCGGGGAAAAATCAGATGATGGTCCTTCAGCCTATTGGGAATCTGCTTATTCTTCTATTGCTGTCGCCAATCATGTGCTGCTCAAAATTGAAGAATTAGGGAATCCCGAAAGGCTTAATCCACAAAAAGGAGAAGCTTTATTGGCGCGTGCTTACAATCATTTTTATTTGGTAAATATTTTTGCAAAAACCTATTCCGAGAAAACCGGAGAAAACGATTTGGGCGTTCCTTATGCCGAAGAACCGGAAACTACGGTAAATCCTCATTATAAACGAGAATCGGTTGCCGAAGTTTACCGAAGAATCGAAAGGGACTTGGAGGCCGGTTTGCCTTTGATTGACGATAATCTCTACGAAATTCCCAAATACCACTTCAACCGAAAAGCGGCCTATGCATTTGCCGCTCGTTTTTACCTTTTTTCCCGCAAGTACGATAAAGTAATTGCTTGTGCAAAAGAAGTTTTAGGAGAAAAGCCCGAAAACATGTTGAGGAATATGCAAGAATTTGCTACAATGACGAGCGATTTTCAGCTAAGGGCTAAACATTATGTCAAAGCCCAACACAATGCCAATTTATTGATAACAGCTTGTTATGGAAATGCCTATAGTTATGGTAATTACAATAACGGAAAATTATACCAACACTCCAGACAAATTGCATCGGCTGAAACAATTCAATCTGCCGGTCCTTGGGGACTTTATACCGGTACGGTTTTTGTTTTACCACCATCTTCTTATACGGCTAACTATGTGGCTACGCCTAAATTACCCTACTATTTCGAATACACCGATCCGGTTGCACGTATAGGTTATAGACACACGATGGTGGTAAATTTGACTACAGACGAAACTCTTCTGTGCCGGGCGGAAGCCTATATCATGCAACAGGATTATGATAATGCGGTAAAAGATTTAGGACTTTGGATTTCGAGGCATACTACCACCGGTGTAATATTAACGCGGAATATAGTTAATGATTACTATTCCGAAATACCCTATTATAGGCCGGAAGATCCGACGGTTAAGAAAGAATTGCATCCGGAGTTTCCGATTGTTTCTGCGGAACAGGAAAATTTTCTGCAATGTCTCTTGCATATCCGTCGTATCGAGACCATTCATGAAGGCTTGCGTTGGTTTGACGTGAATCGTTTCGGCATTGTTATTTATCGCCGTTACTTGGATGCCAACGATAATATAACGGTTTTAGACGAATTGAAAGTAGATGATCCGCGCAGGGCGATTCAATTGCCGCATACTGTAATCAGCGCCGGATTGACTCCCAATCCGAGATAATGAAGATAAATATATATTTAAGATATGAAAAATAAAGATATGAAAAAAATAATGGAAAAAATAAAAATATTTCTGATGCTGCTCCTCTTGTTAGCAACGGCTTGGTCGTGCAAAGAGGATGATTTGAGCAGCGAAAGTATTTTCAAGGAAAGTACAGCAGAACAAACCGATTTTGATCGCTGGTTATTGTCGAACTATACCTATCCCTACAATATTACATTTAAATACAAGATGCAGGATATTGAATCGAACAGGGATTATCAATTGGCGCCTGCAACTGTAGAAAAGAGCATTGCGACAGCTAAATTGGTTAAATATTTGTGGATAGAGACCTACGACGAAATTGCCGGTATTGATTTTACGCGCAAATATATTCCCAAAGTGATTCATTTGATTGGATCCGGCGGTTACAATTCGACCGGCTCAGTAGTGCTGGGTACTGCCAGCCAAGGAATGAAGATAACCCTGTACGACATCAATGGAATGGATGTTAAGAATCTTGACGCCCTGAGAAATGGATATTTCAAAACCATGTATCATGAATTTGCACACATCTTGCATCAGAATAAAAATTATTCGGTGGACTTTGAAGCCATATCTCACAACGATTATGTGAGTGACGACTGGAGTGCATCTACGGAAACTTTAGCATTGGCCTATTCTAAAGGTTTTGTGAGTCGTTATGCGCGAAAAGAACCCAATGAAGATTTCGTAGAAACATTGGCTTACTTTGTGGTTTTAGGGCAAGCCAACTGGGACGGCATATTAGCTGCCGCCGGTCCGGCAGGCGCTGATATCATCAATGCGAAGTTTGACATTGTAAAAGATTATCTGAGCGTTTCGTGGGGTATCGACATTTACGAGCTTCGCCGAATATTTGAGCGTAGATTGGCGTCTTTGGATCAGTTAGATTTAGTAAATCCTTAAAAACAAAAACAGTATGAAGAAAATAACATATTTAGTTTTACTTGCGACAGTCTTTTTCATGAGCGCCTGCGTACAGGATCATAAAGATATTTTTGATGAACCTGCTTCAATCAGGATGCAACATGCAGTCAGTGAATACAAAGATTTATTGGCAAGTTCTCCCAATGGCTGGCTGGCAGATTATTACCCGGAAAAAGACCATGGTATAGGAGGTTATGCAATGG
The DNA here is from genome assembly GCA_025999935.1 of Bacteroidia bacterium. Taxonomy (GTDB): domain Bacteria; phylum Bacteroidota; class Bacteroidia; order Bacteroidales; family Azobacteroidaceae; genus Azobacteroides. Next base: position 76,737 of record BNXY01000002.1, on the reverse strand, counting down.
CCTTAAAATTCAATTCTAATGGAACAGTAGATGTAAGCTGTGAAATAGAAACCAATGCGAAAGCCGGAGAAGTGCAAACTTCTCAATGGGATATTATAAGCGATAGAGGGCCTGTGCTTTCGTTTACCACCTATAATAAAGTGATGCATTATTTTAGCGAACCGTACTCTTGGGATGTAGATGGCAGATATGGCGACTATGAATTTGTCATTATGAAAGCTGAGGGAGATGTTGTTGAAATGAAAGGAAAAAAGCACGGAAACAAATTGGTTCTCAGAAAAAATACAACCGGCGTTACACCAAGCGATTATTTCAAACAGGTTTTCGAAATGGATGATAAGCTTTCCGAATTTGGTATGTTTAGTTTTGTATTGAATGGCGTCCGGATTGGGATGACTGCGGTAGTCGACAGGACTTTCTCCATCGGATATGTAGATGATAAAGACAAATCCGACCAGACGGTAAAAGTGGCTTATACCTTTACGCCAACAGGTATCCGTTTCTATGAACCATTTGAATTTAATGGCGTTACAATGCAGAATTTTACTTGGAGCGCTTCGGAAGAAAAATATACATGTACGGATGCCGGTATAAATGCCTTTTTTGATGTTTATTTTCCGGCGGATTACCAGTTAAGATACGGTGAATTTATAGGAAAATGGCGTTGGCAATTCCATGGAGCGAGTACCTCCACTTGGGTATATGCCGATGTTGAAGTTACCCAAAAGAAGAAAAATTCTACCTATACGCTTTCTTGTCCGGAGATTTTCTCTTTCAAAGGTATTGAAGTGTCTTTTGATGCACAAAAAGGAATTATATCTATCCTGAATCAAAATGCAGATAAAGATGCCGCTACCGGATACGATGTCCGTGTTTGTGCTTACGATAGAGCTGCCGGATATCTCAGCACCGGATCTACAGGACCTATCGGTATTGTAGGTATCTGGAATAAAGATGCAGGCGGTGTAAGAAGCATCAATTTCGTAGATAATGGGAAATGGGTAACTTACAAACCGAATGGTTTTCTTCTCAGGCTATTCAACGGATCAACCAGTATGGGTAATTATACTACAAATATTGCGGATTATCGTTTCAATGATATTACAATGACGAAAATTGCAGATTAAAAAATAAATTAATCGTATATGAAAAAAATAATTTATATAATGACTTTATTTGCAGCTCTTATTTTAAGTAGCTGCGAATCGGAAAGTTACAGGGCTTTTGAAGAAACGCAAGTGAAAATTAAACAATCAGAGGTAAATTTTACTGCGAAAGGAGGAACCGGTACTATTGTTGTTGCCGATACTGAAGGCTCAATTACGGCGACTTCCAATGAGGCCTGGTGCAAAGTAAGTGTTAGCGGAAATGTCATCACTGTAACCGTAGAACAAAAATTGGATATGTCGGGAAGAACCGCAATGGTTACTATTAAAGCAAAAGATAAAACCAATTACGTGCCGGTTTATCAAGCGCCGGTTTATCTGACCTTGGATAGTTATGCCGATATTAGCTTTCTGGGTAGAGGAGGAACCGTTTCAATTCCTTTCGAATGTGAAGCGCCGGTAACCGTTGTTTCCGATGCATTCTGGGTAACCGGAACGACTCAAGGGGAAAATCTCGTTCTTCAGGCTGTGGCCAATCCGGAATTTCTGCAAGGTCGAGCTACGAAAATCAAGGTTGTTGCCGGAAATAATTTGGTTATATTGCCATTGAATGTTACCCAAGGAGAATTAATCACTTCTTATGAACCCGATGCAAGCGTGAACTCGGTTGAAGATTTTCTGAATAAGAAAAATTATGACAACAACACTTATTCGCGTTATCGGATAACCACCCTGTCTTCGCGTTTGGAAACATTGAGAAAGAATTTAAAGACAGCATATCCGATTTTTCAGGAAATAAGAATTCAAGCGCCAAGGAGTACCTATAAGGCTTCCATTATTTTTTATAATTTGGATGGGGAAACGGCTTCTTATTACTATTTGAATTGTACGAATGGATTTGTTCCTGTGGGAGATTCAAAATCGGTAGCCGTATTCAAGTATTCCGGAAGTTCTTATTCCGGAACAACTGCGCCTTATACCGGTAATACAAACTATACGCAATTGAACGCTGTTTTGATATCGGATGCCGGTTTTACCGTTATCCCGGATGGAGAAAGCTTCTGGTTCCGTAGTGTGGCAAATCCTTTGGATTACTTCAAAGTAGAGCCGTTTTAAGTAATAAAAAATGAGGCTGTCTGAAAAAATCAGGCAGCCTTTTTTTATTGTTTATTTGATTATTTTTGTCACGCAAAAAATAATGCTTAACTTCGCAGAAAATTTAACAACTAAAAAAATAAAAATATGAAAAACGTATTTCTTGGAATAGATCATCCGGCCATTGCGGCACAGGATGTAGTAGCGTTAACCCAATGGTATTGCGACGTATTGGGATATGAGATTTTTGCACAAACAGAAAAACCCGTATTCATCATCAAAGCGCCGGACGGTACTTTTATCGAAATGATGCCGAAAGACGAAACGCTCCGTCCGACACGCACGGTAAACACCCCCGGATGGTCGCACTTGGCGCTCCGCGTAAGCGACATGGACAAAGCAATTGCCGAACTCGACAAACACCAGGTAGCGTGGACAACCGACGAATTTGAAGCCGTAGGGGGCGGTCGTATCCGCAATTTTACAGATCCGGAGGGGAATTTGTTGCAGGTTGTGCAACGGTAAACTGATTTCCAATTTATCTTTTCGGATAAATTCTGGCAGTCCATCCACCACCTTGATACAGTTTAATCTCTTTCCTGTCTTTCGCTGAAACGGAAATGATTTCTTTTTTGTAATCGTTGGCATTGGTGTTTGAATTGATGCCGTCGGAGAAAATTTCCGCTTCAAATTGGCCTTGACCCAAGAAAGAAAAGTCAATTGTTTTTTCACGGCCTGTCCAATTGGTCATGGCGCCAACAAACCACACATCGCCTTTTTTACGGGCGGTAATGATGAACTCCCCTACTTCGCCATCTAAAATAACGGTTTCGTCAAATGCGGCGGGCACTTTGGCGATGAAATCGGTACATTCTTGTTCCTTCAAATAAGCCGAAGGACTATCCGCCAACATTTGAAGCGGCGCTTCAAATACTGTGTACATCGCCATTTGGTGGGAGCGGGTGCCTTGACTCATCGGAGCCGCTTCGACGGTACGGAAAGTGGTTCGGGTGCCGTTATTCATGGAGCCGGGCGTATAATCAACCGGGCCGGACAACATTCGGGTAAAAGGAATGGTCACATCATAGCGGGGCGCATCTTCTTTTATTTTTCCATTCACAAAAGCCGCCCACCGGAAATTTTCCGCACCTTTCACACCTTCAAAATTGACTACATTGGGATAAGTGCGTTGAATGCCGGAAGGTTTCATACCGTGCAAGTCAAGGAGCAATTTGTTATTTGCGGCTACCCGGGCTATTTCGTAAACGGATTTCATCATCACTTGGTCGTCATTATCAAAGAAATCCACCTTAAATCCTTTGATTCCCATGGCGGCGTAGTGCGGGAATACCGTATCTTTTTCCTTATCGGTGCCACTCCAGCCCGACCAAAGGATAATGCCTACATTTTTCTTATTGCCATACGCAATCAATTCTTCCAGATTAATAGCCGGATTTACCTGCATCAGGGAACCTCTGCTCCAACCGGCGTCTATCAATACATATTCCAAATGATTGGCTGCTGCAAAATCAATGAAGAATTTGAAAGTCGGCGTATTCATTCCGGCTTTGAAATCTACATTGATAAGATTGGCGTTGTTCCACCAGTCCCAAGCGGCTTTTCCGGGTTTAATCCAGGAAACATCGGCAATTCGGGATGGAGACGCCAATTTTTGTACCATATCGTTATTCGCCAAGTCGGTGTCTTTCGCACTAATCACTACGGCGCGCCACGGATAACTGCGGCGACCGGGTGTTTTCGCTATATAATCGGCACGTTGGGCTGCGATAAAATTAATTCCTCTCGTAACTCCTTGTAACATATAGGGCGCAAATTCCGCTTTTAGTCCGGTACGTGTATCCGGATTGATTTTGAGGAACATTCCGGGGTAGTTTTCCACATCGCTCTCCAAAATAACGGCTTTTTTTCCATTGCCCAAATCAACCAATAAAGGCACAATAGACAATGAATCGGTAAACATTTCAGACAATTTGCTTTCATCGTAAAATGATTCAAATGAAAATGAATAACGTTCGCCTCCGCGATTATCGTTGATGTAAGGTATAAATGCCTTATAATCACCTGCAAAATTGAAATTGGCTTCTTCGTTTTGTATCAAAATTTCGCCCTTTTTATCGGTTAGAAAGCGATAAGCGACTCCGTCATCATACGCCCTGAATTCTATACTGAAATTTCCGCTAAATTGCAGGGTCAGTTGATTGTAATGGTCAATAATCTTACTTTTTTTGTAAACATGCGTTTCAAAGGATGTGTTGATCAAGCGGGTAAAAGATTTAGATACTTTGACGTTTTTCCCCAATATTTCTCCGGTCGAAAGCGCCAACGAAATCGTAGAAGGCACAATTACTTTGGTATCTTCGTGATTTACTTGCCATGAAATTTCCTGCCCTACATTCACGGTAAGCGCAATTTTCCCGTCGGGAGATTTGACATCGTAAGTTTTCGTAGATTGTGCTACGGAAAATACGGTACTGAGTGATAGAAACATGCCCAATACAAAGATCCGAGTATGATTTAAAGTTTTCATAAAAATGTGATTTAAAAAAATTGTGATTTTTTGCAAAGATACAAATTATTTTTAACAATTGATTTTTTTTCTGACTTCTTGTAGAAAAATTTTCATTGCATTTGAATCTTTTGTTTCAATAATCTTCAATAAATTCGCCAACTCTTCCCTGATTTGTTCCAATTGATTGGGAGTATGTGGATTAAACAATATTTCCGTCAATAAATAATCATCTTCCGAAAGGAGGCCGCGGGCAATGTTCATGTGTTTTTTGAAAGTTGTTCCCGGCGCTTCCTGGTGTTTCATCACTGAAGAAAAAACCAAAGTGGACGCAAACGGAATGGAAAGCGAATAAGCAATCGTTTCGTCATGTTCATCAAAAGTATATTCAAAGATATTCAGTTTCAATGAATTATATAAATCCCGAAAGAAAATTTTTCCCATGTGGGATGACTCCGAAATGATGATGGCATTTTCGGAAGATAAATTACCTAAGTTGGCAAAAGTCGGTCCAAACATCGGGTGCGTAGAAACAAACGGTCGTCCAACTTCCTCGTAAAACTCTTTTAATCCGGTTTTTACAGAGGCAATATCCGAAATAATGCAAGTTTCCGGAATATAAGGAAGCGCCTGTCTAAAAGCGTCAATCGTGTATTTCACGGTGGCGGCATTGATGAGTATTTCCGGTTTGAAATCAACGATTTCCTTCGGATCACTCATGCGTATGCAATTGTAAGTGAATCGCAAACGTTCGGGGTTATAGTCGAAAATAGCGACTTCATGCTCGAAACTCAACACATCGGCGAAGAAAGATCCCATCTTTCCGGCGCCCAAAATTTGTATTCTCATTTGATTAATCCTGATTTATCACTTCAATTTGTTGCCGGATAGATTCTTCGTGAATCGCTTCCAGCAGGGTTTTCATAAAACTCGTTCCCATTCCCATTTTTCCACCGAGAGAAATGCGTTTTTCCAAAATTTCGTCGTAACGAATGGTCTGAAGCACAGGCATATTGTGCTCTTTTTTGTATTGTCCGATTTCTTTGGAAATACGCATGCGTTTGGCCAAAATAGAGAGTAATTCATTGTCAATTTCATCGATTTGCTGGCGGAGTCCGGTCAGATTTTCAGTGGTTTGCTTGGTATCTCTAACCACAAGTAAATTAATTATATACGAGAGAATATCCGGCGTAATCTGTTGGTCTTTATCACTCCATGCGCAATCCGGATTACAATGAGATTCGATAATCAATCCGTCGTAGTTCAAATCCATAGCTTGTTGAGACAGGGGCGCAATCAGTTCCCTTTTTCCACCGATATGGCTGGGATCGCCAATCAAAGGCAGGTTGGGAATCCGTCTTTTTAGTTCGATAGGCACGTGCCATTGGGGTAGATTTCGGTATAACTTTTTGTCGTAAGTACTGAATCCACGGTGAATTGCAGCAATTTTACGGATGCCTGCATTGTGGATTCTTTCGATAGCGCCAATCCACAATTCCAAGTCGGGATTTACCGGATTTTTAATCAGAACAGGGCCGTTGAATCCCGTGATTTTCAAGGCATCGGCAATTTCCTGAACAGCAAAAGGATTGACGGACGTCCGCGCTCCTATCCACAAGACATCAATTTTGTGTTTAACAGCTTCTAAAACATGGCCTTTCGTGGCTACTTCGGTAGCGACATACATGCCGGTTTCCTTTTTTACACGTTGCAGCCAAGCAAGCCCTTCCGTTCCGACACCTTCAAAACCGCCCGGTTTGGTACGGGGTTTCCAGATGCCTGCACGATATATTTTAATTCCTTTATCGGCTAATTCAATGGCAGTTGTCATTACCTGCTCTTCGGTTTCCGCGCTACATGGGCCGGCGATTATCAACGGCCGTTGTTCGCTGATTCCGGGTAGTAAAATTGATTCTAATTCCATAATTGTTATTTATTATAATGTTTTTATTCTTTCCAATGCCTCTTGCAATTTATTTTCCTTGCAACAGAGCGAAATACGAATGAAATGGTTTCCATTGCTTCCGAAAATAAATCCGGGTGTGATGAAAACCCTTGCATTGTATAATATTTCGTCGGCTAATTCGCTGCTATTCTCGTATTTAGCGGGGATTTTTCCCCACAAAAACATGCCGGATTGTTTCGGGTCGAAAGTACAACCCAATACTTCCATTATATGCTCCGCAATTTTACGGCGATTACGATATACTTTATTCATTTCGTCGTACCATGACTTAGGGGCTTGCAAGGCTTTGGACGCTGCCAGCATCATCGGTTTGAACTGCCCGCTGTCGATATTGCTTTTCACTTTCAAAATCCATTGCACAAATTGCGGATTAGAAGCCAACATAGCGATACGCCAACCCGGCATATTTTGTGATTTGCTCAAAGAATTCATCTCAATGCAGATGTCTTTAGCGCCTTCTATTTCCAGAATACTGCTTGGATTGTCGTTTAAGATAAAGCTGTAAGGATTATCGTTACAGATGATTATGCCATGCTTTCGTCCGAAATCAACCAAGTTTTGATAAAGTGCTTGGGTAGCCGGAGCGCCGGTCGGCATATTGGGATAATTGACCCACATTAATTTCACATTCGATAAATCCAATTTTTCCAAGGCCTCAAAATCGGGTTGCCAATCGTTTTCTTCCTTTAAATCGTAAGGAATGATGCGGGCTTCCACTAAATTGCCGACAGAGCTGTAAGTAGGATAACCCGGATTGGGAATCAATACCCCATCGCCCGGATTGAGGAAAGCCAGAGAAATATGCAAAATTCCTTCTTTAGAGCCGATTAAAGGCTGAATTTCCATATCCGGATTTAAATCCACACGGTACCATGTTTTGTACCAGTCGGCAAATGCCCGTCGCAGTTCCGGAATCCCAACATAAGGTTGATAACCGTGTGAATCAGCCTGTTTCGCCGAATTACACAGGGTTTCAATCGTTGCTTCGGAAGGAGGCAAATCTGGGCTTCCAACGCCCAAACTAATGACATCTAAACCTTTGGCGTTCATATCGGCAACTTCCTTTAACTTTTTAGAGAAATAGTACTCACTGACCGTATTTAGGCGATTAGCCGGTTGAATTGTTTTCATATAAAACGAATTTGAAAATTATACGTTTGTATTGTTATTCTCTTTGTATTCTCCCAAAATCTTGAAATCCTTTGTTAAAGGGCGGATGGCATCCAAACCTTGTTTGTATTTCAATAAGTTGTTGAAAGTCAAGTCCACGTAAAAAAGGTATTCCCATTCACGTCCCAGAATCGGAAGCGATTGAATTTTAGTTAAATTTACATCGTAGAAAGACAAGATAGCCAATACTTTAGACAAACTTCCTTCGGTATGCGGAAGGGTAAAAACAACCGACGATTTGCTATTGTCCGAATCCTTAACCAATTCTTCGGCCAACCACCGGTTAGCGATTAACAAGAAACGGGTAAAATTGCGTTTGTTGGTTTCAATGCCTTCGTCCAACACTTTCAAACCATATAATTCGGCGGCGTATTTACTACAAATAGCGGCATGGCCTTTCAGATTTTTTTCGGATATCAGCTTGGCGCTAAGAGCAGTATCTTCTTCTTCCACGACTTTAGCGGATGGTAAAGTTTTTAGGTAATCGGCGCACTGCATCAAGGCAATCGGATGCGAATTTACTTCGGTTATTGTTTCGAGCGATTCGTCCGGAAGTGCGGCAAAACTATGGGAGATGCGTATTTTCTGTTCACCGATAACCACCAAATCGCTTTCGCGGATTAATTCGTGGTTTTGCAGCAAACTGCCGGCAATGGTGTTTTCAATAGCCATAATCCCGATGATATTCGGGTCTTTCTTAACGGCGGCAATCACGTCTTTGAACTGGTTACAAGGGAGAATTTCGATATCCTCTCCCCTATTCTCTTTGAAATACATACGGGCGGCAATTTCATGATAAGCGCCTTTTACTCCCTGAATAGCAATTGTTTTCATTTGTCTAAATTAATTTCAAAAAAAAATCCCATCATTTCTGACAGGATTTTATATTTTATTTGTATTCTTTTTTTGTTTATTTTTATCATACAAAATCCTGTCTTACTTTTTGCCAGAAGTAAAAATAAAAGAAAGAATATGTAAAATAAAATCGGTTCATTAATTTCGGATTGTTAAAAATTCCGCTACAAAAGTAATACTTTTTTTTATAATACAAAAAAAAATGTAATATTTTTTTGAGGTGGCGATGGATACCAAATTCGGTTTAATCCCGTTCAACATGATTGAACCCTATTTCAAAGTTCCCATTCCAAGCACTTCATTACCGATACTCCACATCACAACGGATGGGTTATTGCGATAATGACGGTGGCCAAGGTAAGAAATACCCATAATAATAATGCTTTTTTCATGCGATTAGAAATATTAACGGAATCCCCGGCTTTTTTTCGAGGATTCCGTATTATAAATCGTTTTATTTTTGTGCAAAAATAAACAAAAATTATCGAATGAACAAAAGTTCGCGATATTTCGGCAAAGTCCACAATTCATCGTCGATAATCAATTCCAATTTATCAACATTGTAACGGATTTCGTCGAAATAATGTACCACTTTATCGTGATATTCAATCGCTTTTTCTTTTTCGTCTTCAATCTTATTCGCGATTTTGCGGGCTTCCACCAAGGCTTCCGTTTTAGACTTGATAATGGATATTCTGTCCGAGATTTCTTCGATAATACCCGTGTCGTGCGCCGATAACTTGGCGGCTTTTTCCTTGTCGTATACTTGATAAATCTTGTAAACATTGTCAAGCAATGCGGATTGATATTTCGTGGCGATAGGAATGATGTGATTCATAATCAAATCGCCCAATACACGGGCTTCAATCTGGATTTTCTTCGTGTAAGTTTCCCATTTCACTTCGTTGCGGGCATGTAATTCTCTTTCCGTGAAAACGCCAATGCTTTCGAATAATTTTACAGATTCGGGACTTGTATAGGCTTCGATAATCAACGGAACACTTGTTTCGCAATCCAAACCGCGTTTTTCGGCTTCTATTTTCCATTCGTCACTGTAACCGTTACCATCAAAACGGATGGGTTTAGATTGGCTGATATATTCTTTCAATACATCGAAAATGGCTTTTTCTTTGGAAGAACCGGCGGCGATTTTAGCATCTACCGTTTTTTTAAATTCAACCAATTGGGCGGCTACAATTGCATTCAAAGTAATCATAGCGGAAGAACAGTTGGCCGAAGAACCGACTGCACGGAACTCAAAACGATTACCGGTAAATGCAAACGGAGAAGTCCGGTTGCGGTCGGTATTGTCCAAAAGCACTTCGGGCAATTTGGCAATACCCAATTTCATCCGTTGTTTGGCGCCGATAACGATCGCTTCTTCTGCGGCGCTCTTTTCCAATTTATCCAATACGGACGAAACTTGGGTTCCGAGGAATACGGAAATGATGGCGGGAGGCGCTTCGTTGGCACCCAGACGATGCGCGTTTTGCGCTGTCATGATAGAGGCTTTCAACAAAGCGTTGTTTTTGTAAACCGCCAACAATATATTTACCACGAAAGTTATGAATTGTAAGTTTTCTTCCGGCGATTTTCCCGGTGTCAATAGCCCTACGCCGGTATCTGTTCCGAGCGACCAGTTGTTGTGTTTGCCTGAACCGTTGATTCCGGCAAAGGGTTTTTCGTGCAACAACAAACGGAAATTATGCCGGCGGGCGATTTTTTTCATCAGCGACATAATCAACAAGTTCTGGTCAACCGAAAGATTGGTTTCTCCAAAAATCGGAGCCAACTCGAATTGGTTGGGAGCCACTTCGTTGTGGCGGGTTTTCAATGGAATGCCGTATTTGTATCCTTCAAATTCCAAATCCTTCATGTAAGCTTGTACGCGGGTAGGTATCGAACCGAAATAATGGTCTTCCAACTGTTGGTTTTTAGCGGATTCATGACCCAGCAAAGTACGTCCGGTCAATACCAAATCGGGACGGGTTGCATAAAGTCCATCATCCACCAAGAAATATTCTTGTTCCCATCCCAAATAAGAAAACACTTTTTTTACGGACGGATCGAAATAATGACAAACTTCTGTAGCCGCTTTATCCACAGCATTTAACGACTTCAACAGAGGTGTTTTATAATCCAAAGCTTCTCCGGTATAAGAGATGAAAACGGTAGGAATACAAAGGGTATCATCAACGAGAAATGCCGGAGAAGAAGGATCCCACGCCGTATAACCACGCGCCTCGAATGTGTTGCGAATCCCGCCGCTTGGGAAAGAGGAGGCGTCGGGTTCTGCCTGAGCCAACAATTTTCCGGAAAATTCTTCAATAATCGGACTTCCGGGAGCACCTGTGTATTCAATAAAAGAGTCGTGCTTTTCGGCGGTTCCTTCTGTTAAAGGTTGAAACCAGTGCGTGTAATGGGTCGCGCCTCTTTCTATCGCCCACATTTTCATTCCGGCAGCCACATGATTGGCTAAATCACGATTCAGCGTTTCTCCTTTTTCAATAACATCTGTAAGTTCCCCAAGGGTTTCCTTTGAAAGATACTTGGACATCTGTTCTTTGTTGAAAACATTACTTCCATAATAGTCGGAAGTTAATAATCCGGGTGCCGAAACGGCTACTGCTTTTTTCTTAAAGGCTTCTTCAACTGCTTTAAATCTTAAACTTGACATTTTCTTCTTGTTTTTTGAAGTGATTAAATATTATTTTGTTTCTATTTATTTTATTTTAATGTTATTTTATTATTTTTTATAAAAAATAATTTGCAATATATTCAAATAGGCCGGTGCAAATGTACATCTTTTTTTTCAAACAACCAAGTTAATCGACATTCTTTAACATCAACAATAGCGTTTTTTTTGTACAAGAAGCATAAGGTTATTGTTAATGCGTTTCAGAATGTACGATTAACTCGGAGTTATTTTTTTTATAAACTTACGCCAAAGACAAAAAAGATACCTTCGGAACGCGGATTGACAATGATTTGTCCGAACACCGGCATAGAAAAACTATCGGTTATCTTGATTTCTTTACCGGCTTTCAAACTTAAATTTACGACAGAAGCTTTGGAGGCATAGATACTTTCGCCCGGAGTTAAAGCCAGCGCGGCTTCCAAACCTATCTCTTTAACCGAAAACGGAAGATTTGCTTCAATATAAGTAGAATAAGCCCTTTTGCCGTTTTTGGCTTTCAAGGCATCGGCGCCTGCAAAGAACGTATTCACAGTCAACGACAAAGGGAATGATTCCGTGGGTAAAGTATATCCTACGGTAGCCTCCCAAAGATGGTCGGTTGTTTCTTTCTTATAATTAAAATACTTGAATTCGCCTTCGCCTTCCCACCAATAATCGGTTACCGCCAATGAAAGACCGCCAATCGAATAGGCCGCCGTAAAATCGACTTCTTTATAAAGACCTAAAGTAATATCGGTACTTCCCCATGCCGATAGAGAAAAACCGCCGATTTCCAAACCGGCCGAGGGTTGAATACTTGCACCGGAGCCTAAGGCGCCGCGCCAAACGTAAGAACTAACCAAATCAGCGCCTACGGAAAATTTCAAACCGCTTTCTTCTTGAGCCTTAGCTCCCAATGTAAATACCAATACAATAACTGCAACAATAATTTTTTTCATTTTTTTACCTTTTTAAATACATAAATAATCTAATACCTAAAATTTTCTCTCTGTAATTTACTCTATCTTCAAATTTGACGCTGCAAAGTAAATCATTTTATTTTAATTATGCAAATATTTACATCATTTTATTTTATAATTTTTATTTATATAATCATATTTATATTATTTAGAACATTTCGCTTTCTTTATAATTATCTTTACAAACGAGGATTTTACTCCTTAGACAAATAGCAGATAAAAAGAAGCAAAGCGTAGCATATCGTTGCACAATGAGTAGCCACTCCATTTTGAAGCCTGTTTATACTTTGCTTTGGGTATAAGTCAATGTTATTTCTTCTCCATTTGTTCTGGTAATGTGCGTTAAATATACAGGCGATATTAACGTTCCGTCTTTCGCAAATATATAAATAGTTTTTTTTATAAACAAAATATTTTTCAAAAAATTCAAATAGAAATGATTTTTTTGCTAATTTTGTGCTCGAAAATTTTAAAAAAATATCATGACACAAATTACCACTACTGAAGTAATTGAATGGGCAAAGAATTTCCTGCAAAAGGCTGATTCAGAGCTAACCCCGGATGAAGTGAGAGAACAGAAAAAATTCGCATCCTTAGTACAAACCCCGGAATATAAAACATTCCTTTCGCGCATGTTGGACGAATCATCGCAAATCCGCGACAACGGCAAACTGAACAAGCGCGTTCGGCAAATTATTAAGGAATACGGGATTCCCGATTTCTTCCAGCCGTTCGACCGGTTGCTGATTAGGGCTTATCTGGCAGGCGGATTTTTGTTTCCGGACATTGCAATGCCCATTTTTAAATTGAAACTTCGTCAGGAAACGAACAAAATCATTATTGCGGAAGAACGTCCCAAATTGACCAAACACCTCGAAGGACGTTGGAAAAGCAATATCGGACAAAACGTCAACCTGCTTGGCGAAGTCGTATTGGGCGACGGAGAAGCCAACAACCGATACAAACATTATCTTGAAGCGCTGGAAGAACCGGATATTAATTATATATCCATCAAATTATCAGGTATTTATGCACAAATCCACGCTTTGAGTTACGAACAAAACAAAAAAGAACTCTGCGATATGGTGGCCGCCGTTTATCAAAAAGCCATCGACCACCCCTACACCGACCACAACGGTAATAAATCTTCCAAATTCGTCAACCTCGACATGGAGGAATATAAAGATGCGGAACTGACATTTGAAGTATTTACGGAAGTAATGAGCCGTCCCGAATTTAAGAATTACACGGCTGGAATCGTAATTCAGGCTTATCTGCCGGATGCCTCCGAATTGCAAAAACGCTTGCTCGAATTTGCAAAAAAACGAGTTGCCGAAGGCGGCGCTCCGCTGAAAATGCGTTTGGTAAAAGGCGCTAATTTGCAAATGGAAAGCATCGTTTCTTCGCTGCGGGGCTGGCCGGTTCCGGTTTATCCGTCCAAAGTGGAAGTCGATGCTAATTACCTGCACATCTTGGATACGGCTTTATTACCCGAAAATGCCCAAGCTTTGCGTATCGGCGTGGCTTCCCACAATTTTTTCAGCATCGCTTACGCCCACTTGCTGGCGGAAAAAAACGGAGTAACGGAGTATGTCACTTTCGAAATGCTCGAAGGAATGGCGAACAACCTCCCGCGCGTGATGCGGAAATTGCAAAAGCAAATCATCCTTTACACCCCGGTTGTCAAGTCCAACCACTTCCTGAACGCCATTTCCTACCTCGTGCGCCGTTTGGACGAAAATACGGGAAAAGACAATTTCCTGAGTTATTCTTTTGCTTTGAAATTAGATAGTCCGCAATGGAATTTCTTGGCGAACCAATTCCTTGAAGCATACAAACTGAAAGATACGGTCAATACAATCCCCTACCGCACACAAGACCGGAACAAAAAAACTGTTCCGGTAAAAGACATCAACACTTTTGCCAACGAACCCGATACCGATTTGGATTTGCCGCAAAACCGCGAATGGGCTTTGAATATCTTGAAGAAATGGGGAACAACCGTTAATGAAAAAAACTTCATTGTTCCGGTTCAAATTGGCGATAAAGAAGTGATTACCGAACATAAAAAACTATATCACGATCGCAGCCGCAACGATGAGGTTGTTTTCTGCGAGGCTAATTTATCGACTGTGGAACAAGTGAAAGAAATTATCGAACTTGCTGAAAAAGATGCGTCCGAATGGCGGAAAACACCGCTCAAAAAACGCAACGAAATCCTGCACAAAGTGGCTGAAAATCTCGCCAATAAACGCGGCGATTTAATCGGCTGTATGTCGGCCATTACCGGAAAAACCTTTACCGAAGGCGATGTAGAAGTTTCGGAAGCCATCGACTTCTGCCGTTTCTATCCGGTATCCATGAAAACTTTTGAGGATTTGGAAACGGTTTCCTATAAACCGAAAGGCATTATTTTAGTCATTCCGCCTTGGAATTTTCCTTTGGCCATTCCGGTGGGCGGCGTAGCTTCAGCGCTTGCTGGCGGTAATACCGTGATTCTGAAACCGGCCACAGTGGCTTTACCGGTTGCTTGGGAATTTGCGAAATGTTTCTGGGATGCCGGCGTTCCGAAAGATGCCTTGCAGGTGGTTTGTACCGCTGACCGCAACTCGTTGAGCTATCTGACGGCACATCCGTCTGTCAAGCACGTGATTCTGACCGGCGGAACCGACACGGCTTTCCGATTGTTGGAAAACAGTCCGCGCACGCCATTATCGGCGGAAACCGGTGGAAAAAATGCGATTATCGTGACCGCAAATGCCGACCAGGATCATGCCATCCTGAATGTGGTTTCATCGGCGTTCAGCAATGCAGGACAAAAATGTTCGGCTTGCTCGCTCTTGTTGGTGGACAAGAAAACCTACAACGATGAATCATTCAAATCGAAATTAAAAGATGCCGTTACCAGTCTGCGCACCGGAAGTGTTTGGGATACGATGAATTACGTTGGCCCGATGATTGACAATAACAACGAAAAACTACAATACGCCATCGAACATCCGGAAGAAGGCGAATCGTGGTTGGTGGCTCCGGAATTTGTTGATAAAAAGAAATACATTCTCAAACCAACCGTGAAATGGGGCGTGAAACCAAGCAGTTATACATTTAAAAATGAATTGTTTGCACCATTGTTGTCAGTGGTTTGCATAGATGATTTGAAACAGGGAATCGAATACGCCAATTCATCGGAATACGGCTTAACGGCAGGTTTGCAAAGTTTGAACGAAAAAGAACAAACGCTTTGGAAAAACAGTATCGAGGCAGGTAACTTGTATATCAACCGTGGAATTACAGGCGCTATCGTGCGCCGTCAACCGTTCGGCGGAATGAAACGCTCGGCATTCGGTGGCGGCATCAAAGCCGGTGGACCGAACTATGTTTCTTCTTTTGTAGCATTTACCGAAAAACCGCTTGCTAATGAAGGTAAACGCATAGAATTTGCAATAAAAAATTACAATGAAGTGTGGAAAAAAATATTTTCGCAAGAAGTAGATGTGAGTCATATCTACGGCGAAACCAACACTTTCCGCTATTTGCCGTTGAAAAGCGTAGGATTTCGGGTACAGGAAAATGATAGTTGGTCTGATATTGAATTGGTTTTATGGGCGGCAATCTCGGTAAAAACACCTATCTTTGTAAGCGTTTCCGGCAATAATAAAAATTTGGCTGCTATTAAGAAAGAAGCGGCGCTGTTGTTCGACATCCCGGTTATCATTCAAGACGAGCCGGCATTTATCAACGAAATGCACAAATACGAACGGATTCGTACCGTTACAAGCGATTTGTCGGATGCGATTTACAAAAAAGCAGCGGAACTCGGCAAGCATATTGCGAGCAACAAACCGTTGATAGAAGGCCGTTTGGAGTTGCTGCATTATTTGAAAGAACAAAGCATCGCCTACGAATACCATCGTTACGGAAGCATTTTCGGAGAAGATAAATGAACAAAAACAATTAATAAAGTCAACAAAAACAAAAATTTTCAAATTGGCACATTTTCAAATTTTCAAATTATTTTAGCATGAACAAAAATCTATTTTTCTTATCAGCAATCCTTTTTTGCTTAACCGCTTGCGGCGATAAAACCGACCTTACCAAAGCGGCGCTTATCCCCCAACCGGTATCTGTTGCCGCCAACGGCGAAGCGTTTAAAATTACCAACAAGACCGTGATTTATATCACATCCGAGAGTGATGAACTAAAGCAAGTAGGACAATTTCTTTCCGACTTACTCCAACCGGCCACCGGTTTTTCCATCCCGATAGAGCAAGCTGCGAATGACCCGAAAAACGGCATTTGGCTCAGCTTAACCGATGATAAAGAACTCAAATCGGAAGGTTATCGGTTGTCTGTCAACAAACAATTAATTAAGTTGCAAGGAAATACTGCCGAAGGTGTATTCCATGGCATACAAACCATTCGTCAGTTGCTGCCCGCTGCTATCGAAGCCAAAAGCATACAACAAGAATCGTGGATTATTGCCGGAGGCGAAATACTCGACTATCCGGAATATGTTTATCGCGGTGGAATGCTGGATGTAGCTCGCCATTTCTTTAGCGTAGCAGATGTGAAAGTTTACATCGACCTGTTGGCGTCTTATAAAATAAATACCTTCCATTGGCATCTTTCCGACGACCAAGGCTGGCGCATTGAAATAAAATCTTGGCCGAAACTTACCGAGATAGGCGGAAGTTCGGAAGTGGACGGCGGTAAAGGCGGATTCTACACACAGGAAGAATACAAAGACATCGTAGCGTATGCAGCAGCCCGGTACATTACCGTAATTCCGGAAATAGACATGCCCGGTCATACCAACGCGGCTTTAGCCTCTTACGCCGAATTGAATAGCGACGGCAAAGCGACGGAATTATATACCGGCATCAAGGTAGGTTTTAGCTCTCTCAGTATCAAAAAAGAAATAACCTATCAATTTGTAGATGACGTAATTAGAGAATTAGCTGCTATTACCCCCGGCGAATATATTCATGCAGGTGGAGATGAATCAAATGCTACGAAAGAAGAGGATTACATCACTTTTGTAAACAAGGTGCAAGCCATTGTTCTATCTCATGGTAAAAAAATGATTGGCTGGGATGAGATGGCGCATGCAAGCTTGGATAAATCAACCATCGTCCAATACTGGGCAAGGGAAAAAAACGCCAAACTGGCTGCGGAACAAGGCATAAAAGCCATATTCTCTCCGGCAAAAAAAGCGTATATGGATATGCAATACGACAGCATCACACCCATAGGTTTGCATTGGGCCGGGTATCTCGATATAAAAACCAGCTACGATTGGGAACCGACCCTCTTGGAAGAAGGGCTTGGCCGTGAAAATATAATTGGTATAGAAGCGCCGCTGTGGACAGAAACGATTAAAACCTTATCCGACATAGAATATATGGTATTGCCTCGACTTCTTGGAATCGCAGAAATAGGCTGGACACCCGCAAACTTGCGCAACTGGGACAACTACAAAGTAAGACTGAACGAATACCAACAACGCTTCAAAATACAAGGCTTTAATGCCTATCCTTTCATTAATGAATAAAAGAGATACACCCCCGGCAATCCTGATTGCCGGGGGAATAATATGGTAACTAAACAAATACAAAAACAAAATGAAAAGCATATTAACGCTAATGTTATTATTTTTAACCTTTTCTTGTTATGCACAAACAAAGGTTTGTGTTATTGGGGAATTTCACGAAGAAAATAAACTCATTAACCCTGATACGCTATTTCAAATATTAGAAAAAATAAAACCGGACTTAATCCTAATAGAATTGGACAGTTCGTTTTTTACAAAAGATTTTAACTTTGATTTTGATAAAGACCCTGACTTTTTATCGGAAAATCAAACCATGGCGAGTTACCGCTATCAGCAAAAGTATAAAATCGCTTTACGACCTTATGACATAAGTGGACGAAATGAGTTTTACAAAAAAGAAAAGTATTTTTTTAACGAACGTGAATCTCTCAATCATATACTTTCTCTCCATTCTGCAAACAAACTATCAAAAACAAGCGAAAATTATTTTAATCTATTTATTTCAACAGTAGAGTTATATAACCAAGTGAAATATAATTCATTAAAAGAAGTCAACTCTGACTTAAACCAAAAATTTACAGAATTAAAATACAAAACAATTTATGATTTGATAATTTCTATCACACAAGATACAGAAGAATTAAATAAATGGATTCCATTTGCTCAATTACAAAAGGATTTTTGGGTGAAACGAAATGAAGTAATGGCTGAAAATATTGTCAAATATTCAAAAGAATTTGAGAACAAAACTATCGTCGTATTTATGGGATTTGAACATAAATATTACATTGTCAATTTGTTAAAGGAACAGAATATAAATTTGGCGGAATATTGGGAATTTTAAAATCAAATACACAGTTATTATGTGGAGCAGCAACTCCATATTGACGCATAAAATAATACGAATGTCGGATATAATCGTTTTAATTTTATGCGAGCATCCTTAGTCGTGAGTTGCCAGTTGATTTTCACATTTTTATTATTTCTGTGCTCTTACCAAGCCAACACTTCCTCCTTCATTTTGTCCATTGTTGCTATATTTCTGTTCAAACATTGAAATTCGCTTCGCTTCTATCTCTCCATCAATCTTTTCCTCATAAACCCGACTGCCTTTATTGCGTTCCAATGCGGCATCCATTCCCTTTTCTACCAACTTTTTCTTGATGTGATCGATTGTTCGCATATTAATTTTTAACACCTCACAAATGCGTTCATTAGTTATTTTCCCTATACATTGAGCAGAATATAGGCTGCCCGGTAGGTTTATGTACTGTGAGAGCCCTTGCTTACTATTTTCTGAAGCTCCAAAATTTCTTCTTTTGTTAATTTTATCCGATACTTTACCATAAGTCTTTTTTGCAGAAAAGATACAAAATATTTACGGCATATCAAAATTAACTAAACAATAAAAGCTATCGCCGAGGTTACTTCCTTCTTTTTCCTGCTCAGCTGTTCCCATTCCTGTAACACGGATTCTTCCAAGCCCCAATTGCGCCAATCGGCGTAATTGGGGGCAATGTTTCGTTACCTTAAAATTATTTCAATCATCGTATCCGCGAAAACTTCCATCAGTATTAAAATTCAAGTCAATTGCTCCGTTTAAGCCGATTTCGTAACCGTGACGCTCTTTGTTTACTTCTACCATCTGATACTGTGAAAGATTGGTGGTAACATAAGTGATTATACCTGCCGGTAATAAATCCAAAATACTTTGAGGTACAGCATTAATGTGTCCATCTACATCGTCCCAGTTTCCGTTTCTGTCGAAATCAATGTTGAATCCGTTGGCAAGATATACGGTGTAGTCCTTGTCAAAACCGTCTGTTTCCTTTACAATGGAAGTTACTGCCACCTCGGGAAAGTGGGTTTGGATAAAGATTTTACTCGACTGCGGAAGTTCTGATTCCGAAATCATTTCGTCCTTCTCGCACGCGGTAAACATCGCCGAAAATGCAAGCATTGCTGCAAAAAATAATATATTTTTCATTTTAATATAATTTTAACGAATTAATAATCAAAATTTTCTTCTACGACTGTGCCGTCCGATTTCACTAATAGCCGCACTTCGGTATCGGAAAACTGTTTTTCCATCTCGATTTTGTAAACCGTTTCCGTGCCTCTGCGAATTTTGTGAATATCCTCAAAACTGTATTTCGGATATTTGCTTTCGGCGGCATTTTTCACAACGGCGGGCAGTGCGGAACGGTGAATTTCTTCGTTCACCATCAGCAAGTTGCCGTTAGTGTCGTAGAGAGCCTTGAAGTCGCGGTTGCCCACTTCAAATTCTACTTCGTAAATGTCGTTAGCCGTTTCCCACTCCACATCGCGAGCCTTTGGGAAATCGTTCTGAAATTTTTGCTGCAAATGCGCAGCCGGAAAAACGTCGCGCGAATGCGAGGCACGGAATTTTTCAACCATCCGAACAATTGTACTGTCGGAATACCGGCTGTCAATTGCCGGACTTTGTGCAGCCGCCGTTTGCAGAAAAAGCAAACCCGCCGCAATGCTTAAATTTTTTAATGTGTTCATTTCTTTTTACTTTTTAAAATTATTAATTAAAATTACGGGGCAAAGTTACGGGGCAATTCTGTAAGGAATTGGGAATTTCAAAAAGTTATTTTGAAAATATGCAAGCCGTTTTCAAAATGGTAATTTATATCAACAGGATATAAATCGGCAATGGATTTGACGATGGAAAGTCCCAAGCCCGACGAGTTTTCATCATTTGCATCGCGCTGGTAGCGACTAAAAACATTGGTGGCGGCAGTGGTTCCGCTGTTGGCGATTGTAATGGAGTTGGCTTTGCCGGAAATTATTATTTGCCCGCCTGTACGGTTGTGAGCAACGGCGTTTTTCACAAGGTTGGTCAAGAGAATGTGCGCCAAATCCCTGTTCATCCTTACGGTGGCTGATATAGAGTATGTCGAAACAACTGTAATGTTTTTGCAGGCAATGATTTCCTCAAAGTCAGCGACTACGCCTTCCAAAACCCGCTGCAAATCTACCTCCGCAATGTCGGTGAACAGGTTGTTTTTAATTTTTGAAAGCAACAAAAGATTGCTGTTCAGGCGTTTCATTCGGTTTAAGGTGTTCAGCGCGGCGGCAATTTCGGTAGATAGATATTCGTTATTCTGGTATTTTTCGAGCAGCATTTCGAGTTTGGCAATCACAATGGCGAGAGGCGTTTGCAACTCGTGCGAAGTATTTTCGATAAACTGTTTCTGTTCGGTAAAAATATCAATATTTTTTTTCAAAAGTTCTTCCACCGAGCGATTTAACTGGGCATATTCTTTAATTTCAGTTTGGGGAAAATCGAAAATTTTATTTGTATCAAGACGAAAATTTTTCAGTTTGTCGAGCAATTCATAAAACGGCTTGTTGGCTCGAAAAATAATAATTTTGCTGATAATGATAATCGTCAATGAAAGTGTTACCCAAAGTCCGAGCAAGAGGTACAGCATATTTTTGATTAAATCGTCGCTTTCCACTGTGGAAGTGAAAAATTGCAGTTGGAAAAATTTCCCGTTTTGCTCGCAGCGAAAAGCAGTGGTAAGCATTCGCACTTCTTCTTTTTCGAGTTCGGTAGCAAAGTAAACCGTTGTGGTTGAGAAATTTTCTACCATTTTTTCTGCTTCCTCGCGGCTGATTTCCTTCACTATAAGGTTCAGCGGCGTTTCGCGTTCCATATTTTCGACAAAACCGCCGACTGCGTTGGCTTTTGCAATAAATTCCTGTTTGAGGTTGGTCAATCCCTCGTCGTTACCGTCGTGTATCTCTTTCATTTGCAGAAAAAAATACACAGCGCCCCAAAAAAGCATCACGACGGTAAAGCCAACGGTTATACGCAGTATGAGGTGGTTAATCAGTTTCATATTACGAGTTTATACCCAATTCCATAAACATTTCCCACAACAATGTCCGAGCCGCATTCTTTGAGTTTTTTGCGCAGGTTTTTCACTTGCGAATACACGAAATCGAAATTGTCTGCCAAATCAATATTGTCGCCCCAAACGTGTTCAGCCAGCGCTTCTTTGCTTATGAGGCGGTTTTTGTTGGTAACGAAAAACAAGAGCATATCAAACTCTTTGCGGTTGAGTTTCAGCGGTTCGCAATTGACGGTGAGTTGGCGTTCTTTGAAATTCACTGCTGAATTTCCGAAGGTCAAAATGTCTTTTCCGTCTGTCTGTTTGCGGCGCAGAACGGCTTTTATACGTGCGTGCAGTTCCGAAAGGTGAAAAGGTTTGCAGAGGTAGTCGTCAGCGCCCAAATTCAAGCCGAGAATTTTGTCGTCAAGCGAATTTTTGGCGGAAACAATTATCACATTGCCCGCCTTGCCTTCGCGTTTCATTTCGTCGAGGATTTTCAATCCGCTGCCACCCGGCAACGAAATGTCGAGCAAGATACAGTCGTAATCGTACATCAACGCTTTTTCTACTGCCGCGCCATAGTTGCTTGCCTTTTCTACGACATATTTTTCCTGCAACAGAAACTCCTCCATTGTTCGCATCAGGGCAGGTTCATCCTCTATTATCAGAATTTTCATCTTACTATTTTATCTGTGCAAAGGTAGCATTTTTTTATGATATTCAATTTAATCAACATAGATATCCTTTACGCCATAAATCAACGATTTGAACAAGTTGATAATAAACTATTTCAGCACAAACAAAAATTATTGGAAATGACTGCAGCAGAATTATTGAAAAATATTTGATTTGGTAATGATGCCGTGCCAAAAAGAATGCTAATAAAACGAATTTCATTAGCATTCTTTTTTAATTTTTACACTCTTTGCGCCCCTGCGGTTAATTTCTTCTACCTGAACCGGAAGAAGAACTCGAAGACCTTGAATTTCCGCCTTGATTTTGTCTCGAATTACTGTTGCTGTTACCGTTATTGCTGTTATTATCATTCGACCTTACTTGCGGACTTCGAGAATTGTTGTTTTCGTTTGTTCTCGGTTGGGTTTCCCTGCTTCTTGTCGAATTGTTGTTGTTTTCGCTATTTGAGCGCCTGTTATTTGTATTTTCATTCGGAGTATTTGTCGATCGATTGGGAGCTGTTGCCGGTTGCGATGTTCGGGTGGAATTTGTCCTTTGATTATTATCACCGCCATTTCTTATTTTAACAGTTTCCTGTCTGGACTTGCTTGTAGATGAAGACCTTGAATTATTAGATACACGCTCATATTCTTTTGTAATCCGACTTCTTTCGCTTTTAGGCGCTTCATTGAAACGCGGCGAACTGCTATACCCCTTACTTCTGTATTCCGGTCGGTGGTCGTAGGAATAAGTATAAGCATAACGGCTTTCTCTTCCCAATTGATGATAATATACAGGACGTCCGAAATAATCATACCGGCCATTGTAATAGCCATAGTTCAAACGATAATCTCTGGGTAACCAGCAAGCATCTATCCATCTGTAACCGCCCCGATAAGCTTCCCAATAACCGGGAATCCAATAAGCATTCACATAAGGAGCCACAGCCCAATAACCTTGTACCCAAACATATTCGCGATAATAATTATCCCATGTCCAATAGCCGTCAATCCAAATGTGGCTGGGGCCGGGAGCAGCCATAATAGGCGTTTCAACGGTTAAAACAACATTGGGCGCCAACGGGATATTGGTATATACAGACACATACGCTTGCGCTTCGGATACTCTTCCTACACTACAGGCAGTCAATACACTGAAGATGACTGAAACTAAAAATAATCTTGTCTTCATAATTCTAATTTATTAAACATTAAACAATTTCTTTATTACTATGACATTTCAAAGCCGTAAATGTTTAAAGGATAATCCTTAATAATACTTAATGCCTATTTTTTACCTATTTTGCATTTACAACTTTCTTAACATCCTCCGTAGTAAATTTCCCCAACAAACGAATCAGTACACATTCAAGCTCGCCGTCGGAAAACATGACCAATGATTTGATGAAATTGCCATCTTTTTGTGCGTAAAAAATGACGTTGCTTTTTTCCTCTTTGATTTTCATCAGCACTTCATACGATTTATTGTTCGCAAAATGGTCGGTAGCCTCTTTACGCATCATTTTTTTCGCTTCATTGTCTTGGGAAGTGAAAATATCAATTTGTTCCAATTTATTCACGATGTCTTTGACATCTACCCCATTCATATCCATGGAAGAAGCCATGTCCGGCATCAGATTTAAAAGCCCTTTGCTTACGGTCACTTGCGTTATGTTCTTTTGATTGGATAGTTTATCGAACAATTTATCCTGTGCAAAGCCGTTCCATGCAGCTAATACTGCGATTACTGTAAATAAAATTTTTGTTTTCATACGTAAATAATTTTTTGTTATCTTCTTAATAATTCATTTAATTTTTTATTTGATTTTTCTATCTCCTTGTTAGCGATTATCCATTGATTCAGCCCTTTGTTGAAATTAACAGAGACCAAAGCCAAGGCTTTTTGAGCCTCTATACAAGCATTTTCAGTATTCTCATCCGGATGGAACGTTTGCGCGGTAAGCGAAATCGTATTTTCTCTATCGAAATAGAAAAACGAACCTGCGGAAAAAAAGAGAATGATACTCGCAGCCACTCCCACCGCCCACAAACGCAACTGCCGGGCTTTTCGTTTCGACTGTTTTTCTTTTTCAGCCAAATCGTCAATCAACGTTTCCAAGCGGGATTCCAAATCCGCCGGAACTTCTATTTTATCGAATAAATCATCTGTTTTCATCTTTTTCCCATTTTTGATAAAGTTCTTTAATCGTTTTTCTTGCCCGCGAGACAATCACTTTGATGTGTCCTTTTTTCAATCCCGTCCGTTTCTCAATTTCTTCGTCCGGAAGATTATCCCAGATTTTCAGTTGAATAATCTGTTGATGCTGAACGGGCAATTGATTCATAATCAATTGAATATGTTCTAATTTATCTCTGTTTTCAACTTGAACGGACAGTGAATCCATTGCCGGAATGTCAGCATCGTATATCCGGGATATTTCCGGTTTAATTTTCTTGAGAACGTCCAAACAGCTGTTTTTCAATAAAGTAACTGCAAAACTTTCCGGATTTATCAACGATTCCAATTCATCGCGTTTCTGCCATAATTTGATATAAGTCTCTTGCACAACATCTTCGGCATCCGCCTGATTCTCAAGAAACCGATACGCAATCCGGTATAATTTTACATGATATGGAAGAAATATTTTTTTGAAATTTTCAGCATCCATCCTTTTTTATTCAGCGTTTACTATTAAGACGAATGGATGTAAAAAAAGTAACAAAAAAACGGCTAAATCTTTTATGGAAGTATATATCATGTGGAAACATCCCGGTTTCGACCGCAGCCGCATCGACGAAAAAGCAGCAGGCATCGACTT
The DNA here is from genome assembly GCA_025999935.1 of Bacteroidia bacterium. Lineage (GTDB taxonomy): Bacteria > Bacteroidota > Bacteroidia > Bacteroidales > Azobacteroidaceae > Azobacteroides. The sequence goes on along the minus strand of BNXY01000002.1, from coordinate 51,451 downwards.
TGCAGTCACCAGCAACACCCTTGCCATTCGCTATCTCTTCCTCCCAACGCGGCGAGTACAGGGACTTACACCCTGTTAGTGTAGAAATATGCCCAACATACAAAAAAGAGCCACCCAAAAAGGGTAGCTCTTTTTTTATTTCACTTCCTTAACGATCAATAACCATTATTTTGATCCAATAGTGGATTCTTGTCACGGTCGCTTTGGCGGAAAGGCAAATAGCGATTTTCCTTGACAAATTTGCGCGGCTCTATTTGCTCCGTTTTTGTCGGATCTACTACCGTCCGCAGTCCGGGGTTGGTTTCGCTATAATTGATAGTGCCTGTGATGCGTGTCAAAGGCTTGTTTAGCACAGTTTCGGCAACCATCTTACCGGCGCTGTCTTTCCATCGCACGATATCGGCGCGGCGATGTCCTTCGCCGGCAAGTTCCACAGAACGTTCTCGACGAATCAGTTCACGCAAAGCATCTTTCGTGGCATATTTCGCCTTGTCAACTGCCGGCATTCCGGCACGAGTTCGCACCTCATCTAAGGCGTCATACACTTGATCTGACGGCCCCGTCAGTTCATTTTTAGCCTCTGCAATGGTAAGCAACACTTCCGCGTAACGAAATACAATATAGCAGGTGCTTGTAGAATAAAAGTCGCCATCATACTGGTCTATTGGCGCCACATATTTAGCCCAAGTCAAACCCGTTTTGGAGGCGTTGGCAGCTGAAGCGGGATAATTTGGATTTTTACTTCCATTAGGCAAAGTGGGTTCAAGCGTATTCAATATACCATTGTAACTGCTTGCCCAATTTTGTCCGGGATACAGCACCGTCATTGCCATGCGCGGATCGCGATTGTTGAACGGATGCGTGGCGTCGTAGCCGGATGCAGGGTCTTCTTTGGGAAGGCCGTTGCTCATCTCATAAAGGTCAACCAAATTCTGTGTAGGCACGATAGACGACCAGCCGCCGTCGCCGTTGTTCGGCACGGTAACAATCCACTCATCGGATAGATTTTTTTCGTGTTGAACAGCTAAGATGATTTCTTTGGAATCTCTGCCGGCAAGTGTAAACACATGAGCGAAATCGGATTCCAATTCATATTGGTTGAGCGCTTTAATGGCTGTGGCTGCATCTAAAGCGCGTTGGTAGTCGCCCCAATAGAGTGCTGAGCGCATTTTGAGAGCAAGCGCCGTACCTTTAGCAACGTGTCCTCTTGATTTGGGTGCATCGTTAATGTCTGCAATAGCGGCATCTATTTCGTCGTAAACATATTTCTTTACTTCTTCTTCCGAATTGCGGGGCACTTTTGCTTCATCGCCGTCTTTAAACAATGTGATGATAGGCACACCACCGTACCAAAAGTTCATTTTGAAATAATCGTAAGCGCGGATAATTCTTGCTTGCGCAATCATATCTTTCTTTTTCGCCTCATTAGCAAAAGGCACATTTTCTATATTTTCCAGAAAAGTGAGCACACGGCGAATGCGGGTAAAACTATAGAAGTTTACTGCCGCGCCGGCTGTTAGACTACCATTGCCCGTTGGCTGATAACCGGAACCTTCTTCGTGAAAATTATAACCGATGTCCGAGGCGCAGTCTAAAAAGAAAAAACCTTCGCCCCATATCCAGCTGTTATAGCAGCCGGTAAGAAATTTTTCCGCATCGTCCTCGGTTTGCCAAGTGGTTCCCGGCGACAAAGCATCGTGAGGGAGGGTATCCAGAAAATCGGAACACGACCCGCACAGCAGTAAAAGCGCTAAACTATATATATACTTTTTCATATTTTTTTATTTTTTTTATTCAATTAATAACTATTAAAACGTCAGATTAACACCCAAAGAGTGTGTCCTTATGAGAGGATACGATGATGAGCGGGCGCTGGTAATTTCCGGATCAATATTGATTGGCATGTTATCAACGGTAAACAGATTTTCTACCGAATAATACACGCGCAACTTGCTTACACCTGCCTTAGACAGGCATTTTGCCGGCACATTGTAGCCCAATTGCAAATTTTTCAAACGCAGGAAACTTGTGTTTTGCAGCCAAAAAGTGGAGCGGATGGTTTGCGGATCGTTGTTTGAACGTCTTGCATTATATACGCGGGGCATTGAGGCATTCGTGTTTTCGGGTGTCCAAGCATCCAACCAAAGCGTTGACGGATGAGTCGCATCACCGCGGAAATCTCCGAACGCTTCTTCCGTGAAAATCCGCGATATCTTAGCAGCTCCTGAGAACAGCAGAGAGAGGTCAAAATCTTTGTAACCCACTGTTGTGTTCAACCCGAAAATGTAAACCGGATTGGTGGAATTGCACAGCACACGGTCGTCGGCGTTAATTTTGCCATCTTTATTAGCATCTACATATCGGAGGTCGCCCGGCTTGAAATCGTAACCAAACATGGTGGTGCCGTTGGCTCTGTTGTATTTGGCTGCAAATTCATCTACTTCTGCCTGCGATTGGAAAAATCCATCTGTTTGATATACATAGTAAGAGGAGATAGGCTGGCCTACTCTGTTGATTTGATAGCCATTGGAGTTTATAATCTGCTCTACGCCGCCCAATTCTAATAATTCATTTTTGTTGTACGAAAAATTGCCTGCGGCTTGCAAGCTCCAATCTCCCCAATGTTTGTTGTAACCAAGACTTATTTCCACACCTCTGTTACGCATAGAACCTACATTGTCTTTGTATGTACCAAGCGCAAACTCTGTGGGTGCAGGCACGTCCATAATAATGCCGGTTGTTTCGCGGTCATAGTAGTCTATTGATGCATTCAAGTACGAAAAGACGGTTGCATCCAATCCTAAACCATAAGTACGGGATTTTTCCCACGAGATATTTTCTTTGCGAAACGTTGATTGATAGTATCCGCTTTCCAAATTACCGCCAAACATATACGAGCCGCTAAGATTGTAGGTATTCATATAGGGATAGTAGTCGTCCAGCGCATCTTGATTACCCAGCAAACCCCAAGAGGCGCGGATTTTCAAATTAGACAACACATCTTTTGTACTTTCCATGAAGCCTTCTTCGCTAATACGCCATCCGGCAGAAAATGAGGGGAAATAGCCCCAACGGTTTTCCGGAGCAAAACGCGATGAAGCATCGGCGCGAATATTGGCTTCGAGCAGATATTTGCCTGCATAGTCGTAATTGATTCTCCCAAAGCCCGACAGCATTGCCAACGAGCGGGTAAATCCTTCATTTTTTTGTGTAGCAGCAGCGCCGGCGTTCATATCCGTGAGGTCATTGTTTGGAAAATTTCTACGTTCCTCAGTGTTTTCTCTATAATTGTATTTTTCCGTATGCCAACCGGCCATCACTTTCAGTCCATGCCGGCCAAATTGCTTGTCGTAGTTGAGCAAAGCATCAAAATTGGTACGTTCCCAAGAATAGAAACGTTCGATGAGTTTATTGGGACCATGATACTTATTCGGATTGTACTGAATATCCTTCATAAACGCTTTGTAATGTTGTGAATTGCCTATATACGAACCTTGCAGCGTAAGTTTCAGGGCGCTCGTAATCAGATAGTCGGCAGCAAGCATACCTGTAAAGTTTTGGTTGTCTCTGTCCACCGTTTGATTAAGATCAAGCCATGCAATCGGATTACCATCGGAAATGGTTCCGTAGTAGCCGTTTGCATCTTTGTTCGCAATCCAGGGTGCAATGATGTTGAGCTGGCGAATAATTTGGTCGCTGCTACCATCTGCATAACTGCTGTTCGGGTCTTTATAGTTGTTTCTTATGTATGCCATATTTACCCTTGCCGAGAGTTTTTCCGAAAGTTTGAAATCCAGATTTGTACGTCCGTTGAATTGCTGTCTCTCTGCATTTTGCAAGATACCTTCCTGTTGCAAAAAGCCCACCGATGCCAAATAACTCGTATTTTGCGAACCACCTCTCACGTTCACATTGTGTTGATGCTGATACCCATTTTGAAAAGCCAGTCCATACCAATCGGTGTTGGGGTGCCCGTACGGGTCGGAGCCGTCTTTGAACTTTTGAAGGTCATCATCGGTAAATCGAGCCGATTGTCCATCTTCCGTCAAGGCCTTATTATACAGGCGAGCTTGGTCGTAGGAACTCAAACGCTCTACTAATTTTGTTGCCGACTGAACACCATAAAATCCACTATACGAAACAACAGATTTACCTTCTTTACCTCGTTTCGTCGTAATCAATATGACACCGTTAGATGCTTTTGAACCATAAATTGCAGCCGATGCCGCATCTTTAAGCACCGATATGCTTTCGATGTCGTTCGGGTCGATGGAATTCATCGTGCCGCTCTCCACGCCATCAATCAAGATGAATGGGCTGGCATTGTTGAGCGTACCAACGCCACGCACACGGATAGTTGCACCGTCCTGACCCGGTCGTCCTTCTCCCGATTGTACCGTTACACCGGACATCAAACCTTGAAGAGCCGTAGATACATTCTGTATCGGTCTGCTGCTTAAGGCTTTGGAATCCACCGTCGAAACAGCGCCGGTCAAGTTTACTTTTTTCTGTGTACCATAGCCGACCACAACGACTTCCCCAAGATTGGTTACGTCTTCAAATAAGGTTACGTTGACTGTTGATTGACCATTCACAGCAACGGATTGGGTAACGTAACCCAGATAACTAATTTCTAATGTGGCATTTGGCGATACTTGCAAGCTATACCTTCCGTCCAAATCAGTTCTAATTCCATTTTTGGAATTACCCTTTTCAACTACAGCGGCGCTAATGATAGGGCCGTCGGCATCTGTAACAACACCAGATACGGTAATTTTAACTTCCTGAAGAGTATCCGCAAGTACCGGAAATACTCCTCCCCAAAAGAAGAACATCACAATACTAAGTAGTATTGCTGTCCAAAAACTGTTCAATTTTCTCTTCATGATTAATATTAATTAATGGTTTTTTATGGTTTTTTTGATAAACCACTTACAAAGATAACATGAATAAATCCATATTGCAAATTTTTAACATTAAAAAAACAATTTTTGACAGACGCAGGAAAAGTTTTATCTGTATTTATGTGGCAACAAATTATCTAAAATCTCAAAAAAAAATCCGAACAAACTGTCCGGATTTTTTTTAGAAATAAGAATTATTAGAAACCGCCGCCTCCCATCATGGCTTCCATTCTTTCTTGATATTTCTTCTTGTAGGTTTCCAATTGTTCTTTAGACAAAACTTTGCCTAAAGCGGTTTCCTGTTCTGTTTGCAATTTTTGAAATTTTTCAAAATCGAAATCACCACTTTCAAAGATGGCAAATAGTTTCTTTGAAAAATCCAAAAAGATGGCTTCTACCTTGGTCGACTGATCAGCATTTAAGGTAAGGAATGTTTTAACCCACTCCATGTTTTGTTTAGCTGCCGCTTCAGGTGTTTCAGGAAATTGTGCATGCGATAAAGCAACTGATGAAAGCAGAATTACTGCTACTAAAAAAAGTTTTTTCATGTTTAAAAAATTAATTTAAGTTTATAAATAATTCCCAAAAAGTAATATTTTAATCTTACAATTCGGAATTTGTGCAAATTTACGAATAAATTATAAAATAAACAAACTTTTTATAAAAAATTTAAAAGCCTCCGCCGCCTCTATTGGCTCTCCGTTCTGCCACTCCTTTTTTATACGTTTCCAGCTGTTCTTTTGTTAAAACTTTTGCGTAAGCGGCTTCTCTTTCAGTATTCAATTTTTGCATTTCTTCCCGCATTTGAGAACGATCGCCTCCCTGGGCCTTTTGGAATAACTCTGTTTGACGTTTGGCAAAAACCAAATTAATAGAATCAACTTTAACAACCTGCTCCGGTGTCAATTTCAATTCGGTTGTCATTCTTTCGGTGTTGCGTTTTGCTGATTCTTCCGGAGTCGGAGGTGTGCCACCACCCGGAAATTGTGCAAAAGTAAGCGTTGACATAGAAAGCAGTAATACCGCTATAAATACAAACTTTTTCATGATTTTTTATTTAAAATTAATGTTTAATAATATAGTTTATGACAAACAGAATTGAAAAAGGTTTAAAACAAGTACAAAATTTTGTAGAAATCCATTTAAAATAATTAACTTTGTCAATTCGATATAAGCCAATATACAGGTTACCTTGCACACAGAGATACTTTTAGATACAGATGAAAAACATATTTTTGACTATATACACTCTTTTTTTGATTGTCGGCCAATTACATTCACAATCATTGCAATATCGTGTGCCTCAGATATATGGAACACAGCATGGGCTTTCAACCACTAAAATTGCAAGTATTACACAAGACAACAGGGGCTTTATTTGGATTGCTTCCGAAAATGGATTAAACCGGTTTGACGGCTATAATTTTACGGTTTACAAAAAGATGGAGGGCGATTCATCTTCTCTCATGAATAATCACATTGCCGCTCTTTGGGTTGACTCGGATAACCGGTTATGGATTGCTTCCATGAGTGGGCTACAATACTATGATCCTTATCAAAACAATTTTGTTACCGAACAGCTCGGGCAAGCTCCCGCCCTGATCAATAACAAAAAATTTGGCGCGATTATGGAAGATTCCCGGAGAAATTTGTGGTTTAGCGTATATGATATAGGAATCATCAAATATTCATTGGAAACCAAACAAAGTGTCCTATACATGCCGAATAATGAAGAAAATGCGGTCTGTAGCAAATCCATAGGAAGCATTGAAGAAGACAGCGAAGGAAATATCTGGTTTGCTTCGATGGATAACGGCATTTCGGTTTATTTACCTGAAAATGATTCTTTTGTACATTATCACAGTAAAAACAGCCGGTTGCCGGTCAATGAAATACTGAACATCTGCCGGATGGGAAACGGAAACATGCTGATCGCTACGATCAATAAAGGGCTTTACATTTTCAATAAAGATACCAGGGAATTTAAATTTACGGGGAATCATTCCACTTCTTTTTGCCTGCATCGTCTCCAAAACCAGAGTGTCTTGATAGGAACAGAAGGAGAAGGCTTACTTTATATGGATCCTTTTGGGGATGAAATCCGGGTACATCCTGCCATAACCGATCAAATGTACGAAATTAAAAACAGTAAAATACACTACGTATTCGAAGATAACAACGGCAGTTTATGGATAGGAATGTTTAATAATGGTATTTGCCAGCTGCGGAAAGAGCCTGACGGTTTTAAAAACTTCAAAAACATACGCAACAATAACAACTCGTTAAACAATGGACAAATAACAAGTATCACAACAGATAAGGAAGGAAATTATTGGTTTGCTACCGACGGAGGCGGTCTGAATTTCCAAGACCGGTACACCGGAAAATATGTTCATTATCAACCTAATCCAAACGATATCCATTCCATTCCCGATGATGCGGTGGTAAGTGTGTTTTGTGACAGTCAGGGAACCATTTGGGCCGGAACTTATTCCGGCGGCCTATGCAAATTTGACAAACAAAAGAACCATTTTACCAGATACAAACATTCGGATTTTTCCAATTCATTGCCGGGAAATTATGTGAAATGTATTGTTGAAGACCAAGCCCATAACCTGTGGTTGGGTACGGACGGCAATGGCATCAGCCGATTCTCTCCGGAAAGCGGAAAATTCGTAAATTATTCCAATCCGGATTATCCCGAACTGACAAGCAACAATACAACTTGCCTGTTCATTGATAAAAACAATATTTTGTGGATCGGAACTTTTTCCGGTCTGAGTAGCTTTGACATTGACAATCAAATATTCAAAACCTATACCAATGACGTATCTCCTAATCAAACTATTTATTCTATTGCAGAAGACGAAAATCTAAACCTTTGGGTCGGAACATCTTACGGATTAAAAAAATACAATCCCGAAAAAGATGCATTTCAAAATTACGTCATTTCAGAAAGATACAAAGATACATTCATCAATGGCATCATTCCATACAAACAAAATCTATGGCTGAGTACAATTGATGGAATAATTTGCTATTCTACTATTAATAAACAAGTTATATATTTCATTGCCAATAACGATTTGAGTGGGGCGAATTTCTTGCGTTCATCTTATTATCTCAGTCCGGAAAACGAAATCTTTTTGGGCAGCAATCAGGGTTGCTATTCGTTTTTTCCCGATAAACTTCATTTGGAAGGATATTCTCCTAAGATATACCTTACCAATTTGAAAATTTATAACAAAACGGTTAATGTCGGCCAAATGTATGACGGACGAGTAATTTTAGACAAATCTTTGGACAATTTGAAAAAAATAGTACTCAAATATTCCGAAAACAATTTTGCGCTTGAATTTTCAGCGCCCAATAATTTATATCCCTATTCAATCACTTATTCCTATTTTATGGAAGGCATTGATAAAGAATGGGTATCCTTGGCCAATACACAACAAAATGTAAGTTATGCCAATCTGGCTCCCGGCGTCTATACTTTCAAGATTCAAGCAACCAATATACCAGACCGTTTTGCGGGAGAATATACCTCGTTAAGTATTGAAATACTTCCGCCTTTTTGGCTAAGTTGGTGGGCGGAATTGGGGTACTTTTTATTTGGTTTTATTGTCCTCTTTCTCATTTTAAATTATATCTATATTAAGGTAAGAGACCGGAACAATTTGAGAATGGAGCAACTCAAAGCGAAGAAACAGGAAGAATTGAATGAAAGTAAAATGCAATTCTTTACCAATATAAGCCATGAATTTCGTACGCCGCTTACATTGATTATGGCTCCGTTAGAAGAAATGCAACAAACCGAATTAAATCCGGAACGTGCGCAGATAATGAAAATTATGTCGAGAAATGCCAATCATTTATTGAGATTGATCAATCAAATCTTGGATTTGAGAAAAACGGAGGCAAATAAAATTCAAATCAAAGCCTGTCCAATCAATTTAGTTGTATTTATTGAAGATTTTCTTGAGTTATTTACAGATATGGCGAATAGAAACGTCGTGTCCGTCGATTTTATTTATCCTTCTTACGAAGCGCTTGTGTGGTTTGATCCCGATCTTTTGGAAAAATGTTTGTATAACCTGCTTTTCAATGCGCTGAAATTTACGCCTAAAGAGGGAACGATTCAAATAGAGATAGTTCAAAAGAGTAACGAAGAAACAATATTGAGTATCCGCGACAATGGAATCGGCATCGCAGAGAAAGAAATTCCCCATTTGTTCGACCGCTTCTACCAAGGAGAATTTTCCAAAAAATCGGGTACCGGAATCGGATTGCATTTGGTAAAAACGATTATTGAACTGCATCGCGGAACCATTGATGTGGAAAGTGAAAAAGGAAAAGGAAGTTGTTTCAATATGCACATTAAAACAGGGAAAGACCATTTCAATCCGGATGAATACACCGATATACCGTGGAAAATTATTCCGGCAAAAGAAATTCCTATCTCCAAAACAAAAAATCCGGACGTTGAAATAACAGATCATCACAAATCCACCATTTTGCTGGTCGAAGACGATGAGGATATGCGCACCTATATCTGCTATGAATTGAAAAAGACCTATCAGATTATCGAGGCCAGAAATGGACGGGAAGCCATTTTTATTCTACGTTCCAAAGAACCGGAATTAATTATTACAGATGTGATGATGCCTGAATTAAATGGCATAGAATTGTGTAAATTGGTAAAAGAAAATGCGGAAACTTGTCATATACCCGTAATTATGCTGACGGCAAACAGCGATATGGAACATCGCCTCGAAGGCTTGGAAACAGGGGCGGACAGTTACATAACCAAACCTTTTCATGCATCCCATTTAATGACCCAAATCAAAAAATTGATGGAGAAACATGAAAAGTTACGCAGAAAATTTAATAAATTTTTAAACATGGATGCACTGAAAATGGAGATTGTCAATCCGGATGAAGTGTTATTGCAGAACACCATTGATTTCATTCATTCCAATATTTCCGATACCGAACTGACAGTTGAAAAAATAGCTAAATCTTTGAATACAAGCCGCACAAACCTCCATCGAAAAATAAAATTACAGACCGGATTAAGTCCAATCGAATTAATCAAAGCCATCCGGATGAAACAAGCCGCTTACCTATTGGAAAAAAAGACACTCACCATCTCGGAAATCGCTTATGAATTGGGGTATAGTTCATTAGCCTATTTTAGCACCAGCTTTAATTCTTATTGGGGAACAAGCCCAAGCACATTCAAAGTACAAATTTAAAAATGAGAAAGTACAAATTTAAAAACAATTCGCACAATTTTTAAAGCGGCTCTATCTTTATTGAACTACTTTTACAAAAAGTTAATAACATCTAAATATACAAAATGATTTATTATGAATTCAAAGCATGCAGTAATTTATCAAGTGACACCTTTGACAGATAAGGATTGCTTTTATATTGAAGATAAAAGGAAAAAGCCATTAAACTCGCCAATTCACACACATAAAGAGTATGAATTAAATTTTGTTTCCCAAGCATCAGGTGCAAAAAGAATTGTAGGAGACTCCATTGAAACGATTGGCGATTACGATCTGGTGTTGATAACCGGTAAAAATTTAGAACATGCGTGGGAACAGGGACATTGTACTTCCAATCAAATTCGCGAAATAACCATTCAGTTTTCACCTGAATTATTTTGTTCCAACTTCCTTAAAATTAATCCATTCGAATCCATTCAAAAAATGCTGAGAGAGGCTCAAAAAGGACTATCTTTTCCCATGCAAGCCATTATGAAAATTTATCCCTTATTAGATTCATTATCTTCGGAAAAACAAGATTTTTATTCAGTTGTAAAATTTCTGACCCTGCTTCAGGAATTATCCAAGTTTAGTGATGAAGCCAAGCCCCTATCCAGTTTATCTTTTGCGGGAGTGGACGCTCAAGCCGACAGCCGTCGCGTGCAAAGAGTGCTAAAGTATATCAACGACCATTACAAAAATGAAATTCAGCTTAATCAATTGGCCGATTTGGCCGGAATGACCCCGGTTGCCTTCAGTCGTTTTTTTAAAATTCGCACAGGAAAAAATCCTTTCGATTACATCATAGACACCCGTTTGGGATACGCCACCCGGTTATTGGTGGATTCAACCATGTCGATATGCGAAATTTGTTACGAAAGCGGATTTAACAATATCTCCTATTTCAATCGAATTTTTAAGAAAAAGAAAAAATGTCCTCCAAAAGAATTCCGTGAAAATTTTCACAAAAAATAATTTCAATTTTTACTTTTTCCTTGCCTTGTGCTAAAGTAAGAAACATAAAAAATTTAGCTTTATAAAACTAAAATGGTGCAAATATACTAGAAAACACTACTGACCGACTAAAAAAAGATAAAAAGGGGTTAATCTCTCACTTTGCCATTTCTTCCGCAGTTTTCCAAGCGGCCTTATTGAATTTTGCCGGTGCGTTTTCCACTTTTCCGGTCATAAATTCGGGAATATTGTAGGATTTCATTAAGGCGTCATAATAATCGGCGTGTTTTTGCGGTAGTAGAAATGGCTTGTGTCCTTTTCCTTCCTTGTCGAAATAGGAAATAAACAGGCGAGTGTAATTGCCGTCCAAGCGGCGACTGCTGAAAATCAACCACCTGCCGTTCGATGAAAATGAATGGTAACTATCGGTTTCGTGACTGTTTATGTCCGTCATAGCGCTTACGTTTTTGGTTTCCGTATTCAATATATACAGATCGTTTTCGCGGTGCCATATCGGGAAAGTTCCGTAATCGAATTGGCAGAATATCAAGTATTTGCCATCGGGCGAAATTCGTGGTAACGATACACTCTTGCCCGTTATTTCGGGCGAGACCAAAGTGTCCACCTGATTGGCAAATGTGCCGGTTTGCGAGTCAAAAGCGATGCGCACCAAGCTGTATTTTAGCGATTTAAATTCTTTAGGCATTGTTAAAGCGGGTGCAGTGCAGAAATAAAGATATTTTCCATCCGGCGACCACTCCGGAAAAGTTTCATAACTTTCTTTTGAATACAAAGCATTGGAAGTAAACATCCGGTTGGCTTGCGTATCATACATTACTATATCAGACTCCGTATCAAAAACTTCCACTTTATTTGCATGGGAAGTGTGAAACCCTTGGTGGGTGGAATTGGTCGAAAAAGCGACGAATCGACCTTCCGGATGCCAACGCGGATAGACTCCGGCGCTGACCATTTTGGGGGCTTTGGTGTTGATTTTTTTGACTTCGCCGTCCAACAAGAATAGGGTGCCCGCATGTTGCCCCCGCAAGTGAAACAACATTCTGTCCGGATTATTTTTATGAAACGAGTGACAATTCATGCAATTTTTATCGGTCAGCGTATTGAGCATAATAGGCGATTCTTTGAAATTTTCCAAATTGCGTTGATACAAACCCATTTTTCCCCAAGCCGAATAGCCCGGTTCAATCAGACGATAGGCGATGTATGGGTCGATGGGTTCTTCGGCTATCTTGAAATGCAGGTCTTGAAATTGATACCATTGATTATCCCGTTTGGCAAAAATACAGACCAACAAATTTTCTCCTCGATGCTTTTCAAGGAGTTTTTTCCACTTACCGGACGGAATATTGACCTCTTTTTTTGTGGCGACTTCAAACGAATCTTGCCCCGCAACAAAGCGCACGCTGAACGCATCGCCCGTTTCATTGATACAAAAATTCAGCGGGGCGATATTGTATGGAATATATGTTTCCACATACGCAGGAGTTATTCTGGCATTTTCCGAAATATATAAATACTTGTCAATCGTTCGATTACATGCTGTGAATAGAGCGATATTGAATAACAAAAATAAATAAGTTGTTTGTTTCATTTTATTCAAAGTTAATAGACGGGCATGGTTTGCATCATGTCCAATGCCATCGGTTTTATATTCCGGAGATAATAGAAATAAGTATTGCCGTATTTTGTTTTCAGAGCGGCAAGGTTAGACGAGGCGCTTTCTTGTTCATAATTAATAAACTGCCTAACCGTCCTACTACTGATGGCATATTTTTTAACGAACTCCGACTGCTGATTGGTTGCCGCTGCATAAACCAACAGCGCCTCTTCGATGTGACGAGGGAGGTGTTCGTAATTCATTTCCGGATAATAGCGTTCAAATAGTGCGTAGAAAGAAGTCAAATCCTTTTGCAGCAGGCTGAACATTATCAGATATTCGAAGGCTTTTTTGTCGCCCTTGTTTGTTTGCAGGATGAATCTCATATTTTGCTGCGGCAATCCATGGTCGATAAAACCAATATCGGCGGCCTGAAGACTACGGGCAGCACCCGGAATAATATATGTTGAATCAGCCCGATAGCGTGCGTAATGTTTGCGTTGCTCTTTTGCCCAATGCCGGTAGGTAGGCGATTGCTCAAACTTGCGAATATATTTTTCAAATCCGGGCGTATCGCGGCGCAGCATTGTAGTGTAAACCAAACTACGCAACGCTTTCGACCCATACTCTGTGGGACTTCCAATCATCGCTTCATAAGCCAAGTGTTCCGCCTCCTGTGTCATTCCCAAGCGATAATACTGTTCGCCGATATACAATAGCGTTGTATAATGAACTTTCCACACATTAAACAATCCATACGTCCCCGTTTGACGGTAATTGAACATCTCGGCCGCCAACAATCCCTTTTCGGAAAGGGCGATATTGGTAAAAAAAGGTACCAGGGCGGTATTTTGCATTTTGTCGTTTTTGCTCATTTCGAGCACTTTATCCCAATTTCCACGCTCCACCTCATAAGCCATCTGCATCACGTATTCCGCTTTAGCATCCGTTGCCGATTTCAGACCATATAACGTAAGTGCAAAAATAAGTACAAGCGAAAAGGCAATCCAAATCGCCGGTTTCTTCGTAGGGGCGCCTCTTGTGGTCGACCATTTCACGCCCGCTCCTCGCCATAAGGCATAAATAAACGGAATGGCCGCCCATGCAATGCGATAAGACTTGTTCAATTCGGGCAAGTCGAAAGGTGTCAGCGACAAATACGCCATTTTTAGAGGCGTAATATACAGGAAAAGATATGCAAGGTAAGGCGCGGAGACGGCTACTGCGATTATTCCGGCAAGATAGGGCCATGAGCGTTTTTCATGAAAAAATTCGTCAATGACAATCAATGCCGTCAAAAGAATGGCATTTCCACCGGTAATAAAATAGGCTGACAGATAAGCTAAAATGCCCATTATCCACCTTTGCTTTAAAAATTTTAAGGAATTTGAAAACTTTAAATAAAGAAGAAACAACGCCAAAATAACGATGATTCCCAAAATACGCTCCAACCTAAAATGCATGGTATCACAACATGCAAACAGGAGATAGGCCGGGATGGTAAACGATAGAGCAAAAAGTATGGTCTTTGAAATTAACCCAGCCGATTCGGTAGTGCAAATCTTCCAAAACAACAGATAAATAGAGCTGATTGCCGTTGCAAGCAATATAGCGCCCAACACAAAAAATCGATAAAATTGCGTAAAAAAGGCGCTTGCATATTGTGTCAATCCACCGGGCTGCGTGAAATACTCTTGAAAATAATACACATCTAACTGAAAAAGTTGATTTTCTTCGAGAAAACTCAATATGGAGTAACGATTGTAGGCATAGAGCCATATTGTAGCCAACACGGCAAATAGTGCGATGCTGATATTTTTCAAATTTGTCATGGTTATTTTTCTCCTTTCAGCCTCCGGATATGTTCCTGTATTTTCAGTTCTTGCGCATTATTTTGGGGAGTCCAGAATTTTTGGTCTTTTATTTCTTCCGGTAAATAATCTTGTTTCACAAAATTACCTTCATAATTGTGGGCATATTTATAATCTTTGCCGTAATTCAGATTTTTCATCAATTGGGTGGGCGCATTCCGCAAGTGGAGCGGTACCGGAAGGTTGCCTGACTGATTTACTTCTGCTAAGGCGTTTTCGATAGCCATGTAAGCCGAATTGCTTTTGGGGCTGGTTGCCAGATAGACTGTTGTTTCCGCTAAGATAATCCGTCCTTCGGGCCAGCCGATTTTGGTCAGGGCATCGAAGCAGGCGTTTGCCAGCAGCAAGGCGTTAGGGTTGGCTAATCCGATGTCTTCCGAGGCGGAAATAACCAAGCGACGGGCGATGAACTTGGGGTCTTCGCCTCCGGCTACCATCCGCGCCAGCCAATAAACGGCGCCGTCGGGGTCGCTTCCACGGATGGATTTAATAAAAGCGGAAATGATGTCGTAGTGCATTTCGCCGCCTTTGTCGTAGGCGACCGGATTTTCCTGCAACCGGTCGATGACTTTTTCGTCGGTAATGACGATGGGTTCATCTTCTTCTGCTTCAACAACCAATTCGAGGATGTTGAGCAGTTTCCGCGCATCGCCTCCGGCAAACCGCAACAAAGCGGATGTTTCTTTCAGTTCGATTTTTTTCTTTTTCAGCTCAATATCTTCGGTCAGGACTTTGTTCATTAGAATCAGTAAATCAGACTCTTCCAAACTTTTAAGCACATAAACCTGACAACGTGAAAGCAAGGGGCGGATTACTTCAAAAGAAGGATTTTCGGTCGTGGCGCCAATCAAAGTGACCGTACCGTTTTCGACGGCAGCCAGCAATGAATCCTGTTGGGATTTACTGAAACGGTGGATTTCGTCGATAAAAAGAATCGGGCGTACGTTGTTGAAAAAATGACCCGATTTTACCTTTTCAAATATCTCCCGCACGTCTTTCACGCCGGAATTGACGGCGCTCAAAGTATAAAAAGGAATATCCAATTGCTTGGAAATAATTCTTGCCAAGGTGGTTTTGCCCACACCCGGAGGTCCCCAAAGGATGAAAGAAGGTACATGCCCCGAATCAATCATTTTCCGAAGCACACTCCCTTTTCCGACCAATTGTTTTTGACCGACATAATCGTCTAAAGACTGGGGACGCATTCGTTCTGCTAACGGCTGATTCATTTGTTATTTTAGGTACAAAGTAAGGTAAAATATTCCAAATATCCCAATAATTTTGGGGGATTTAAGCAAAGCGCTATTTTTCGGCTACAATAATAGTATTATCTTTGTGGTGTCACATAATTATACAATGAAGACAACTAACGAATATCTAGACATTCTCAGTCAATACAAACAAAAGCATGCTGCTGAGTATGGAATAGAGCGCATGGGTATTTGATAAGGTTGGGTAGTAACACGTATTTTTCATATTCATTTATTGTACAAAAAAAAAGTTCTAATTATTTGTTTATTGTAAAAAAATACGCTACATTTGTGTGGAATACCTATACAATTAATATTGTGAAACACTTAAAAGGAGAAAACATATTAGTCAGCTTCTTTGAATTACTAAAAGTAAAACACACGAAGTCCTTTTCCAATCAATACTTTGGAGAACATTTCTACAAGTACAATTTGTTTGGTATTTCGGTTGATGACATTATTAAGATTTTGTGTTGCATGTTGCAATTTTTGCAACATGGCTTTTATTTGTTTTGTCAAAACAAGAAAATAATTTATCGCAACCATCTGTCAATTAGTCAATTAATTAAGAGAAATGGATTTCAATCAGCAAGTTACAACAAGGGTTCTGTAATAATACTTTTAACAATTCATATTCTTGGGAAAAATAACTTGGACAGGTTTGGGGGTTACCCTGCTCCTTTTCCTGCCGTTTCTCTTCGGTAACCCCCTGTTTTTTATCACATATCGTGAATACATCACGCTTCCAAAGGCGGGAATTTTTCTAATCAACTAAACAATAACATAAAAATATAAACAATATGAAACTTGATAAAATAAAATTGAATCAAATCAGTAAGATTGAGTTGGAAAAGAGAGAGATGACTTCTCTTGTGGGTGGTTCTTGCTGCAATTGTGGTTGCGCAGGCCCTTCCTCAATTGATGATAATCATCAGTCTAACTATATTAATGGCTTTAGTATTACATCTACCGGTCCGGGTGGAGTAAAGAAGTGTACTTGGGATGGCTCTTGTCCAGATGTTGGTGTAGGATAAATTGGTTTGGAGGCTGTCTAAAATGGAGTAGAACTGTGATGATACCAAATTTTAGGCAGCCTTTTATTTCTAATATCATTTATTAAATAAATAAAATCTATGAAACATAAGTGTCTCTTTTTGTTGTTGTTTTGCAGCCTGATGGCATCGGCTCAGAAATCCGTCTCTGTTATTGATATTGACAAGCAAAAATCAAATAAAGGAAGCTTGAAAATGAGCGACATCTTTTCAAATATTAAGTATATCCCGTTACAAATTAACGCAAAGTATCCGATTGGCAATATACACGACATTTCTATAACCTCGGAATGGATTTTTATTGATTGTCGTACTACCGAAGGACAATCTTTTTTAAAATACTCGCTAAAAGGAGAATTTGTAGAAAATATAGGCTCAAGAGGGCAAGGACCCGGAGAATATTTGGATGGTTCTAAAATGGCTGTTGATATGACTAATAAACTTATGTATATCAGGGCTAATTATATTAATTCGGTGCTTGTTTATGATTATGCAAAGAACAAATATCTTCGTTCTTTCAAAGTTGAAAATGAAGACAGGGGTATTCAACTATTGAACCAAAACCAGTTATGGTTTGATGGTGATTATTTACATAGATATACGCCGTCTTACTACTCATGGCGGGTAATGGATAAGAATGGGAAAGTTATCAAGAAACAAAACAGCCATTATTTTACTAAAGATCAGATAAATAAAAAACCGAAAGGAGGTTACGCCCCAAATACGGTAATATGGAAGCACGACAATGGATTTTCTTATATGGAAGTACAAACCGATACAATTTATCAAATGGATATGAACATGAACAGTTATCCGCGCTTCCAATTGAATTTTAGCGCCCTGCAACAGCAAAGAGGTAACTGCTATTTATTTGAAACGTCGAAACATGTCATTATCCGAACTTATAATCTGGATACAAAAGTATTAAATGATGGATATTATGATAAAACCAGACAAAGTTATTTTTCATATCAACCGGAAACCATTCCTGACAAACCCTATAATTTTGTAGGAATTACCAATGATTTGGACGGAGGCTATCCGTTCCCGATTTTTACTTGCATTTATTTTGACGATAATCAGTGGTATGCCTCTCTTTTACCACACAAGTTGATTGAATATGTCAATTCTAACGAATTTAAAAAGTCTAAAGCCGTTTCTCCTGCTCTAAAAGAAGCCTTTCGGAAAATGGTAAATTCTTTGGATGAAGAAGACGACCCCGTCATTGTTATCGCCACATTAAAAAAATAAAAAATGAATAAAGAATATCACGAACGAGATATGAACAGCAATAAATTGGTTGAAAGCATTGACAGGATATTACTACATCCGGGCGAGACTACTATTCCACATTTATTCCTGTGTCCAAACTGCATTTATTTTGTCGTTTGATTTTATTTGCCTAATTTTGACACCTGATTTTTTATCCCGTATCCATTAAGTTAATCGCGTTATCATGGCAAAGAAAAGTAAAATAAAGCAACAAGGCAAACAGATGCCTAAAAAGAATTCGAGAACGGAACAGGAACAATGTTCCATTATTGCAAAAAAAATACTCCGGCACTTTGAATTAGATGCTAAACTGCTCGATGTTTTTACGAAGAAACAAAGAGAGAGGCTAAGTAAAGTTTACTACATCACGCCAACCATAAGCGCGGACAACCCCGGGACTGTGCCGCGCCAATACTTGAAGACAATTAATAGTGAAGCTTATAAATTTATGAAAACCAATTTTTGGGGAAATCCTGAAAATGAACTCACATTCTTTGAACTCGCTACTTACGGATTAAGCTTTCTTTCTACCATACAGGGAATGTTCAAAGAAGAAAAGTTATTTGAACCGGGCACGCCACAATATGAATCGGCAAGTTGTATTTGTGAAAAGTTCGACAGGGATGAACTCATGAATGAAGCTTTCCATGATGTGTCTAACCATATTTTTTATATATCAAGGGGTTTTTCAAGGGTAAACTTCCGAATGTATGGCCATATTATGGATTGTGAAAAACTTCCTGATAAGCGATGCAATTGCGGTCATTGTTTTGTGTATAAGGTATGCTATAAGATTACAGTACAGGAATGTGAAACAAAAGATTTTTCTATTAACAATATATATCGTAAAACTTATCGTTTGTTCAGACCGGCAGACGGATTGTATTTGCCAAAACCACTGACAATACAGCAAAACAAGCTATTTAAAAGAGAAAAGGAAGAGAAGGTTTTTAATTTGTACGTGCAGTCGCATGTATTTCACCGCTTTCGAGAACGTTTGGATGTATTCAGTCCAAGCAATCATAATCTTTTATTTCAATATGCTTTCAGTCGCTACTTAAAATTGGTGCAATATGACAATCGGGATTTATTTGCCTGTTTGATTGATGATGATGCTCCTCCTGTCGGATATTTTTCATTTCTGATTCGAGGAGACGACATTGTTGTTAATACTTTTCTACCATTAGTTGGCGAAAACACGCCGGAGGGGAAAAAGCTTCAGGAATTGTTATCTCTGAGCAAGGAAGAAATTATTTATCTGGGAATGGATAAGTTAAGTTTTTTCACAACTGTTGATTTCGATCAAATCCCAAAATTGAAGCAAGCACTGATTGATTCCAATATTTGGAAAATGAAATTAGCATTAGAAGAATTATTAGACGAAGACGAAATGGAAGAAAATGAATCATCCATTGATATGAACAAAACAACGCTCGTTAAAACGTTTTTTGATAAAATGGAAGAATATAGAAGTTTATTTTAGTCGTTTATTTTCCGAATTTGTTCGTTCAACTGTTATCATCATCAAATTTTATTTATCAGATTAATTTTGATACTTCCCTTTTACCGATTTTTCAATTGTTTTTATCGTTTCCAAATATGCCATTTCCACGTCCGACAACGTTTTTTGCTGATACTTCCGGTATTCGGCTTTTGCTTTTTCCATTGCTTGTTCGTGGGAGATTTTGCCTGAATTTTGTAACACTTGTTCGCCTGTGGAACTTAAAATATTGTCCAATTGGCGCATATAATCTTCCATATACATCGGGCGGCGTTTCATAGCTTGAATTTCGGCAAAATCAAAATACCCCGAAACCAAATTGTTGAGAATTTTCAACTCTTCTTCGTTCAAGTAATTCTTTGCGATGGAAATATCCTTGATTGTAGGCTGACTGCCCGAAAAAACGGTCAATCCCATAAACGGCTTGCCGGCATCGGCACGTTCGGCAATGACTTCGGCAGCCGTATGTCCATGGGCGGCATAATGCAGCTTGTTTTGCACGATTTTGAAAAAACGGATTGATTCTGCCGCTTTGGGATTGTAATCAATGCGCCCGCCTCCGTTGCCTTTGAGCCGCTCGTCGTCCATTGTAAAACCTTTTACAATGTATTCTTTCAGGCGTTGAGTCGCCCAAATGCGAAAATTGGTTGCCACGCGCGAATTGATACGATAACCCAGCGAAATTATCATATCAAGGTTGTAATGTTCCATTTCGTAGGTTTTGCCGTTTGTGGCAACTGTTCGGAATTTCCGAACAGTTGAATCGTAATTCAATTCGCCTTCTTCAAAAATGTGCTTAATATGCTCGCTCACATTGGATTTGGTTGTTTGAAACAATTCCGTAAGTTGAAGGTTTGTGAGCCAAATTGTCTCGTTTTCGAGTCGCACTTCAATTTTCGGCGAGCCATCATTGGCTTGATAAATCACAAATTCTTTCTGTTCTTTGATTTCTGTTGTCATAAAATTTTCTCCTTTTATTGTTATATTTTATTTCGATTTTAACAACATGATATAATCCTGTTCGTTTTCGTTGACAATTTCAAATCCGAATTTTTGATACATTTTGACGGCATAATTCGCTTTGTCCACGCTCAACGAAATTTGTTTATAACCTCTGCTATTGAACATTTGCATTCCATCGACTTCTAAAAAAACTGTAATAATGCTCATCAACGATTTCTCCGTTTTTTATCGCCGCCTTTTTCAAAATCGCCTCACGCTCAAATCCTGCTTTTTCAAGCACTTTTTGCGAAGCGATATTGAAACCGAAAGGCGTGGCGTAAATTTTTTGCAACGGAAAATGAAGAAAAGCGTAAGCAAGCATTTCCTTGACCACTTCGGTCATAATGCCTCTGTTCCAATATTTTTCGCCCAGCCAATAACCCAATTCCGCCGTAATGCGTTCCACATCGGAATGTAAAGTCAGACCGATACTGCCCACCGCTTTTCCATCAACTGCAATCGCCAACAAAGTGGCAGGTTTTGGCAGCGCCATAGCCATTTTGATAAATTCTTTGCCGTCTTTTTCAGTGTATGGGTGCGGAAAAGCATCGCGCAAATTGTTCCAAATTTTGATGTTATTTGCGTTTTCGGCAAGCGAGGCGGCATCGGAGAGTTGCCATTCGCGGAGTTCAAATTTATTAGTATTCATATTTTTACTTGTATTTTATATCAATTGCAAAAAATAATCCGTACTCCAAATATCCATTTCCGAGGGATTTTTGATAAAGGGGGCGGACATCGTTTTCATTGCACACGGATAACGCAGATTTGTCCCGCAGGGACAGTACTTTATTAACCGTATGCTTTAGCTTACGGGCAGAGGACAGCCTCCCATCAGCAAAGTCTCGCAGGGACGACACTTGATTATCTGTTCCAATCGCGCTCGTCGAAATCCAAACACATTTCCTTGATAAATGCAATGTATTCATCTTTAAATGTTACTGTTTTATCGAATTGATACGATAAAGATAACCGCCTTTGTTTTTGATTATTCCCCACATTTCCTGATAGAGGAATTTTACTCTGTCGTCTGTTGGCAGAGTTTGCTCGCTTGCTTTTGTGCGAATGATTGCGTGTATAAGAAGATTGACGTAACTCATAATTTTACAGTATTGAGTGTCGTCCCTGCGGGACTTTGGTTTATGTGTGTTTGCCTTGTCCGTAAGCTAAAGCATACGGTTAATAGAGTGTTGTCCCTGCGGGACAAGGCATTGCGAAATACAAGTCCTCCCAATGCAATTTGCTGCATTACTTTGTGAGTGTGTTGTCTTTTTCTTCGTTTGTTTTCGGCGAATATTGCGACAGCAGATTTTTTTCTATCAATATATTGTTGGCTTCTATAATTTTCTCTGGGTTTATCATATTAACATTAAATACCAAATCGTAGTTGGCATCCTTGGGCTTAAATTGATTTACTCCGTAGGCTATGCTATTGGCAGGTACGTCTTTTGTAATTATTGCACCTGCTCCTATAACAGAATTTTCGCCAATTATTATCGGTCCTAAAATTTTTGCTCCATCAGCGATTACTACATTTTTACAAATTATCGGATTTCCAACATTTTCCCATTCGCTACTACTTTTGTTATATCGCATATTTGTACCAATGGTTACATTTTGAAAGATAACAACGTTTTCACAAATTTTTGCAGCAATAATTGTGCAACCACGTGCATGATGAGCAAACAATACACTTTTGTCCATTTCAGCGCAATTAATTTCACAACAATAGAATTTTTCCAGCAAATTGCCGGCTGCTTTTTTTAGTATTCTATTCCGAGAATAGCAATTTATTTTAACTAATTTGTCAAACATATTTTTTAATCTCCTGTATTTAAATTACTATATTCTTCCTGTTTCTTTTTCGGTAGTTTTTTGATTACTTCATCAGCAGAGTGAATGATCAATTCGGCAATCAATTTATCCGGTACATCGCTTTCCAAATGTACCTTATTCCACAACAAGGAACTCCATTCGCTATCGGTAATTCCACAGTATTGTTCCCGTAGTTCTACCGACCTGTCGGGATTGCATTTCAAATACACCCTGAATCTTCCATCCTTAGGCGCTAAGGGAATATAGGCAAACATCTTTTCCATTATTTTAAAAACCAATACATTTTGGTCTATAAAAGGCGTTGATTCCGCACTCCCCTTGATGGCTAAGCAATTGTCTCTTAATTCTTCGATGTTCATATTTATTTCTTTACCGAATTTGTTTGTTCAACTGTTATCATAATCAAATTTTATTGATCAGATTCGCAGCATTTATTGTTTTTTATGTGCATTTTGATTTTCTTCATCGCCCAATCATAATGGCTTGAAGTAGCCGAAACACAATAACTTCCCAAATTTGTAGTGCCTGTCCACGGAAAATATTTTTTGGTAAATAATTCCTCATTGGAAAATGTTTCAATCAAATTCATCACGTTACTATGACTTTCTTTCAACCTCTTTTTTGAATCAATCAATGAAGTCTTTTGGTGCTTTTCCCAAAATTCAACATTCATTTGCGGATAGGTCTTCCAATTGTACGGCTCCGGCAGGAACGGTTTTTGTTCGCCTTTTCGATTGGCATTTGCCCAATTTAACAATAATTGATGCCATTCGTACAAATGGATGAGCACGTCGCGCAAATTTTTGTCGCGGTCTTCAAAGCCGAAAGTGCCGGTCTGTTCGCTTTCCGTCATAAAATCAATCAGTTTCCATAATTTGTCAAATTGCCCGTTTGCGGCAATTATTAAATCTGTTTTTGTTACGGGTCTTGCCATTTTTTAATTTATATTTAATGTGTTATAAAGTTCATATATGTTCATTTCTAAATTCCATATTTCGTCCATATTTTTCAGCATTTGCGCACGCTCCAACGCTCGTAAATGCACATTTGTGTGTAAAAATCGCGTTTGAGGTCGTCTTCAATGTAAATCAGATTACGAATGTGTGTCCAAGTCAATTTTCTACTCAGTGTGTAGAAAATTTGCTCGTCTGGCATTAACTCATTAATTCTCATAAAATTATAAAGATTTGGAGCGGAAAAACCACGCCCATACAAGCGAGTTAATTCTGCGCTCAATTCCTTTACAACGGTTTTGCCGTACTCGCCTTTTCCGTCTTTGAGCACGCTTTCGTTAATCTGCTTGCCGATATGCCAGTACAAAATCGACAGTTCGCTATTGACGGCAGCGGCAAGCTTGCGACGGGCGTTGTCAATCAGCGACACGATTGTGGTAAGCAAGGATGTAGAGGCTTGCGGGATGATATTTTTATTTTCCATTATACTATTTTTTGATACGTTTCGATACGAAAAGGTACGAAACCACAAATTTATTTATTTATTTTCGTCATCTTATAAAACGCTTTCAGTTCGGTTTTCCGGCTTTCAGCCAAATCGTGGTCGCGAATGCCCTGTATCGCTCCTTCCAATCCGAGCAGTTCATTGATACAAGCGCCCTCATCCATCGTTTTCAGGCGGATGAAAGCATTTTCGCTTCCGATGGCTTTCAAATCTTCGGGCGTTTCGATGCCGACTTCGCGAAGCCTTGCGGCTATAACTTTCCCTATATTGGGCAGTGATGTTAGATTATTACTTTGCTCTTTCATAATTATTTGTGAACTAAATATTTATTCCAAAATTTTCTTGTCGCAATAATCGTGTTTCCATATTCAAATTGTCTGTCTAAAGAAAACTCTGAAATAAATTTTCCGATTGCTTCTTTGTCTATTTGAGAAACGTTTTTATCCGTAGTTATCTATTTTTATATTTTCGCGACAGGAATCCAATTGAGAGAAAAATAACTGGGCTGAAAGCCCGCCATCAATAGCGTAGAGCAACGCCCTACGGAATAAATGACCAGCAAACGCTAAGCCCCAACGGGGCGAAATCCTTAGGGCGTTGCCCTACGCTGTTGATTATCGGGCTTTCAGCCCTTGGTTTCCGATTATTCATTTTGTTGCGGGTCTTGCCATTTTTGTTTTTCCTTAATTTAATTATATAATTATTTTTTCTACAAAGATATGAATATATTTAATTATTTTTTAAAATTTCATTGGTTTAATAAAATATTTTCTCTACATTTGCCGTCAAAATACGTGTATATTAAATAATTAACTCACTTAAATTTATAATTTATGAAATCATTTTCTTTTATTAAAACATTATTTGTTTTATCGCTTTCGCTTTTTTTCATGAGCGCTAATGATGGCGGCGGCATCTTTGAAGGTTACGGAGACGTGGGCGATCCTGCGTTGAAAGGGAGTTTCAATTATAACGAAACCACCAAAACGTACACACTCACGGGAGCAGGTATCAATCTATGGGCGGCAAGCGACCAATTTTACTTTGCTTGGAAAAAAGAAACCGGCGATTTTTCACTTACAACTAAGGTGGCTTTTGAAGGTAAAGGTGTAGATCTTCACCGGAAAATAGGTGTTATGATTCGCGAATCCCTTACAAGCGATGCAAAATATGCAGATATTGCTATCCATGGAGATGGTCTGACTTCCCTTCAGTATCGTCCTGTAAAAGGACAGGAAACCAAAGAAGTGGTTGGCCCGAAAGGCGGAAACTACATCACATTAGAACGTATCGGAAATAAAATTAGAATGAAAACCGCAACGGATAAAGCGCCGCAAGACGTTACCGGCGAAATCGAATTAAACTTCCCCGAAACTTGTTATATCGGATTTTTCATTGGTTCGCATAATCCCGATGTGGTCGAAAAAGCTTATTTCACTAACGTGGAATACAAAAAAATACCTTCTTTTACCCCGCCGCCAAAAGTAACCAGCGTTTTGGAAATCCTCGATGTGAACAGCGGTAACCGGAAAGTGGTTAAAGAGTTTGCAAACCAGATAGAAGCCCCCAACTGGACACCCGACGGAAAATGGTTGGTGTACAACAGCGGAGGCAAATTATACAAAATATCTCCGGATAAACCGGGCGAACCGGTACTAATCAACACCGATTACGCCACCAATTGCAATAACGACCACGTTATCAGCGCCGACGGCAAATTTATCGCTATCAGCAACAGTCCCGTTGAAACCCGTCGCTCGCACATCTATACCGTACCTTTTGAAGGAGGCATACCGCACTTGATTACGGTACTCGGCCCAAGTTATCTGCATGGAATCAGCCCCAACGGCAAAACCCTCGCTTATTGCGCAGACCGTAACGGAAATTACGACATCTACACCATTCCGGCCGAGGGTGGTCGCGAAGTACGCCTGACTACTGCTGAAGATTTAGACGACGGCCCGGAATATTCCCCGGACGGAAAACATATCTGGTTCAATTCGGTTCGTAGCGGCTTGATGCAAGTTTGGCGAATGAAAGCCGATGGCTCCGAACAAACCCAGATGACTTTCGACGAAACCCGCAATTCATGGTTTCCGCATGTTTCGCCTGACGGCAAACAAGTAATTTTCATCACATACACCAAAGGCGATTTGAAACCCAACGAACACTTGGCCAACAAAAACGTGGAATTGCGTTTGATGCCGGCTGCCGGCGGAGAACCCAAAACAGTGGTAAAACTTTTTGGCGGACAAGGAACCATCAATGTTAATTCTTGGGCGCCGGATAGTAAACGGCTCGCTTTTGTTAGTTACCGTATAAATAACTAATTATCACAATTGAATACGCAATTAAAAACTTATATCCGTCCGGCAATCTCCTTTATAATGTTGATTGCCGGACTTATTGCTGTTTGGGGACATACCGCTTGCTTCGAAAACCAGTGGATAAGATTTATCTGGTATCTACTGGCTTACTTTCCAGTGGGACTTCCCGTACTGAAAGAAGCTTGGGAAAGCATCCGAGAAAAAGATATTTTCAGCGAATACCTGCTGATGAGCATTGCCACCATCGGTGCGTTTTTCATCGGAGAATACCCGGAAGGCGTGGCCGTTATGCTCTTTTATGCCATCGGAGAACACTTTCAGGATGCCGCCATTGACCGGGCGAAAAAAAATATCGGCGATTTGCTCGATGTCCGTCCGGAAACCGCCAACTTAGTGAAAGGCGATACCTTGGAAACCGTTTCGCCAGAAGCCGTGAAAACCGGCGAAATAATTGAAATCAAAACCGGCGGAAGAATACCCCTCGACGGTTTGCTGCTGAACGATTCCGCCACATTTAATACCGCCGCATTGACCGGAGAAAGCCTCCCGCGAACCATTGAAAAAGGAGAAGAAGTATTGGCCGGAATGATTGTTGCCGACCAAGTGATTCGGATACAAGTCGTCCGTCCGTTCGGACAAAGCGCTCTGTCGCGCATCCTCGAATTGGTGGAAAACGCAAGCGTCCGCAAAGCCCCTGCCGAACAATTCATCCGGCGATTCGCCCGCATTTATACGCCCGCAGTAGTGGCTTTAGCCGTTTTGATTGTTTTATTACCGTGGATATATGCCTTATTTTCAGCCTCTTTTTCTTATGATTTCAACACTTGGCTTTACAAAGGCTTGGTTTTCTTGGTTATATCTTGTCCCTGCGCATTGGTCATCAGTATTCCGCTGGGCTATTTCGGCGGAATAGGCGCTGCCTCCCGGCACGGCGTGTTATTCAAAGGCAGTAATTATTTGGATGCAATTACCCAAGTGAATACCATGGTGTTCGATAAAACCGGCACGTTGACAAAAGGCGTTTTTGAAGTACAGGAGATTGTCGCAGACGGCGCTATTTCGGAAAACAACTTATTAAAAATCATTGCATCGACAGAAGCCCAAAGTACGCATCCGATTGCCAAAGCCATTGTTGAATATGCCAATCAGCAGAAAATCATTTTGGAAAAACCGGAAAATACGAAGGAAATTGCCGGATTGGGTTTGGAAGCCGCACTGAATGGTAGCCAAATATGCGTTGGCAATACGAAACTTTTGGATAGTTACCATATAATTTTCCCGGAAGAAATCCGTTTGATACCTGAAACAACAGTCTTGTGCGCCATTGATTCGGTTTATGCAGGCTATATTACGGTTGCCGATACCTTGAAAGAAGACGTGTCTCAAACCCTTGTTTCATTACGCCGTCTGGGGATAAAAAACTTGGTCATGCTTTCGGGCGATAAACAGGCCATTGTCTCCAAATTGGCCTCAGAATTGGGCATCGAACAGGCGTATGGTGATTTGTTGCCGGAAAATAAAGTGGAACACATCGAACACCTGAAATCCAATCCGGCCAATATAGTTGCTTTTGTCGGCGACGGAATAAACGATGCGCCCGTATTGGCGCTAAGCGATGTAGGTATCGCCATGGGTGGTTTGGGCAGCGACGTCGCCATTGAAGCGGCCGACCTGATTATCCAGACCGACCAACCCGGTAAAATCGTAACAGCCATTCAGTTGGGAAAAATTACCCGGCGCATTGTGATTCAAAACATCAGTCTGGCGCTGGGCGTGAAAATAATCGTATTGATTTTGGCAACCGCAGGGATTGCCACACTCTGGGAAGCCGTATTCGCCGATGTCGGCGTGGCGCTATTGGCTATTCTGAACGCCATCAGAATTTTGAAAATAAAAATAAACAGAAAATAATTCGCATGAAGATAACAGCCTCCGTCACAAATGATTTGGTAACCGACCAACGGGTGCACAAGGTTTGCACAACCTTGTCGCAAAACGGTTATGATGTGAAATTGGTAGGCCGGAAATTCCGCGACAGCAAAGCCTTGCAACGCGCATATCGCATCGACCGGATGCGCTTGCTATTCAAGCGTTCCGCCTTTTTTTACGCCGAATATAATATCCGGTTGTTCTTTTATTTGTTGTTCGACAAGGCGGACATCTACC
This sequence comes from Bacteroidia bacterium, assembly GCA_025999935.1. Taxonomy (GTDB): domain Bacteria; phylum Bacteroidota; class Bacteroidia; order Bacteroidales; family Azobacteroidaceae; genus Azobacteroides. The sequence continues at coordinate 22,967 of BNXY01000002.1, read as the reverse complement.
TTTCCAACGACACCGATTCGCTTCCGGCCAATTATCTGGCTGCCAAAATTCGCCGCAAACCCTTGGTTTTCGATGCCCACGAAATGTTTCCCGAAGTACCCGAAGTTACCCAGCGGAAATTAGTCAAAGCGGTTTGGACAAAAATCGAAGACTGGATTTTCCCACACCTGAAAAATACCTACACGGTTTGCCAATCCATTGCGGATATTTATAATCGCAAATATGGGATAAACATGCAAGTGGTGCGGAATATTCCACCGGCAGAACAAACGACTTATACACAACCGGCTATCGATACCCAAGGAAAGAAAATTCTTCTTTATCAGGGCGCCGTCAATGTAGGACGGGGCATCGAATGGGTAATAGACACAATGCCTTACTTGGATGATTTTCTCTTTTATGTCGTCGGCGACGGCGATGTTTTGAGCGACTTGAAAGAAAAAGTCAACCGGCAAAATCTGAACGACCGTGTCATTTTTACCGGACGAATTCCCTTTGAAGAACTCCCGGCCTATACCGCCTGCGCCAACATTGGAATCAATTTGCTTGAAAACAAGGGATTAAATTATTACTACGCCCTGCCCAACCGGATTTTCGATTATATCCGAAAAAATATTCCGGTATTGGCCACCGATTTCCCTGAAATTCGCCGGATTGTAGCACATTATAGCATAGGAACATTAGTAGATAATTACGAGCCTAAATTTCTGGCTGCAACCATTCGGCAAATGGCTAACGAAGAAAAAAACACCAAGGGTTTTGAAGCCGCCAATGCAGAACTGAGTTGGGAAAACGAATCGGAGACATTACTGAAAATCATGCAAGAAACTTTGCCGGAAGCTGTCTCAAAAGAACGCAAATAACGCAAAAAACACAAATTTTCGCAAAAACATATTTTTAACAAAATTACATCTATCTTATTTCCAATAAATAAAATTTGTGTTAATTTGCGTATTTTGCGTCATTTGCGTTCTAAAAATACTTTTGAGACAGCCTTATCTTGCGCAGATCAATCCCAATTTATACAGGTCAAAGATTCGTAGAGAAGGATTTTTTCCCAACAAATGTTTTTTCAGAGAGGGCTGTGCCGGTTTGAAAAGCGTAGCTGCGAGTTTTATTAAATGCCACTTTTGCAGGAAGAGTTTGGATTTCATTAGGTTGGAATGGCCTACATGCTCCGGATTGTTTTCTTTTAGCAGGGTTTCAATTTTCTGAAGATTGACAATGCCGTTTTCTGTTTTTTCGAGAAAATCGGCGGCGCTTTCCAATCCCAAATGAATCAATGGATTATCTATGTGCTGAATGATAATTCCCTTTTCCAGAAGTTCCAATCCGAAAAAAGTATCTTCATGTCCGTAACCTTCTAGGTTTTCATTGAATTTTACCTTTTCAAACAGTTGCTTATGAATCAAGAAATTATTGGTACAGAAGCTATAATTGGGATTTTTCTTCCGTATTTCCGCCGGAAGACTTTCCCGTTCCATCCCATATTTCCAGCGAAGATAGGTGTCGTCTTCCGGTTGTTTGTCCTCGTATTTTCGTCCGCCGTAACAAACGGTTTGGGGGTTGCAATAAGGCAAATAATTTTCGATATAAAAATCCGAAGAAACTGCCGAGTCGCAATCCATAAAAAGCAAATAAGGATATTGTGCTTCTCGCGCCAATTGATTGCGGATTTTCGCCCTTCCGATATTTTTTTTGAGAGGAATATAGCGAACATGCGTTAAATCAAGGGTTTGATTCATTAGTTTGTATTTTTCGTCCGAAGCGTCGTCCATCAGAAGAATCTCAAACGGACGAGCGATTTTCTCGGCTTGCCGGTGCAAATCATGCACCAAGCGAGTAACCTCATAATTATATATCGGAATACAAATACTTAACATGTCGTTTTACGGAAAAAAGTGGCGGAGTTGCCCCCGCCACCACTATTTGCAGTTACATTGTGGTTTTTTAATATCCAAACAATACTTCCAGCGGTATTTCTTTTACCTCTGCAATCGTATTCAAATATTTGAAATCGATTTTATCCTTTTTCCCAACGAGGACAATCGAATATTTTGCCGGCTTAATATGTTCGTCAAAATATTTCTGAACATCTGCCAATGTCATGGTTTGAATGGTTTCATAAACCGGTTTTCGGATGTCGTAATCGATGCCGAGGTCTTTGAGCGACATATAATTCCAGAAAATACTTGATTTAGTGATCCGTTCGGAACGCAAATTATTCAGCATATACTCTTTGCTCAATTGAAACGATTTTTCGGAACTTGCCATATTGGACAGCAATTCTCTGAAAGCATTAATGGCCGTCACCATCTTGTCCGATTGCGTTCCGACATAAGCCTGCACATAATTAGACTGATTGGCTCTGGTGGGAGGAGCAACATTGGCATAAGCCGAATAAGCCAATCCGCGCGCTTCTCTTATTTCTTGGAAAATGATGGAATTCATACCCGAACCGTAATAAGCATTAAACATTTGCTGATAAGGCATTATTGTCGGATCAAATTTCACATCTTTGGCAAGAATCATAATCTCGGCCTGTACCATGTCGTAGTCGGCAAAATAAACCACCGGTTTATCCATCTGTAATTCAGAATATTCAACCCGTTGCGGTACATCGATTAATGATTCCGGCGTTTGAATTTTCTTCAATAATCCGGCTATTTTCGATTGGGAATCCGGCCCGTAATAGTAGAATCCATGCTTATAAGCGGCAAATTGTTTGATAATATCAATCAATTCCTGCGGATCAATCGCTTTGAGTTCCGTCTCGGACAACACATCTGTAAAAGTTGATTTTTCACCGTACTTCGTATAATAAGTCAAACCATTCAGGATTTGAGACTTATTGATTTTAGCATTCGCCCGTTGCTTGAGGATATCATTGACCATATTATTGTAAGCATCCTGATTGACAACGGCGTCATTCAGCATTTCTTCCATCAGAGCCAGCGAACGATCCATCGTTTCGTCCAAACCGAAAAGACTAACGTAAGAACGCCCCGACGAAACAGACGGACTAATATCCATTGCCAATTTATACATCTCCATTTTTAATTGTTCCGGCGTATATTTGGACGTTCCCAAATAAGGCAGATAGCGGAATGCCAAGGCTAATTTTTTATCCGTAATATTCGATATTTCAACAAATTGATCCAAAGAATAGATTTTATTGGTAGTATTCAAAGTATAATAAAAATCAACACCGTCTTTCAGGCTTTCTTTTTTGATGGCTTCTTTGAAATCAATAAATACGGGTTCGATGGGTTTCGATTCGATAGCCAGCAATTCTTTTGCAAATTTCGATTCACTGTCGCGATTGATGGTAATCGGGGTAATGGTCGGTTTTTCCACCACTACTTTTTCTTTGTTTTCGCCGGTTCTTTTATAAACGGTTACGTAATTATCCTTGAAAAAATCATTGGCAAAGGCTACCACTTCCGCTTTGGTAATTTTAGCCATTTCATCAATTTGGGAAACCCAATCTTTCCATTCAAATTCATTGATAAAAGCTTCCAAAAACTCATTGCAAGCATAGTAGCGGCCATCCGTCATTTGGATAATGTCTAATTTCTTGTTATTGATAATCGCCGCTAATAAATCGTCGTCAAAATCGCCCGCTTTCAATTTTTGAATTTCTTCCTGAATCAATGTTCCGAGTTCCTCCAATGACTGACCTTCACGGGGAGCGCCTATAAATACATATACGCCGTAATCCTTCAAGGTTTGCGCTCCGGTGGAAAGTTGCAACACTTTTTGTTTCTGAATCAAATCCAAATCAATCAAACCGGCTTTTCCATTACGGAAAATAGAGGTAATTAAATTCAGATATAAAGCGTCTTTCGATTTCACATCTCCAAAACGGTAAGCGACAGCCAACCGTTCTTGGTCGGGCGTGAAAACCTCATAAGTTTTGGTCGCCGTCAGCGGCGCTTCTTGAATGGGTTCGGCATGAACCAAATCCGCATTGGGTTGCATTTGTCCGAAATACTTGTCAATGGTCTGGATGGTCGTTTCAAAATCCAAATCGCCACTCATCAAAATCGCCATATTGTTGGGAACATAGTATTTTTTCTGGAAAGCCAATACGCTGTTCATCGACGGACTTTTCAAATGTTCCGGCAAACCGATTACATCTATTTTATAGGGATGATCGGCAAACAGACCTTCAAAGACTTTATTCCATATCACAGAACTACCATTGTCTTGACTTCTGTTAAATTCTTCATACACTGTTTCCAATTCCGTGTGGAAAAGCCGCAACTGAATATTGGAAAAACGGTCGTATTCCAATTGGATGAATTTTTCGATTTCATTGGCCGGAATATCATTCACATAAGCCGTCTGGTCATAACTGGTAAAAGCATTGGTTCCCGAAGCGCCGATTGCCCCTATTATTTTATCGTATTCATTGGAAATGGCGTATTTGGCGGCTTCCTGCGAAGTAGCGTCAATGCGTTTGTAGATTTCCTTTTTGGCCTCAGCCGTTTGTGCTTGCTTGTGAAGCTCGAACAACGAGAAAATACTGTCTAACAAAGGTTTTTCCTTTTCCCAGTCGAGGGTTCCATAATGATCGGTTCCCTTAAACATCATGTGTTCAAGGTAATGCGCTAAACCGGTATTATCCCGTGGGTCGTCTTTGGCGCCCACTCTTACCGCAATCATAGTTTGAATACGGGGTTCATCCGCATTCTTTGACAAATAGACTTTTAATCCGTTATCCAAAGTGTAAATCCGCGCTTTGAAAGGATCGTTCGTCACTTCCTCGTAATTGTACCCATTACTGTCCTGCTTGGAAATGGTTTTATGCCCCGTTTCCTGACATCCGGCTATTAAAATTAATAGCGAAAAAACCAACAAAACTAACTTTTTCATAAATACCTATATTTATTTTTAGTAATAATCTCCAAAATTAGAATAAATTTTCCTTAACTTTGCACAATTTTCAGAAAATATTTACTGTTTTAATTCTACATATTCTCAATCATATTCAACATCCTCACCGTCGCTTTTATCGCAGCGCCCGTCTGGTCAACGTCCAGACCGCGGGTTTTGAAATCCTTTCCGTTAAAATTCCAGGCAATGGTTGTTTGCACCAAAGCATCCGTGCGTCCGCCCGAAGGAATGGAAACATTGTAATCCGTCAGCGCGGGTTTGGCTTTTCCCAATTGCGTGTAAATTTTCCAAAGCGCCTTTGAAAAAGCATTGTATTGTCCGTCGCCGGGAACCGTTTGCTCGTATTCTGTTCCGTCAATTTCTATCCGGACGGTAGCCGTCGGACGCAATCCATGGGTCAAGGATAGCGAAAAATTTACAATTCTTATCTTATCGGCGCTTTCCGTATGCAAAACGTCCGAAATGATGTAAGGCAAATCGTCTTGCGTAACGATTTCTTTTTTATCGCCTAATTCGATAATCCGTTCGGTTACCTTTTTCATGGATTCTTCATCCAATTCGATGCCCATGGCTTCCAGATTCTTTTTGATATTGGATTTACCGGAAGTTTTTCCCAAGGCATATTCCCGTGCGCGGCCAAAACGTTCAGGGAGTAAATCGTTGTAATACAGATTGTTTTTATTATCTCCATCGGCATGAATACCGGCGCATTGGGTAAAAACACTGTCGCCGATCACAGGCTGATTATTCGGGATACGCAGGCCGGAATACGATTCCACAATCCGGCTTACCTTGTTCAGACTACTCTCCGTAATATTCGTATGAATATGCAATTGGTCGTGAAGCATAGCAATGACACTTGCCAAAGGCGCATTTCCCGCTCTTTCTCCTAATCCGTTGATAGTAGCATGAATACCGCTGATTACTCCGGTGTGAATAGCAGCAAAAACATTTCCCACAGCCAAATCATAATCGTTGTGGGCATGATAATCGAAATGCACATTCGGATATTTTTCGTGCATTTCCCGGCAAAATTTACCGGTATTGATGGGATTCAAAATTCCCAAAGTATCGGGCAACATGAACCGTTTGATATGCGTATCTTTCAGATTATCCATCAAAAAGAATACATAATCCGGTGAACTGAGCATACCGTTCGACCAGTCTTCCAAATAGATATTAATCGTAATACCCATTTCTTCGGCATTTCTCAAAACAGTTTTGATGTCGGCCAGATGTTGTTCGGGCGTTTTCCGAAGTTGGTAAGTGCAATGCTTCAATGAGCCTTTACACAAAAGGTTCATCACTTGGCAACCGGCATTTTTTACCCAATTCAGCGAAATGTCGCCATCGACAAATCCCAAGACTTCGATGCGGTCGATGTAATTGTGACTACTCGCCCAACGGGTAATCCGCTTCACGGTTTCAAATTCGCCTTCCGATACTTTCGCCGAAGCCACTTCCAAGCGGTCAATATTCAAATCGCCCAGCAAAATCCGGGCAATATGCAGTTTTTCGCTGGCGGCAAATGAAACGCCGGAGGTCTGTTCCCCGTCGCGCAAAGTCGTGTCTAAAATTTCTATTTTCATCGTCTTTTATATCTGTTAGAACGCGGATGACACAGATGGCACAGATATACACGGATAATATTTTCTGTGATAATCCGCGTTCTAATTTGCTTTTTCAAATTGCTCTATTTTATTTTTTTTACTCAGCAGATAATCAATGTCGTCAAAACCGTTCAGAAAACATTCTTTTTTGTAGGAATTGATGGCAAAATTTTCCGAATTGCCGGTAGCGTTATTGGTAATTTTTTGATTTTCCAAATCAACCGTCAAAGTGATTTCCGGATTTTTATCGACATTTTCAAATATCTCTGCGAGAAAGGCATCCGAAACCACTACGGGCAAGACGAAGTTGTTCATCGCATTGTTTTTGAAAATATCGGCAAAAAAGCTGGATACGACCACCTTGAAGCCATAACCGGCAATCGCCCAAGCGGCATGTTCGCGGCTCGAACCGCTGCCGAAATTTTTCCCCGCGACCAATATTTCCCCTTTATAAACCGGGTTGTTCAAAACAAACGATGCAACCGGTTGGTCGTTTTTATCGTACCGCCAATCGCGAAAAAGGTTATTACCAAAGCCTTCTTTGGAAGTGGCTTTCAGAAACCGCGCCGGAATAATCTGGTCGGTATCGACGTTCTCTATCGGCAAGGGAACGACTGTGCTTGTGAATGTTACAAATTTTTCCATATTTCTTATTTTTTGGAACGCTGATTTTTTTATTCTTATGTATCAGTTTCCATTTTTTTATCTGCGAAAATCCGCGTTATCTGCGTTATCCGCGTTCAAAAAACCACGCGGGTCTGTAATGCGCCCTGTGACGGCGACGGCAGCGGCGACCAAAGGGCCGGCCAGAATCGTCCGGGCGCCGGGGCCTTGCCGTCCTTCAAAATTGCGGTTCGATGTTGATACGGCATATTTTCCGGCAGGAACTTTGTCGTCATTCATCGCCAGACAAGCCGAACAGCCCGGCTGACGGATTTCAAATCCCGCTGCTTCCAATATCTTATCTAAACCTTCTTCGCGAATTTGCCTGTCCACTTTCCACGAACCGGGAACCAACCATGCAACAACATTTTCGGCTTTTTTCTTTCCTTTTATGAATTGGGCGAAAACGCGAAAATCTTCAATGCGTCCGTTGGTGCAACTACCGAGGAAAACGTAGTCAATGGGTTTGCCGAGCAGTTTTTCACCCGGTTGAAATCCCATGTATTCCAAGGATTTAAGAAATGATTGTTCTTCCGCTGTAGAAACGGGGAATGCCCCGTCTCTACTCAAAACCGGAATCGCTTCGTTAATGCCGATTCCCATGCCGGGGTTCGTTCCGTAAGTGATTCGCGGTTCGATGTCTTCGGCGTCGAAAATGATTTCTTTGTCGAATTGGGCGTCAGTATCGGTTTTGATGGATTTCCAATATGCCACCGCTTTATCCCAATCAGCGCCTTTTGGAGCAAATTCACGCCCTTCCAGATAAGCGAACGTGATTTCATCGGGAGCGACAATTCCGCCGCGCGCGCCCATTTCGATAGATAGGTTGCAAAGTGTTAAACGGCCTTCCATGGAAAGGTTTTCCACGGCTTCTCCGGCATATTCCACGAAATAACCGGTAGCGCCTCCGGTCGTCATTTTTGCAATGACGTACAAGGCCAAATCTTTGGCGCCAACGCCCGATTTCAAACTGTTTTTTATCGTGATACGCATGGTTTTCGGCCGCGACTGGAAAACACATTGCGTGGCAAGCACCATTTCCACTTCGCTGGTACCGATACCGAAAGCGATAGCGCCCATAGCCCCGTGGGTAGAAGTGTGCGAATCGCCGCATACCAAAGTCATTCCCGGCAGGGAAAGTCCGTTTTCAGGCCCTACCACATGCGTTACACCATTCAATGCATGTCCTATCGGGTAATAATTTACGCCGAACTCCCTGGCATTCCTGTCTAAAGTGTCAACCTGATTTTTTGAGATGGCGTCCTGAATAGGCAATTCCTGATTCAATGTTGGAATGTTGTGGTCGGGCATACAGGTAATCTGCTCGGGACGAAATACTTTCAATCCCCTGCGGCGCAAGCCTTCAAACGCCTGCGGACTTGTGACCTCATGCACATACATGCGGTCAATGTACAGTTGCGTTGGGCCGTCTTCCACTGTGGTTACCACGTGTTTGTCCCAGATTTTGTCGAATAATGTTTTGCTCATTTTTTTAGTTTTTTTAGGGCTTTAAAGACCTTAAGGACTTTGAGGACTTTAAAGTCTTATTTTACAAACTTGTTAATTGCATCAATATAAGCTTCCACCGAAGCGGCGATAATATCCGTATTCGCAGAAAAGCCGTAATAGTTGATTCCGTTGTGTTCTACCTGCATGTGTACTTTTCCCATGTCGTCGCTACCTTTGTTTATTGCCTGAATCAAAAATTCCTGAATCGTCATTTGACGGCGGATAATCTGTTTCACGGCTTTGATGGCTGCATCAACCGGACCGTTGCCGGAGGCCGCCGCCTCGAATTTCTCTCCTGCTATATTCAGACAAACAGATGCTACCGATTGAATCCCGACACCGGATGTTACCTGAAGGTATTGCAATTTAATTCTTTGCGATTCCGTCCGGTCTTTTCCCGTCAGCATCAATACGTCGTCGTCGTTGATGTCTTTCTTTCGGTCGGCTAATTTAAGAAATTCTTCGTAAACACTGTCTAATTTTTCCTGCGAAAGTTCAACGCCCAATATACTCAGCCGGTGTTTGAGGGCGGCACGACCGCTGCGAGCCGTCAACGCAATCGTATTGTCATCAATTCCGACATCTTTCGGATCAATAATTTCGTAGCTTTCGCGATTTTTCAATACGCCGTCCTGATGGATGCCCGACGAATGAGCAAAAGCATTTCGTCCCACAATCGCCTTGTTCGGTTGAACCGGCATATTCATCAGGCTTGAAACCATCCGACTTATTGGATAAATATGTTGGGTATTGATATTGGTATCAATCGTTAATTCCTTGTGGCTCTTCAAAATCATGGCGACTTCTTCCAAAGACGTATTGCCCGCCCGTTCGCCGATTCCGTTGATGGTTACTTCCGCCTGCCGCGCGCCATTCGCAACTCCCGCAATTGTATTGGCGGTAGCCATTCCTAAGTCGTTGTGACAGTGTGTAGAAAGAACGGCATTGTGAACGCCTTTTACGTTTTCCATCAAGAATTTGATTTTTTCGCCGTATTCCGAAGGAAGACAATAACCGGTTGTATCCGGGATATTGACCACCGTGGCGCCTGCCTTGATAACGGCTTCCACCACGCGAGCCAAGTAAACATTATCTGTTCGACCGGCGTCTTCGCAATAAAATTCCACATCTTCCACGTACCTTTTGGCGTATTTCACGCAAGCGATGGCGCGTTCCAAGATTTCATCCTGCGTGGAATTGAATTTGTAATTAATATGGTAAGGCGAAGTGCCGATACCGGTATGAATCCGTTTCCGTTTGGCGAATTTCAAGGCTTCGGCAGCCACATCAATGTCTTTTTCTACGGCGCGGGTAAGCGCACAAATCGTTGGCCAAGTGACCGCTTTGGAAATTTCCACTACCGAATTGAAGTCGCCCGGACTGGAAACCGGAAATCCGGCTTCAATCACATCCACGCCCAGATTTTCCAAGGCTTGCGCTACCTGAATCTTTTCAATCGTATTCAATTGACAACCGGGAACTTGTTCGCCGTCCCGCAAAGTTGTGTCGAAAATAAATAATCTGTCTGACATAATTTTATTCGTTAAAAAAAAATCCTTTCTTCACCGAAGCGAGAAAGGATTTTTTGATTTCTTTAATCTACATACCGTACCCGCTTCACCTTGTGTTATGCAAGAGAATAATAATATTGCTGAGTAATAGTTCGTATGAAGGTATGCTATTCATAAAAAAACATTCACATTTTATAAAAACGCTGCAAAGGTACAAAGAGTTTTTTATATTCCAAATAATTGTAAGGAAATTTTATAAAAATAATGAAAATTATTAGTTATCTAAGGGAAAAAATTAAAAACTATAATATCATTTGGGCAACTTCCGGCTAATTTTGCTGTTTTTCCGCCTCTATCTGCGCACGGGATTTACTTTGTGTTACAACATACACGCCCAGAAAAACCAAGAAAGTGGCGGCGCCTTTCGTCAATCCGAAAACGTCCAAACCCAATGCTACCGCAACAAGCGACGACACAATCGGTTGTAAATAATTGTACATACTGAGTACAGTCGGGCGTAGCACTTTTTGACCGATAGGAATAAACAGATAAGAAATAAATGTCGCAAAAACCACCACAAAAGCAATGCGAAGGTAAATATCAAACGGAATCGCGAGATAATTAACGGCTACCACATCATTCCCACACAGCGGAACACTGAAAATCGTCGCAAACAGAAACATCCATTTCATCGATGTTATTGGACTGTAACGGCTGATAAGTTTCTTAAATGCAGTTAGATATATGGCAAAAGAAAGGCTGCTCGATATACACAACAGATTTCCTATCAAATTCGTATTTCCATGACCTACCGTGTTACTGTTCTGAATCAACAACAAAGCCCCCGCCGCTCCGATAAAAACACCTATTACCTTTTTCCATGTAATTGGTTCTCCAAGAAAAAAGGCCGCCAAAATCATCGTCAATACCGGCGAAAGCGTTGTGATAACAGAGGCGTCAATGGGAGATGTTAATGAAAGGCCAATGATGAACAACATTTGATTCAGCAGTATGCCGAACAGCGAGGCGATGAGTAAGAAGAAAATATCCCGCAGAGGTACATGCTCTTTTTTCGTAAAGAGGGAGATAATCCAGAAAAGCGCCAAGGCTCCGGCAAAACGATAAAACGTCAAAGCCATGGCAGAAACTTCTCCACTCGAAAGCACCACTTTAGATATCGGCGTATTCAGTCCGAAAATAAGATATGCAGTAAATAATGCCGCATGACCTTTGAAATTTTTATCTTCCATTTTCCTACTTAATAAATATGAACAATCATTTGGTTAATTATTCACTATTATTTGATATATTTAGCCAAACCTCCCAGCGCAGTTTCTCGGTACAGACTGGGTAAATCATGACCGGTTTCATTCATCGTTTTCACAACTTTGTCAAATCCAACCAAATGGCTTCCGTCCGACAACATGGCAAAAGTGCAAGCATCCAAGGCTCTTACAGCGGCAAAGGCGTTTCGCTCAATGCAAGGTATTTGCACCAATCCGCAAACCGGGTCGCAAGTTAAGCCGAGGTGGTGTTCGAGTCCCATTTCGGCTGCGTATTCGATTTGGGTAATGGAACCGCCAAACAACTGGGTTGCCGCACCCGCAGCCATCGCGCAAGCAACGCCTACTTCACCCTGACAACCGACTACCGCACCGGAAACAGAGGCGTTCTTTTTGACAATATTGCCAATCAAAGCGGCTGTAGCCAAAGCCTTTATCACTTTTGAATCGCTGAAATCATGTTTCTTTTTCAAATGAAACAATACGCCCGGCAAAACGCCCGACGAACCGCAAGTAGGCGCAGTAACAATTACCCCGCCACCGGCGTTTTCTTCGGAAGTAGCTAAAGCATAAGAATATATAGATGCTCTATTTGCTAAGGATTCGCGATAACTTTTTCCTTTGGTATAATAAGAAGAGGCTTTTCGTTGCAAAGACAGTCCGCCGGGCAGCAAGCCTTCGGTTTCCAACCCGCGCCGGATGGCCGCCTGCATGGTTTCCCAGATATCTCCAAGAAAATCCCATATCGCTTTTCCTTCTATATCCTCTACATATTCCCAAAAAGTTTTACCGGATTGCCTGCAATAATCTAAAATTTCAGACATCGTATTGAGCAGATAAATGGATTCTTTCTTCACATGCCCTTCTTCATTCGCCAAATCGCCGCCGCCGACACTGAAAATCGTCCAGTCGCTCCCAAATTTTCCGTCTTTAAACGCTTCAAAATACATTCCATTGGGATGAAATTTCAGCACGGTTTCCGGTTTCCAGATAATTTCTACAGGAAGAGGACTTAAAGCGTTGATAATAGCCACATCCGTCATGTGCCCTTTACCGGTGGCGGCCAAGCTGCCATAGAGCGTTACACGAAAGGCATCCGCATCGAGATTATTTTCCCGAAAATTCAAGGCTGCTTTTTGAGGCCCCATCGTATGACTGCTGGACGGCCCATTTCCTGTCTTATATATTCTTTTGATACTTTCCATAAAGGACGGCAAAAGTTTATTATTCCACTAACTTTGTTTCGGGGGACAAAGATAGTACTTTAATCGGATATTTGCCTCAATCAGTTCCTTTTTTGGGGAATAATCTTTCGTAACATCAACTGTAATGATATCATTTGTTGACTGCTCTTTTCATATAATCCCAATTAAAATAATTACCGCAAATAATATGCTAAATTGCTATTCAAACCAAATTTAGAATCCATTATCTTCCTTTTCCAACTATTGTTTTTTTACTTAAGCCTTTTTTACTAATTTTGCATCGAAAAATATATTTCTATGGAAGAATTATTCCCTTTAATGGATGAAACCGGAAAAGTAATCGGAAAAGCGACCCGGTCGGAATGCCACAGCGGCAGCAAAATGCTGCATCCGGTCATTCATTTGCATATTTTCAATGCAAACGGCGAATTGCTTTTGCAAAAACGCGCCCTGAACAAGGATATTCAGCCGGGCAAATGGGATGCCTCCGTAGGCGGACACGTTGACTATGGCGAAACAGTCGAAGAGGCGCTGTTTCGGGAAGTGCGCGAAGAATTGGGCATAAACGATTTTACACCCGTTTTTCTTCGCAACTACGTTTTTGAATCGGAAATCGAACGGGAAATGATTTATTCCTACCAAACGATTTACAACGGCCCTTTCCGTTTCGATAAAAATGAAATCGACGAAATTAGGTTTTGGCGTTTAAACGAAATTAGGAGTAATTTAGGAAAATCCCTCTTTACCCCCAATTTCGAAAATGAATTTTCCGCACTAAATCTTAATTGCGGGTAATTTTCATCGCATACCCACCGCCGGATGCCATTTTGATGGTCAGTTTCCGGTCAGCCGGAATCGTGATTATTTCTTTTTTGTAATCTTTGGCCACTTTGTTGGCATTGACTCCGTCTTTGAAAACTTCCGCTTTGAAATTGCCTTCGCCAAGGAAAGACAAATCCAATTCCAAGTCACGAGCTGTCCAATTGGTTAAAGCGCCTACATACCAGGCATTTCCTTTTTGACGGGCTATGCTCACATATTCTCCCACTTTCCCGTTCAAGGCAATGGTATTGTCCCAAACCGTCGGAACGGAAGCGATAAATTCCGTACATTCCGGTTCCGCCAAATAATTGGACGGATTGTCGCAAAGCATATTCAGCGGAGATTCAAATATCACATATTCAGCCAATTGACGGCAACGGGTACCTTGACTCATGGCTTCATTATTAATTGCGCGATAGTTCCAACGTGTCGCATTCCGCATGGCGCCCTGTGTATAATCGAACGGACCGGCCACCATTCGGATAAAAGGAATGGTTACATCGTAAGTAACCTGGTCGGTTTTCGCATCCGCCCATTTCATTTGTTCCAATCCATGCACTCCCTCATAATTGATTACATTCGGGTAAGTTTTATGTAAACCGGTGGGTTTATAGGTGCCGTGAAAATCCACCATCATATTATATTTAGCGGCAATCCGGGCAGCATCTACATGAAAATTAACCATCAATTGGTCATCCCTGTCCATAAAATCAAGCTTGAATCCCTTAATTCCCATTTCGGAATAATGTTTGCAAATTCCTTCAATATCCTTGTTAATAGCATAATAACCCGCCCAAAGAATCAGTCCTACATTTCTTTCTTTGGCATAAGCAACCAATTCTTTCAAATCAATCGCCGGAACCACCTGCAATAAATCCGCCTGACGGTTTACCGACCAGCCTTCATCCAAAATCACATATTCGATACCCTTTTTAGAAGCAAAATCAATGTAATATTTATAGGTTTGATTATTGATGCCTGTTTGAAAATCAACATTGTATAAATTCCAATCGTTCCACCAGTCCCAAGCCACTTTTCCGGGTTTTACCCAAGAGAAATCGGTATTTTGAGGATTGGGAGAAGCCAATTTATAAATCATATCGCTATTCGTCAATTCCTCATCTTTGGATGAAACAATAATTACCCGCCAAGGAAAATTGGTTTTGCCTTCTTGCTTGGATATAAATGCTTCCCGGCTTTGTACTTCGCCCTGTAACAGATTGTGTCCTCCTTGTTTAATCTCTTTCGGATAGGTGGAAAAAACGCCTTTTAAACCGTTCTGAACATCTCCTTTGTATAAAAACATACCCGGATAATTCAAAAGGTCGGCCTCCGTGATACAAACTTTTTTCCCGTTCGCACCTTCAACCAAAACCGGAGCAAACGCCAAACGTTTTTCGTCATAAGCCGACAAATTAATATTTACGTAAGTATTTTCAAAAGAGTTGTAAAATTGCGCCTCTAAGGTTGGTTTTACATTTTGCACGTAAGGAATATACGCTTTGGGGTCGCCCGGAAAATTAAACGCCGCTTCTTCCGATTGTACGATAAACGGCTTTGTCAGTGTAGAAACAAACCGGTAGGCGATTCCATCGTCATAAGCGCGGAAAATCAGATTAAAATCGTCTTTAAATTCAAAAACGCTTTCATTGAAATTATCAACCACCTGATTCTTTTTATAGATAACCGGATGAATGATTTCATTGACTTTACGAATTGATTGTTTCTTTAACCGGAAATTTTTTCCGAAAGTTTTGCCGTCGCCCAGTGTCATGGAAATAACGGACGGGGCAATCATCACATCGCCCTGATGAGATACCGAGTACCGGATGTCCTTATTCAGGCTTATTTTAACGGACAATTCCCCATTGGGAGAATTTAGCGTGTATTCTTTTGCGAATACGGAAGTACTTAATAAAATACACAAAATAAAGAATGACAGTGGTTTAATTTGTTTTTTCATAACTTAAAAAATTTGAATGAATAATATTATTTTTAATGGACAAATATACAGTAAATAATTTGAAAAAACCATGAATTTGCTTTGCAATTTTTTTTTATTTATTTTTGCAACTTGATTCATTCTAAATTGTTATACATAAATTCATATTCCATGAACGAAAACTCTTTGGTTACAAAACCCCATTACGAAATCCTGGATGGGCTACGCGGAGTGGCTGCCATCGTGGTACTTCTCTTTCACATTGCCGAATCTTATTCCATAGACCCCTACGAAAAGTTTGTGAGTCACGGCTATCTGGCGGTGGATTTTTTCTTTGTGCTTTCCGGTTTTGTGATAGGATATGCCTACGATGACCGTTGGAAGAAGATGAGCTTCGGCAATTTTTTCAAACGGCGATTGGTGCGACTGCATCCGATGGTGGTAATGGGTATGATACTGGGCGCCTTGTTATTTTATTTTGGAGTGTCTCCGATATTTCCGCTCATAGCAGATGTTCCGGTTTGGAAATTACTGCTTTTCGTGGCGCTTGGCCTGTTTTTAATTCCGATGCCGCCATCGGCTGACATCCGCGGCTGGGAAGAGATGTACACCTTGGATGCGCCCTGTTGGTCGTTGTTCTTTGAATACATTGCCAACATTCTTTATGGACTTTTTATTCGCAAATTTTCGACAAAGCTCTTGACTGTATTGGTCTTTTTAGCGGCTTGTGTCACCATTTACTTGACCCTGTCCACAGGCAGTGTCGGCGACGGTGGCTGGTCATTCACCGGCGGCCATCTCCGTATCGGCTTCACACGCTTGATATACCCGTTTTTTGCCGGACTGTTGCTTTATCGTTTGGGAAAATTGACAAAATTAAAAAACGCTTTTCTATGGTGCAGTGCGCTGTTGTTAGTCGTTTTCTTCATTCCCCGTTTTGGCGACCAAGAACATCTTTGGATGAACGGCATGTATGAGTCTGTCGTGATTATTCTCATTTTTCCACTCATTGTCTATTGGGGCGCAAGCGGTGAAATAAAGGGCAAATACGCCTCACGAATTTGCAAGTTTCTGGGTGATATGTCGTATCCGGTGTATATAGTCAATTATCCGATTATCTATCTTTGGATCGGTTGGGTTTCAAAAACCAAAGCTACATTTGCGGAATCCTACTGGGGCGCCTTGCTGGTGTTTGTTTCGGTCATCGCAGTTTCTTATGCTTGTCTGAAGTTGTACGATGAACCGGTTAGAAACTGGTTGAGAAAGAAAGTCATTGATAAAAAATGATTATCATTTATTAAAAATGCTTGATTTTTATCTCCGGCACAAAGATTTGGATTCATTTTTCCCAAGTTGCCACTACCCAAATGATGTGCTTGGATATGACAGTATGGGGTATCAGATTCCCAATGCTGCGTAGTAGTTGTAATCTCGCAAAACGGTTTCGAGAAACAGGCGATTTTTTATTTTTGGTTCTACGTCTAATATTTTTTTCACTTTTGCAGCTAATTCATCAATAGAATTTTCCACAGCCGGTTTATTTTTCGGGTCTATCAGCAGATTCGTGATGAATGTGATTTGCCCTTCCGTCAGGCGTTCGACGTTGATAAACGTTGGTTCGTAATCGTCCGAAAACGCATAGTAAGATTCATCTAAATCGAGCAATGTCGGCGGATTGGTTTTTACGACTATCGTCCCCGCCGCCAAATCGCCCAAACGTTGATGATAGGTCGAAAAAATAATAAACAAGGCGCCGATGCTTCCGGACAGAAGGAGTACGTCAACCGTCATTAACAGCCAGCGCAAAAAATAGGCGCCGATGCCCGGTGTTGATCCGTCGAGGTTGGTCACTTTTATTTTCATAATCATTTTTCCCGGTGTTTTTCCTCCTAAAATCGATTCAAAAAGAAAATGATAAGACATGGCTAAAATACCGAATACAGCGAATAAAGTATATTCTACGCCATCGGAAAGCATACCCCAATCCTCAAAAACTTTAAAAAACGCAAACAGAATAGTAAAAAGGGAGGCGAAATTGATGAGATAATCCAGTAATAATGCGCACATCCTTTCCACAACCGTCGCCGTTTGGTATTTTATGATAACATTTTGTCCGGTTAATATACCTACCGATTCCATTTCTACTTTATTTTTTACAATTTCGCGACAAAGTTAGCGTTTATATTTGGAAAAAGAAAAAAGTTTTTTACATTTGCATTTCTTTAATATCCATGTTTTTTAGATGAAAGAAGCATTTTTCGTCCGCCAAAATAGAGTAAAATGGAAACATTATGAAGATTGTTTGAAGAATATCGGACAACAATCCCCTGATTCTTTGGCCGAAATCTACATAGACATTACCAACGATCTTTCTTTCGCCCAATCGCATTATCCCAATTCGCGCATTTGTTTTTATTTAAATAGTTTATCCATTCGTTTACATCAGTTTATCAACCGGAAAAAGAAAGAAAAATTTTCCCGGATTTTCACTTATTGGCAGCAGGAAGTGCCGGTCGTAATGTATGAAGCGCGAAAAGAATTGCTTTATTCTTTCCTGATTTTTGCCGTAAGCGTATGGATTGGCGCATTCTCCACCGCTCAGGATGCGGATTTTCCGCGCTTGATTATGGGCGATCATTATGTGGATATGACGATACAAAACATAGCGAACGACGACCCTATGGCGGTTTATAAAAAAATGAATGAAGGAGCGATGTTCTGGGGAATATCCATAAACAATGTCAGGGTTTCTTTCTATGAATTTGTCTCCGGAATTTTCACGTCTATTGCAACCGCCTATCTTTTAATCACTAACGGAATAATGCTGGGTTGTTTCCAGTATTTCTTTTATGAACAGGGATTGCTAAACGAATCGTTTTTAACAATTTGGATACACGGGACTTTGGAAATTTCGGCAATTATTGTAGCCGGAGCCGCCGGAATCGCCATGGGAAACGGCTGGTTGTTTCCCGGCACCTATTCGCGAATTGATTCTTTCAAACGAAGCGCAAAAAAAGGCATGAAAATAGTGGTCGGAACTGTTCCGATATTTATTATCGCCGGATTTTTAGAATCATTCGTAACCCGTCATACGGAATTATCCGATTTTGTCCGTTTGGCAATCATTCTTTTTTCTTTGGGTTTTGTGATTTTTTACTATCTCATTTATCCGCAAAAAAGAATGAACAGTAGAAAAGAAAATGAATTATCACCAATACAATAGAATATTATGGATTACGAACACAAAATTGAATTTTACAAGAATCGCAACTTGGGAGAGCGCTTCAGTGCAGCCATCGACTTTTTAAAACAAAATTGGAAGGTTTTATATAAAAACGTTTTTATTATCGCCATTCCACTGTCGCTCATTTCCGGCTATAGTATGCAATATTACACCAGCTTTTCGGGAAGTATAGATGCATTTGATTTCAGTAAAGTTGCCGTCAATATTATTACTTCTTTTATATACGGGATATTCTTATGCGCCACAACAGGGACGGTTTTGCTGAAATATGAAGAAGGAACTTTAACGAAAAAATCCGGTTGGAATGACCTGAAAGCTACCCTGATTCCATTATCCGGGAAAGCCTGTCTTATCAACCTTGTTGTCGGCGGCATTTTTATCGCAATCACTGTTTTGTATGGGTGGTTGGCATTTGCCTTGGCTTCCGATGATTTCCCGCTGATGGCGCTGGCATTATTTATTTACATAGCTGTAGTAGTAGCTTTGCTTCCATCGTTTTCTCTGGTTTATTTCCCGGCATTTTTTACCGGTAAAAGCGCTTTTGAATCCATTAAAATCGCTACGAATCTGGGATTTAAAAACTGGGGAACTACATTTGTTGTCATCCTTTTAGTCTCTGTGTTCATTTTCGGCGTATCACTGATTTTTTCAATTCCAAACACTATCTTAACCTTTGCATTTGCCGGAGAACATAATTTCCTGACTTTTATTTCTGCTTCCGTTGCATCTTTCAGCACTGCAATAATAACTCCTTTCGTGATTGTATTATTCGCTTTTCAATATTTTGCAATTACGGAAAAAGAAGAAGGCATATCTCTGCAAACTCAGGTTGACGATTTTGAAAATTTATGAGAAAACGGTGGGTCATAATCGGATTTATCGTTTTCTTTACCGGATGCTTTGTTTCGGTAAACGGAAAAGATACGCTTCAAGTCGCAAAAAAGGAAAACCTGCCGTTTGAACCCGTTTCTTTCGATTCGCTGACTTACCATCGATTCAAGAAACAGCATTTTTTCAATTATTACGAAAAAACAATCAAGCAAGAATCCTTTTTACAATCTTTATACGAACAATTTAACCGTTGGCTGAGAAAGAAAGCGGATAAAACCATAGAACGGGAAGCATTTAATATATTGCTGTTTATCATTGGAATCGTTGTAATCATCATCCTATTGGTAATCCTGTATATCCAAAAACCGGGCATTTTCTATTTCAACAAAAAGAACAATATGATTTACACTGTCGATTACGAAGACATTGTAAATCAAGATTTTGATTCTTTATCCGAACAATCGGTCAAAGAAGAACTGTATGCAGACGCCATCCGTTGGTTATACCTGAAAACCTTGAAAATTCTCCATGAAAAAGAACTGATTTCGTACGATGCTTTTAAAACGGTCAACGAATACGTTTATGAAATAAAAAATACGGAGTTGCGGAAACTTTTCAAAAACCTGTCGCAGGAATTTGTTTATTTCCGCTACGGAAAAGGAAATGCCGATGCCGAAAAATTCGCCGGATTCAAGCAGGCAAGCGAAGAGATAATTAAAATTCGCCGCCGATGAAAAACAATATTATCTATATCGTTTTCGTCATTCTTTTATTCCTGTTGATGTATTGGTCGAATCAAGAGGCGCCCATTGAGTACCAATGGCAACCGACTTATAGCACAAGGGATAAACAACCTTTTGGTTCTTATGCCTTCGACAAAATATTGACCGCTTCCTTGGAATATGGCTATGAGCATAATTATTACAGTCTCGAAGATTTGTATTCCTATTTATATAATGATACGGACGAAGATTTTGAATCTGATTCGTTTTCGTATCCGATAAATTACAATCTTCTGATAACAGCTTACAATCTGATTATGGAAGAAAAAGCCGTTGAAATACTCTTGGAATACGTTGAAAAAGGCGGTTCAGTCCTGCTTGCTGCAGAACATTTTCCCAAGAAATTATGCGATACATTAAATATTTCCACTTCAGCGTTTCATTTTGCACCGGAAGATTATCTTCCCAATATCTATCGGGAAGACCCGGTTTCAGAAATTCGCCTGTTTAATCCGGATGCAGAAAAAACTTTTTCTTTTCCAAGAAAACTCATCTATCGCTATTTTGAAGCGAACGATACTGTAAAACCCTTTGTTTATCTGGATTCTACCTTCATCATTTCAGAAAATGAACAACATAAAATCATCAGCCTCCGTTACCAAATCGGAAAAGGGAACCTGATTTTGGTTAGCAATCCCCGGACGTTTACCAATTACGGAATGCTGAACGATTCAATCAATACGTATATCCAACATCATTTGGCTTATCTGAAAAACCGCCCTTTAGTCCGTACCGAATATTATGAAGCCGGTTCACAAGGAGAAAAAGACCGGTCGGAATTTCGTGTCATACTCAATGAAAGGTCTTTGAAATGGGCTTTCTACATCCTGCTGACCGGCATCTTCGTTTTAATGTTTTTTACGGCCAAAAGGAAACAAAAGTCCATCCCAATTCTAAAACCACCGGCCAATAAAATATTGGATTTTGTTCGTTCCATTGCCGGACTTTATATTCAGAAGAACAACAATGCCGACATCATCCTGAAAAAACAAATTTATTGGAGCGAAGCATTGAAACAAAAATATGGAATCGACAGCATCAATGAAACGCAGGATTATGATTTCTATCTCCGCGTGGCGTCCAAAACCGGACAGCCGGTCGATGAAATCAGGCGTTTGTGGATTAGTTTGAGAGCTATTGATGAAGATACATTTGTTTCGGACGAAGAAATGATGAAATTAATAACAAAAATGAACAAAATTTAAAGAAAAAAATAACAAATGGAAGAATCAGTAAACAGAATGGATTTAACCGCTTTTTCGGAAAAGGTGGAAGAATTGAAGGCGCAAATCGGAACAATTATTGTGGGGCAGGAACAAGGTGTCGATTTGATAATAACCGCCCTCTTAGCCAACGGTCATGTTTTGATTGAAGGCGTGCCGGGTGTTGCCAAAACATTGTTGGCGAAACTGACCGCCAAACTGATTGATGCGGACTATTCCCGCATCCAGTTCACACCCGACCTCATGCCTTCGGATGTATTGGGAACCTCGGTATTCAACCTGAAAACCAGTGAATTTGAGTTTCACAAAGGCCCCGTATTTTCGGAAATCGTATTGATTGATGAAATCAATCGGGCGCCGGCAAAAACCCAGGCGGCGCTTTTTGAAGTGATGGAAGAACGCCAGATTACCATCGACGGCCTTACCCGAAAAATGGGCGATTTATACATGGTAGTCGCTACGCAAAATCCGGTCGAACAAGAAGGTACTTACCGGCTTCCGGAAGCCCAGTTAGACCGCTTTCTGATGAAAATCATCATCAATTATCCATCTCCGGAAGAAGAGTTTACTATATTGAAACGGCACAACGAAAATACGGAACTGACCGCGTTGAAAAGTATCAAGCCCCTGCTTTCCCAAAAACAAATTCTGGCTTTCAAAAAGTTAGTCAGCCGAGTAATTGTCGAAGACAGTCTGTTGAAATATATTTCCGACATTATCCTCGCCACCCGCAACAGTCCCGCCGTTTACCTCGGCGCCTCGCCAAGAGCTTCCGTAGCCCTGCTGAATGCGGCAAAAGCCTACGCATTGTTGCAAGGACGAGATTTCATCATTCCCGACGACATCAAGTACATCGCCGTCCCGGTGCTGCAACACCGCCTGATTCTTTCGCCCGAAACCGAGATGGAAGGACGTTCGGCGGGAACCATTGTGAAACGATTAATCGAAAAAGTGGAAGTTCCCAAATAATGTTTATCAATAAACGCTTCTATATCGCCCTGCTCTTTATTGTCGTTTGCTTTATTGCAAGCCTCAAGAGTGTTTTTATCTTCACTGTGGCGCAATTCCTTCTGCTGATTTTGATTGCGTTGTGCGGATATGAATTTTGCGCCCTGTTCTTGGTCAAAAAAGAAACAATCCGGTGCAAAAGGGTCTGCCCTGAACGGCTTTCCAATGGCGATGAAAACGAAATCGTATTGCTCCTTTCCAATAACTATTCGTTTCCGGTTCAATTGGAAATTATCGACGAAATTCCGCCCATTTTCCAAAGGCGCGATCTGCTGTTCAAGCTGGAAATGGAGAAGAAAGCCGATAAAATTCTGACCTACAAACTGCGACCGGTCAGACGCGGCGTTTACGGATTCGGTCAAGTGCATGTTTTTGCGACCACAAAAATCGGATGCATCAGTCGGCGTTTCAAAACGGCAGAAGCTTTTCAAGCCA
>BNXY01000001.1 GCA_025999935.1 Bacteroidia bacterium | reverse complement strand
GGCATAAGGCCCCGGATTGAAAAAAGAACCGGTCATTTTAAACAAATTGTGCTGCGACATTTCAAAGCCGTAGAGTTGCCGCAAGCCCCAAACAGCCTCAACCAAACCGGTAAGAACAATAAAACCATACAACACCCACCGTAGGGGCGTTGCGCGCAACGCCCCTACAATGATGCGCAGACAAAAATACAAAACAAGCAACAAAGCCAAAACAGTCAATTTAGTCATGTTTTGAGAGGCATCATTGAATACCTGTGCAGACAGGTAAACACTGCCGACAAACAGCAACAACAATAAATCCAAAACAGAAAACCGAAAGCGGTTTTTACAACAAAAAGCGGTAATCAATGTGGCAATACTCACCAACCCCATACTCCCGTAAAACCAGAAATATTTGCCGGAAACCACACCGTTGGCCAAATGGCGGTCTATCACAAAAACTGTACTCAGCGCTAACAGGAAGGGCAGCACGCAAATGACGCAAATACACGCAAATTTACCCTTCGGGCAATTTTTTAAAAAATTCGCGTATATTTGCGTGATTTGTGTCATTTGCGTGCCATTCATTTTATCGTTCTGCAAATCCGGTTCCATCTCCGTTTTCCGGTATTCATGTCTTTGGATTGCCAAATCAGCGAGGCTTTCCCCACAATGTGGTCTTCCGGCAGCAAGCCCCAATAGCGCGAATCCCGCGAATCGAAAATATAATCGCCTGCCATAAAGTAATAGTTCATTTTGAATGTGTAATTATTCAAAACTACGCTATCCAAATACACTTTACCCTCATTTATTTCAACATTTTTGTCGGTTTCATATTCAATCAGATGCTTATAAATCAAGATATTTAGCGTATCCACAGCCAAATTATCTCCAATTTTAGGGACATGCAGCGGCCCGAAGTTTTTAATCGTCCAGCCGTAATGCTCCTTACTGGGGAAACAGCTGAAAACTCCTTCGTTGAATGCACTGTCAGGCATTTGCGACAGTTGCAACTCCCGTTGATAAAACCCCAAAGTGTCCGGATATTGTTTTACCTTGTAAATCCCGTTTTCAATATAAAACGTATCTCCCGGAATGGCCACGCAACGTTTCAGATAAAAAACACCCAAATCCGGTTGCAGCTTGTTCCAGTCGGAATAGGGGAAATTGAAAACCAGCACATCGTTCCGTTTCACTTTTCCAAATCCTTTTACCCGGAATGTCTCAAACTTACCGCCTTTCATGAAATTGAAATTCTTCACGATTCTTGCGCCGTAAGCTAATTTGTTTACTATGATGTAATCGCCTGCCAAAACGGAGGGTTCCATGGAAGGAGTCGGGATGTGGAACGAGGAGAGGACGAAAATACGCAAAATGATAGCCAGTAGAATGCCTGTTCCGAAGATTTTTAGGTAAAAAAATAAGTCTTTTAAGAAAGATTTCTTAAAATATTTCAGCAAAACTGTTATCTTATGGTCGTTTATTAGTGACATTGGTTCTTTTAAAAGGAGCAAACCTTAATTCGCATAATTTATGAATTTTTTCTTAATTTCTGTCAGATATATAACTGTCGAGTTGGTATCCATCTTGTTTAATATGTGTAAATGTGAAAGATCCACATCTTCATTCAAAATGAAAAAGAAAGGTGCTTCGATTTCATTCAGTGGCAGGGTTATTCCACCTAACATCCGTTTTCCGTAGCAGTCATCGCGTAACCTCATAGGGTTATCTCCCGTTATTAATATCGATTCATTACTCTCAAAATCAGAAAATTGCTCTTTTAATAATTTAATAGCTGTATCAATACATGGAGAACAGCTATTGATAGAGAAGCAAAAAACGAGTCGCGTTTTTTTCGCAATTTCTGATAGCAACTGTGTCTGTAACGTATCACCACCCCAATAGACTATGGCATTTTCAAGAGGTGTCTGGGAGTACCTAACCGTACGGCGATATATTTCGGCGCTAATATGTTCGGTCTCTCTTGCTGTGAATAACTCGGAATCCAACCGCAGGTTGAGTGTTGCAAGCCTACTGGCGGTTTCTTTGTCTTTCCATCGGAATATGCTTACAACGACACAGAGCACTACCGCTATTATCAATGCGACAGAGGATAACTTTTTCATGGCTGTTTACGGAAGTGGTATTTGATAAGGACGGGATTATCTTCCTCGCCATGCTGTCTTTTCCTTAGTACATTTTCTTCATCAAGGATGGCGTCGGGGATAATATCTTCCATACTTGTTTTAAAAATACGCCAAAACGGTGCATAGCCGACTACATAATCGTCTGTCCAGCAAAAAGGAAATAAGGCTGCTCCTTCCTTTGTCTTTTCAAAGACGTATGTTTTATTCCGGTTCTCATTATGGAATACATTTATATATTTATTTTCTCTTATCAATCCAGTGTATAAATATTGACTGTTTCTTTCGGACAGCTTAAACATATAGTTTATAACTTCTGAGGCGTATGCTTTTTTTATATAATCAACAGTCGCTTGACCTTGAAGACGCGGCATTTGCTTGACCGTCTCATCCAAAATATTAAGATTTCCAAAATCCCATGTATAGGCAATTGTTACTTCGCCGTCAGGTAGCAATTGATAAACACGGTTGTCTAAAACCTTAGTAAAATAATTATAATTGAAAAAAGGAAATGCACTCATCTCTAATGATATGGAAACATTATTCATACCCGGCTGCGATTCTTTGAATATGGTATTACTATTTGTGGAATAAAATTTCATCCGGTTATCGTAATCATACGTCCAAAAGACAAGCGTATCTTTATTCAACAATTTGACTTTACCATAAGCGTTGACTATCTCTGGAAGTTTGATTTTTTGCAGAAAATTTCCGTTTAGGTCATATTCATGAAGCGAAGCACCTACAGCGGAAAGCAGTATGATTCTCTGGTTGTATTTATCAATGTCGAAATCGGCAATATCTAAGTACTCATCAGGTCCCTGTCCTTTGTCATCAATATTAAACAGAAATTTACCCTGTTTGTCAAATGCAATAAGTTTGCAGATAGCAAAGCTCGGATCCAATACATAATAAACGTCATTGTGTACAATTACTTTGCTGATGCCGCCGATCAGCGATTTGTCGGTAGTTTCCAGCGGAATGACTTCAATCTTGTCAAAAATGTCAAAAATGGAAATATTATCCATTTTATCAATATCGGCTCGAATGTATTTTGTATCTGTCCCGGAATCTTTTTTTTTACAACCAACCATGACACATAGCGCAATAAATATAAGAATATTAGTTTTCATGTGTTTTGAATATAATTTTTATATAAATAAACAACCTGAGTATTGAAAGACATTTTCAATACTCAGGTAAATTTGTAAATAGTTTACCAAGGATAACAAAAATCGCTCATATAGCCGGAAAAGGTGCAATATGGATAGTAATCGGTTGAAAGATAACACGTTCCAAAGCCATTGCTGTTACAACTTATCACTACTTCGGGCAAGTCTTCAGCCATTGCTAATTGTTCCACATTAGCCAAAGAAACATTTGATAAATTATTACTTTGTGAATTGAAATTCACATTAAAAACACTAACTGCTGCGATTGCAAATGCAGCAACTCCTAATAATACTTTCTTATTCATTTTTGTAAATTTTTAAAATTATATTTGTTAAACATTTATATAAAATCCTTTCACAAGTCAGATTTTGTGTTTAATGTGTAGAGTAGCTTACCAAATAGTAAGCCGGAACATACTATTTATTTCAACTATTTTTGTACCTTTGCCGCTGTTATCCTCCTTTCTTTGGCTAAAGGCTTTAGAAGGATGTTGGGGCGGAGGGCATTGTCGTATCTTTGTGGGAAAGACAATTTTCCGCCCCTTTTTCCTTTAAGTTAATAATCTATTTATTTGCCGTCCCGCTGATAGTCAGCTTTATCGGCGATTCTTTCACATTACAATATACATCTATTGTTTTATTAAAATATCCGTCTTCTTCCGGTTTTATTTCCACTTTGATATCCGCAGTTTTTCCCGGCTCAATGGGTTGTTTGTCCCATTCCACTGCCGTGCAGCCGCAGGATGTGGAAACATGATTGATAATCATGGGAAGTATATAGCAATAAGCTTTTCATTCGTGTTTAATTCAATGGACATTATATATAATTTTGCAAATGTATTAATATTTTTTTTATAATATGCAATCATTTGTTAAAAAAAAAGAAATGATTTGAATATTTTTAACATACACCAACCCCATACTCCCGTAAAACCAGAAATATTTACCGGAAACCACGCCGTTGGCCAAATGGCGGTCTATCACAAAAACGGTGGACAGCGCTAACAGGAAGGGCTACGCAACGTTTCAGGTAAAAAACACCCAAATCCGGTTGCAGCTTGTTGCATCCAGTCGGAATACGGGAAATTGAAAACAATCACATCGTTCCGCTTGACTTTTCCAAAACCTTTTACCCGAAATGTCTCAAACTTACCGCCTTTCATAAAATTGAAATTCTTCACGATTCTTGCGCCGTAAGCTAATTTGTTTACTATGATGTAGTCGCCTGCCAAAACGGAGGGTTCCATGGAAGGAGTGGGGATGTGGAAAGAGGAGAGGACGAAGATACGCAAAATGATGGCTAACAAAATACCCGTTGCCAGTATCTTGATACCGGTTGACAAATTTTTAGAGAATGATTTCCATGAATAAATCCGCAAAGTCGTTATCTTGTTGCTTTTTATCAATATCATCCTTATCTTTTCCAAATTATATTAATGTAATGTAAAAAAAATCAAGCAAGGAGTTTCATCATCTTCTGATACACTATTGGATTTTTGCGTGACTAAAAAATCTTTAATATCTTCATAATGACAATATCCAATTAGCGTGTTTTCATTCTGCCATTGAGGAAAAAACGGAATATGTTCTTCTATCACACCCACTTTTTGGTCGTTGCTTAATAAATTTGTAAAGCTATAATAACGGTTATTATCATAAAGAAAACTTACGACCAACCATTCTTTTATTAGATAAAAATTTGTGCATATAGTGTATGCAAAATCTTCAAAGATGTTATGATTATTTATGTTGAGTTTATCCGAAATTGTATATTCTTTAAAATCTAATTGATAATTCATAAGCAAATGCTTATTTTTCCATAAATAAATTTTACTTGAAAAAGGTTCAGAAAAAAACACATCTTGATTATACTTTGAGAAATTTTTCGGTCGTCCCCAATTATAAATTCCGGAATTATTAAACTCCGTACATGGGATAAATTTATCAACTACAGAACCCATTGAATCTGTGTAAATCAATTTATAAGATTCCGGAGAATCGTCCATGTTATATAAAAGAAATCCTTTATCCATACATACAAAGTCTGATGCTGAAACTGAAAGTTGAATTGTTTTTATAGCCTCTAATTCTTCATTGTAAACAATAATTCTTTTTGTCGGCAAATCTAGTAAATAGACAAACATGGAATTATGTCTTATAGCAGTTGGGCTAATATATTCATTAGGCCCGTTTCCTTTAGTACAAATTCTTTTTAAAAAGGAACCGTCTTCTATTCTAAACATAAAAACAGAAGCGGTTAAATCATCTAATACATATATATAATGGGATGAGAAACAGATGTCTTTTATATTTCCCAACAAATTGTTTTCGTCTGTATTCAGAAGCATTATTCGAATATCAGTCACAATATCAGAAAACGTTATCTTCTGATTCTTAAAGTTTTCTATCACGATATTTAATGCGCTATTTACCTCCTGATTATCTTTTTTACAAGAGATAAAAGAGATAAGGCATAAAATTAATATGCTTTTTTTCATACAAATCAGTCATTTTAGTGATACAATTTTTACACGGAAAATGCGTACAACAATACCCAGTATCTGGTGGCGGTGGTAATTCCTGTGCCAACGCTTCCACATTAGCCAAAGAAACAGCGGACAAATTATTACTTTGTGAATTGAAATTCACGTTTACTACACTCACACCTGCAATCGCCAATGCGACGATTCCGAATAAAATTTTCTTGTTCATATTTGTTAATTTTTTATATGAAGTGAATAATTTTAAAATATTAATTTTATTTTCCCGAAAACCGAGACCAAAACCTTGCGGTTTTAGTGAGGATAACTCAACTCTGTTAAGTCATAAGACCAGTTGGAAAGCTAAATTTCCCATCATTTTTTTAATTTGCTTGCTTTGCAAGCGATTTTTCATTTTAATTGTTTATCTTTGCCGGGCATTTCTTTTTATAAAGGGTGTCCGGGGTGGTTTGCATTGTCGAAACTTTTGCGAGAGAAGACAATTTTCCGCCCCTTTTTCCCTTTGGGTTAATACTCCTGTTATTTATTTGCCGTCCCGCTGATACTCAGCTTTACCGGCGATTCTTTCACATTACAATATACATCTATCGTTTTGTTAAAATATCCGTCTTCTTCCGGTTTTATTTCCACTTTGATATCTGCGGTTTTTCCCGGCTCAACCGGTTGTTTCTCCCATTCCACTGCCGTACAGCCGCAGGATGTGGAAACATGATTGATTATCATGGGAAGTATATAGCAATAAGCTTTTCATTCGTGTTTAATTCAATGGAAATTATATATAATTTTGCAAATGTATTAATATTTTTTTTATAATATGCAATCATTTGCAAAAAAAAAATGAGTTGGGGAACAACGCCCGACGATGCATATCCTTTTGCTAAACATTCTTCTAATTTTGACCAAAAGAACCGAAAAATAACTAACTTTGTATTTTGAAAAACGATAAAAAAATGATTGACTTTTTGAATTATTGCTAATCCTATGTATCGTCAAATTATTTAATTATATATGGATAAAATCATCGAATGTGTCCCGAATTTCAGTGAGGGGCGCGACTTGGAAAAAATAGAACGAATCGTCAGCGCTTTTCGTGCGAAGGAAAACGTCAAATTGCTGGATTATAGCAATGACAAAGATCACAACCGGATGGTCGTTACCGCTATCGGCGAACCGGAAGCGATGAAAACGGCTGTTATCGAAGCGGTTGGTGTTGCTGTTCGAGAGATTGATTTGACCCGGCACACAGGACAGCATCCCCGGATGGGCGCTGTTGATGTCATTCCGTTTATTCCCATCAAGGGGTTGAGTATTCAGGAAGCCGACACCTTGGCCAAAGAGGTAGCCCAGACCATTGCCGAACAATACGCCCTACCCGCTTTTCTGTACGAAAAATCCGCATCAGCCGAACATCGCCGGAATTTGGCGGCGGTAAGAAAAGGCGAATTTGAAGGCTTGACGGAAAAAATGAAATTGCCGGAATGGCAACCCGATTTCGGCCCCGGCGAACGGCATCCTACCGCCGGTGCGGTAGCCATTGGAGCGCGTACCCCTTTGATTGCGTTCAATGTGAATCTGAATACCAATAACCTGAAAATCGCCGATGAAATCGCGAAAAAAGTTCGTTTTATTGGCGGCGGATTGCGTTTTTGCAAAGCGATGGGCGTTGAATTGAAAGCGCAAAACTGCGTTCAGGTCTCGATGAACCTTACGGATTATACCCAAACGGCTATTTATCAGGCAGTAGAAATGATTCGATTTGAAGCCCGGCGATATGGTGTAACCATAAGCGGCAGCGAACTTATCGGCTTGTTGCCCTTGCAAGCCGTAGTGGACACTGCCGCTTATTACTTGGGTTTGGAAGGTTTTTCAACCAAACAGATATTGGAAACTCATTTAATGGAATAGTGAAATCAGTTTTGTTTTCTCACCCATTGTCCGAAAGACGCAATCACAATAAAACATATCAACGGCAATACAAAAGAAATACGTACCGACGAAAATGTATCAAACCACACCGCTTTGTCGATTAGCAATCCCTGCAAGAGAGGCAGAAAACATCCGCCGCCGATGGCCAAAATCAATCCTGCCGAAGCTAATTTGGCATCATCGCCCAAGTCTTTCAACGCGATTCCATAAATGGTTGGGAACATCAGCGACATACAGGCAGAGATGGCTACAAGACAATACAAGCCCATCATGCCGTGTATAAAAATCGTACCCAAGGTAAAAATTCCACCACCTATTGCTAAAGTCAATAACAACACACTCGGTTTGAAATATTTCAACAAGAACGTGCAGACAAACCGGCTGGCAACAAAAATTCCCATAGCTACCATATTGTAACTCTGCGCATTAGCCTTACTCATTTCCAATTCTGTTTCGGCATACTGTATGATAAATGTCCAGACCATAATTTGTACGCCTACATAAAATATTTGCGCAATTACCGAACGGATATACCGGCTATTGCCCCAAAGGCGTTTAACAATGTCTCCTGTGGAAGAAATGGATACATCCTCAACACCTACCTGCGGCAATTTTGAAATAGCGAAAACGATGAAAAAGAGTAATACGACCACACCAAGCATCAAGTAAGGCCAGCTGACAATGTTGAGGTCGGATTGTTGGATAGCAGCAAGTGCATCGGGATTGGTATCCCGCAACACAATTCGTTCCGCTTCGGTAGCAGCATTTAAGCGCGCCAGAATAAATTCTCTGGCAATCAGCATACCCGTCAATGAACCGATGGGATTAAACGCTTGTGCAAGATTGAGGCGCCGGGTAGCCGTTTCTTCCGAACCCATCGACAAGATATAGGGATTAGAAGTCGTTTCTAAAAAAGCTAATCCGCAAGTCATTACAAAATAAGCGATTAAGAAAACCCAAAAAGCCATTGCATTTCCTGCCGGAATAAAAAGGAAACATCCTATGGAATAAAGCCCAAGTCCTATAAGGATGCCTTTTTTGTAATCGAATTTTCGGATAAAGATCGCCGCCGGTATCGCCATAAAACAATAGCCGCCGTAAAAAGCGAATTGTACCAGAGAACTCTCAAAATTGGAGATGAGTAGAATGTTTTTAAACGCGGCCACCATCGGGTTAGTGATGTCATTGGCAAACCCCCATAAAGAAAAAAGGGAGGTAACAAGTATGAACGGAAACAAGTAGTTTTTCCCGTTATTTCCTTTAAAAAGCGATGTGTTCTTCATTTGAATGATTATTTATTCCGGTTGATAATTTACAAAAGTAAAACTATTTTTTATAATTTGATGACCTTCGGCCAAATTTTTGATTTGTTTGTTGGCGATTGCCTGTTGAATGATGTTTCCGATAGCGGTCGCTTCGGTAATTCCAACGATGACTTCCATGTTCAATGCGTTGGCAATAAACCGATTCAGCACTTCGTTCCGGCTACCGCCTCCCACAACAAAAAGTTTTTTGATTTCACTCTTTGTGCAAGCTTGCAATTTTTCCATCACGGCACGGTATTTCAAAGCCAAGGATTCAAGTACGCAACGCACCAATTCTCCTTTGGTTTCTGGAACAACTTGTCCGTTCTTTCTGCAATATTCCCGAATGGCTTTTCGCATGGAAACAGGATGATTGAAAACAGGGTCGTCACTATCCACAATACTTTTTCCCGCCGAAATTTTCAAACATTCGGACAATAAATAATCGTAATCATAAGGCGTGTCGCCCTCTTTTTCCCATTCGGCAATCAACTGTTGCAACAGCCAAAGACCGGTTATGTTGCGCATAAACAGGATTTTATTGTCGATGCCGCCCTCGTTGGTAAAGTCATTAACACGCGCTTCTTCCGTCAAAACAGGCTCATCGCGCAGCACGCCCAACAACGACCATGTACCCGAACTCAAAAAAGCATCGTTCGCTTCCAACGGAAGTATGCCAATCGCGCTTGCCGTATCGTGCGAACCGACAGCAAACACTTTGATGTCGGGAATGCCCAAAGCAACAATTTCTTGTTTCAGGCTGCCAATCACGGCGCCCGGTTGCTGAATGGGACTCATCCATTGCGGATTAAGTCCAAGCGTATCGAACAACCCCCTATCCCACTGCCGCGTTTCCGCATTCAACAATTGAGAAGTGGAAGCGATGGTGTATTCATTGAACATTTTGCCGGTTAGAAAATAGTTGATTAAATCGGGTATAAACAGGACTTTATCAACCATTGAAAGCGTGGCGGCATGATTATTTTCAAGGCTAAACAGCTGATAAATCGAATTGATTGCCAACTGCTGAATGCCCGTGTGACTATACATTTCCGCTTCGGAAACAAATCCCGCCACTAATGCAGGCATCCCATCGGTGCGGCTGTCGCGGTAGCAAACCGGATTGCCGATTAAGTTTCCTTGCTTGTCCAACAGCCCAAAATCAACGCCCCAAGTGTCCACGGCAAGCCCTTGCAACTGATAACCTTTTTTGACTGCGGCTTGTATTCCCTGCAAAATATTGTCGTAGAGCGACAAAAAATTCCAGTAGAGAGTGTCGCCCAATTTCACAGGTTTATTATTGAAACGATGCACTTCATCCAAGCGGATTTGCCCGTTTTCAATCGTACCGACAATAGCCCTTCCGCTGCCGGCGCCTAAATCTATTGCTAAATAATTCATGTTATATTTTTTTTAGTATCGACACCGGCGTAAGCGAAACACTGAAAGGACGCATGTATTGCGAACCTTTATATGTCTTGCCCTGCAGTTTTATTACATGATTGCCGGCAGTCAGCGCAATTTGCGCCACAAAGAGCGAGGTGGGAGAAGTTGCGTTGTAACTTACTTCGTATCTTCTGCCATCGACTTCCACCACTACCGTTCCTTCATCTGAAGACGAGGTGCGGTTGTATGAAATGCTTACCTCAAAAGAGGCTGTTTCCCGCACGCTCACGTTCCACGTCATGGTTTGACTGTTGTCTTTCCAGTCGCCGAGGTAGTTATAGCCGCT
Organism: Bacteroidia bacterium; assembly: GCA_025999935.1. Lineage (GTDB taxonomy): Bacteria > Bacteroidota > Bacteroidia > Bacteroidales > Azobacteroidaceae > Azobacteroides. Next base: position 110,281 of record BNXY01000001.1, on the reverse strand, counting down.
TTTTCCATCGCCCGGCGAGAAAGGCGAACCGCCAAGAATCGCATCGAAAGCCGGCAGTATATTATCTACTTTCGTTTCAAGCAAACGTTGAGGATAGGCAGTGTAGTTGCCGTTAATCGTAAGGGCGATGACCGTACTGGCTACATCGGGAGCGGTAGCCGGCACTTGCAGTCGCAAATCTTTGCCGTCCTGCGTACAGGTGAGTAGCTCGCCCGTTTTAAGGATTTTTGCCTGCGTGACGTTTGCCTTTAAACTGCCTACCCACAGCTCGCCGTTTTTGGGCCAGTTGTGTACATGAAGGTAAATAACATTCGCCTTCCTGGTAATTACCCCCCAGTTGGGAATGGGAATATCGTTGGTGCGCACAGCGCCGTAAATAGATTCGCCGTTGACGTTCATCCATTCGCCGATTGCCCGATAAATTAATGTGTCGGGAGCGTCCCATGTCCCATCGCCTTTCGGACCCACGTTCAGGAGGATGTTGCCGCCTTTGGAAGCGGCTGTTTCGAGCAGCCGGATAAAATGCGAGGGTGGCTTGTGCGATTTATCGGCAGAACTGTAGCCGTAGGAATTGTTGGTTGTAGGGATGCTTTCCCAGTAAGCGTCTTCCAACGGGAAAAGATAAGCAGCACGGTCGCCGCTGTTCGCGTAATCACCCAATTGATGATTGCCCCAACGTGCTAACCGTCCGTTGATGACCACATCGGTTTTTGCTTCACGCAACGCTTTGCAAATGCGGATATTCTGGTAGAGCGGCAATTTGTGGGGCGTATCAAACCACATAATGTCGGGGTTGTATTTCTGCACCAACTCAATCACCTGCGGGATGGATTTTTCATTCACATAACGGTCGGCATTGGTTAAGAAAGCCTTGTATGTGCCGTTCATCCACCAATCCCTGCCGCCGAGGAGGGCATCGCCACCGGGGTTTTTACCTCCGTTGAAGCCGTTGTCGAACGTATCCCAGTCGTTGCCCGGCGCATCGGGATGTTCCCAGTCGAAAGCGTGAGAATAATAGAATCCGAATTTAAGTCCGTACTTCACACAGGCAGTCTTCAGTTCTGCCATCGGGTCGCGCGAAAAAGGTGTCATCCGCATATCGTAGGGATAAGCGTCCGAATGATAGACGGCAAAGCCATCGTGATGCTTGGCGGTAACAATAAAGTACTTCATACCCGCCTCTTTGGCTCTGCGCACCCATTCGTCGGCATCGAAATTTACCGGATTAAAGGTTTTTATCACCTTTTCTTTATACTCCGCCAAGTGGATTTTTTTTGCCCGCATCACATGTTCGGCGTAGGTGCCGATAGCAGAACCGTTCCACACACCGCCCAAAGTGGAATAGGCGCCCCAGTGGACGAAACAGCCGAATTTAACATCGGCATACCACGCCATTCGTTCTTCAAGTGAGGCTTGAGAATCCTTCCACCACCCGGTAAATGCATCCCGAACAGCTACGCTGTCTTGGTGAAGCTGCAACTCGCCCAACTCCATGCCCTGCTCATTGCCATTATTTTGGGCATAAGCACCCAATCCCGCAAAGAAGAGTATTGTGGAAGCTAAAAATAATCGTAAGCTTTTCATGCGAAAAAAACTGTCATTGCGGGCTTGACCCGCAATCCCCTTTTCATCCTCTTTGGCGTTTACTAAACATTTCTGTTTCATGTTATTACAATGACACATTATCCAAAATGCTTAAACAAATCGGCGATTTCTTCCTCCGTCAGCGTGGTGTAATTGTCTTTGCCTGCACGCACAATGATTTCGCATGCCATTTCCAAGAACACTGCTTTTTGGAAAGCATCGTCCAAATCCTTGCCACACACTACTTGTCCGTGTTTGGCGAGCAAGATACTGTTGTGGTCTTGCATCGCTTCCGTCACGGCTTTTGCCAATTCCGGCGACCCCGGACGGCAATACGGCACTACCGGAATTTCGCGCCCTACGTGCAACGGAATTTCTGCCGTTACATTGAAATCGGTGGGTCTGTCTTTCATGCAGGCAACCGTTGTGGCAAACGGTGATTGGAAATGCAACACGACATTTACGTCTTTACGGCTGCGCAAGATGCCCAAATGGAAGGTGCTTTCGATGGAAGGACGAGGTCCCTCCACCGATTGCCCATCCGAAATGCGGCAGACTGCAATATTTTCTTCCCGGATGGTGGGCAACCACGAGCCTGTGCCCGAAATCATCGCCAAATCATCGCCCATGCGCCACGATAAATTACCGCTGCTGCAAAGCATCAATTTTTGATTGCCGGCGCGATGCGCGACATCAAGGAATGCTTGTATTTGTTCTTTTGTCATTTTATTTCTTATAAAGTGGTCCGTAAGTTTGACAAGCCCGATAATCTGCTCCTTCTTTATTCATTCCAAACGCATTCCATGCTGCCGGGCGATAGATCTTTTCTTCCGGCACATTGTGCATACAAACCGGAATACGTAAAATAGAAGCCAGCGTAATCAACTCTGCGCCAATGTGTCCGCCATTGATAGCGCCGTGATTCGCGCCCCAGTTATTCATCACGGAATATACATCCTTAAAGGTTTCGTTGCCTTCGACGGTGCGTGGCACAAACCAAGTTGTCGGCCAACCTTTATCGGTTCGTTCGTCCAAGATGCGGTGCGCTGCCGGGTCGATGTCGGCTGTCCAGCCTTCGGCGATTTGCAATACGGGACCTAAACCTTTCACTAAATTCAAGCGTAGCATCGTGCAGGGCATTCCGCCGCGTGTGAGGAATTTGGAGGAGTAGCCGCCGCCGCGGAAATATTCGCGATTGGCTGGCATCCACGTGGTTGCATCCAAGCAAGCTTGCGCTTCCGCTTCGGTAATGTCCCAGAAAGGTTTCATGGTCGGATTGCCGTCTTTGTCGTTTTGATAACCGCTACCATCCAAAGAGGCTGCACCGGAATTAATCAAGTGTATCATGCCGCCTTTTGCCAATCCTGTTGGTTTCCATTTCGTTACTCGTTCGATGGCTTCGGGACTCCAATAAGTGCGTACATCGGCAAAGATAGAAGCCGTATTGGTCAATAAATTACCGAACAACATGGCTGTACCGTTGCAAGCATCATTTTCCGTAGCCACTACAAACGGTGCGCGGATGCCGTTCCAGTCGAAAGAGGAGTTGAGGATGGCTTCGGTAAAATCGCCGTTCGGATAGAAGTCCGTCCATTGGCGTTGTCCTTGAAAACCGGCGGCGATGGCATTGTGTCCGAGGGATTCTTCGCCAAAGCCCAATTCTTTTAATTTGGGATTGCCTATCATCAAATCGCGGAAAATCAGTGTCATTTTTACGATAAATTCCCAATCTTTTTCGCTTTCTTCCGGCGTTTTTTGCAAATCGGGACGGTTGCAAATGTCCACGCCTTGTTTGCAATTGGCTTTCGCCCAAGCCAAAGCCTTTACATATTCTTCTTTATCGTAAATGCCTTCGGTCATCCGGCGAATAATCTCCACTTCATCGATGCCTTCGCAACGCATTCCCAAATAATCTTCAAAGAAATCGGTGTTGACGATCGAACCGGCGATACCCATACAAACGGCGCCCACCGACAAATAGGATTTCCCGCGCATAATGGCTGCCGCCAAGGCTGCTTTGGAAAACAGCAATAATTTTTCCTGCACATCTGCCGGAATGCTCGTGTCGCCGCCATCCTGCACATCGTGACCGTAAATGCCGAAAGCAGGTAAGCCTTTTTGAGCGTGAGCCGCCAAAACCGCCGCCAGATAAACCGCACCCGGACGTTCCGTTCCGTTGAAACCCCAAACGGCTTTGATGGTGTCTTGCGTCATATCCATTGTTTCGCTGCCGTAACACCAGCAGGGAGTTACCGTGATAGTTACCGCCACGCCTTCGCGTTTGAATTTTTCGGCGCAAGCGGCGCTTTCCGCCACGCGACCGATGGTACTGTCGGCAATAACAAATTCAACCGGCGTTCCGTCGGGATATTTCAGTTGTTTACCGAGGAAATCAACCAAACCTTTTGCCATGTTCATGGTTTGCACTTCGAGCGATTCGCGAACACCGCCCATACGTCCGTCAATCGTGGGACGGATACCGATTTTGGGCCATTCGCCCTGATACCTGTTTGTCTTCATCGTATTTATTTTTTATAGTGAATGATTTGTTAATAACAATTTTACAAAGTTAGGGTTATAAAAAACAAACACTTTTTATATTTCCGATGAAAAAATAACACAATTCCGATGAATAAAAATATGCATCATTGATGTTACACCCGTAACGCTTTTGGAATTTTTTGTTACCCACAATCGTATCGCATATCAATGAAGCTTTTTTGAGCCATTGTAGCTTCGGTTACAGAGGTTTTGATTATCTTTGTTGCAGAAAATGTAAAGTTGAAAATCAATGAGTCAAGAAATCAAGGAATAAAGGCGAGATTATCATCTATCAAACGCCGGATGGTGTTGCTGAATTAGATGTTCGTTTGGAACAAGATACCGTTTGGCTGACTCAGGCACAAATGGTTGCGCTGTTTCAGCGTGAAAGAACTGTCATTGGCAAACATATACGCAACATCTTTGCAGAAGGGGAATTGCAGGAAGAAGTGGTATGTGCAAATTTTGCACATACCACTCAACATGGTGCTATAGAGGGAAAAACGCAAACTTCAAGCGTACAACTTTATAATCTGGATGTAATTATCTCTGTTGGGTATCGAGTAAAATCTCAACGAGGCACTCAATTTCGTATCTGGGCTAATAAAGTATTAAAGGATTATATTGTAAAAGGTTATGCCGTTAATAATAAACTGAAGCTCAAACAGTATGAAGACTTGAAACAGACCGTAATGCTGTTATCCAATGTCATCCAAAACAAAGTATTGACGAACGATAGCAGCTATGTTGCTCTATCTCGTTACAAAAAATCATTCGTTCAGCGATGGCAACAAGCGGATTGCGGCATTCCTTTTCCTGTGGTTTTTAGAAAAGAACGGCATCTTATACAAACCCAACGGATTGCGGTTGATAGAAAATAATACATTGGTTGCGCTTACGTTAATGATTGCGGAAAGCCGGACGGAGGAGAAGGATGTGATGGTGAAGGTGGTTGTGAATTTGATAAATGGGAATAATTAAAAAAAGAAACAAATAAATAACAGAACAATGCAAGCAAAAGAAACAAAGTTACAAGACATAATTGAGGGGACAAAACAATATGTTATTCCTCTTTTTCAGCGTACATACAGTTGGACGAATAAGGAATGGGAAATTTTATGGAAAGACCTTGTCGAATTATGTGAAATGGAAAATCCCAGAACACATTTCATTGGTTCAATTGTTAATATGCCAACTGTTTCTGTTCCTGAAGGTGTTGCCAAATATTTGCTTATAGATGGTCAGCAAAGGTTGACTACTATTTTTATCCTATTAGCTCTTTTGAGAGACAAAGCCAAACAGAATGATAGCAATTCTCGATTTGCAAATGAAATAAACGACACTTTGTTAGTCAATCAGTATAAGGATGGAATTGACTATTTCAAATTAATGCCAACACAAATTGACCGCACGGTTTTTGAAAATTTGATAAAGGGAAAAATCGTAGAAACAGAAAGTCAAATTATTGAAGCGTACAAATTTTTTGAAAAAAAACTCAAACAAACAAACTTTGAACACGAAAAGATTAAAAAAATCATAACCAGCTATTTTTCTGTTGTTAGTATCGTCCTTGATGCAGATGACAATCCGTATTTGGTTTTTGAGAGTTTAAATGCCAAAGGGCGTCCATTAACGCAAGCAGACCTTATTCGCAACTATTTTTTCATGCGAATCCATGTAGATAAACAAGAAGAAATATATACAGAATTTTGGCTGCCAATGCAAAAAGCGTTAGATGAAAATTTAACAGAGTTTATTCGACATTTTTTAATGCGTAATGGAGGAATAGTTAAACAAACAGATGTTTATTACGCTTTAAAGGAAAATGTTTCCTCACAGAATGCTATCGCGTATTTGACTGAATTACAAAATTTTTCTGTCTATTATCAACGTTTACTCAATCCTGATTTTGAATCAGATGCTCAATTAAAAAAATGTATCAAAAGGCTGAATCGTATTGAAGTTACTACCGCCTATCCTTTATTGTTAAATTTCTATAACGATTATGTTAACAATACAATATCAAGAGACGATTTTGTTGCCATTTTACAAATATTGGAAAATTATTTGATACGCAGATTTGTTTGCAATATTCCGACAAATCAACTGAATAAGATATTTCCGACAATTTATCCGCAAGTTAAGTCTGCGGATAATATCGTTGAAAGTTTCAAAACTGTTTTACAGAGTAAGGGTTATCCAAAAGATAATGAATTTGAAAGCCGCTTCCGAGAAACAAAGTTTTACGGAGGTGGAGACCGACAAGTCAAAACAAAACTTATTCTTGAAACATTGGAAGAAAATTTTGCTCATAAAGAAAATGTTTCATTTGATAATCTTACCATTGAACATATTATGCCGCAAACATTGTCTGAATGGTGGCAAAAAGAATTGGGTGAAGAATGGGCTGAAACTCATGACTTGTTTTTGCATACAATTGGGAATCTAACACTTACCGCATATAATTCGGAATTATCAAATGATGATTTTCCAACTAAAAAAAGAACATATAGCGAAAGTCATTTGGACTTGAACAAATATTTTGCCGACAAATTGAATTGGACAAAAGAAGAAATTGAAAAACGAGCCGCGATTTTGGCAAAAGAGGCAATTGAAATTTGGTCGTATTTCGGACATGAGAACTCAACACTTGCTAATTTACAGGGAGCTACATTTACAAAACCTGTTTCTCTCATTATTTTGGGACAATATTTTTCCGTTAGCAGTTGGCGTGATGTATTGGAACAGACTTTGAATACTATAGCAGATTTAGAACCGGAAAAATTTGAAATAATTGCCGGCAATTTTTCAAACTGGATAGGCAAAGACAAAAATAAATTTGCTGCTATCCGACAATTACAAAATAAATATTATATAGAAGTAAATAGGTCTGCACAGAGTATTCAGAAATTATGCTTTCAGGCAATAGAAACAATTGATTTAACGTCTGAAGATTGGATTGTAAATGTAGAATAAAATATAGGAAAAATATTAAAGGTATGGATAATGCAATTTCCCCAAAATATCAGATGAAACTTGTAAATGAAGTTGAGCAAGCTCTCTGGAATGAATTTTCTGAATCAAAGTATTTCAATGTTGAAAAATATCTTGAAAAATGGCAAGAATGGGATGATAGATATGATGGTTCTTATCATATTGGCTGGTCGCCTGATTTTGTAATCGAGAAAAATCAAAATGGAAACATTGATTTGAAATCCACATTACACAATATAAGTAAAGTAGACAGTAAAATTTTATTAAAAATTGCCATAGAGTTAGGTGTAAATACTCCGGATTTTATTCCTTCAATTCCAACTTTCAAAAACTCCTTAAAATCAGATTATAAAACGAAATTTCCAAAACCTCAGATTGAGATTGACGAGAAAAAAACTGTTGAAGATGATGATTTGTCTTTTTAAAATCAGTGTCCCAAGAATTACATGTCAACAACATTAAAAGATAAAAAATCATGAACAAAGAAAATGCAATCAAACTTTTTGAAGACAAATCAATCCGCACCATCTGGAATGTAGATGAGGAAGAATGGTATTTTTCAGTAGTAGATGTGGTGGCTGTCTTGACCGACCAAAGCGACCATTCCGGAGCGCGAAACTATTGGAAAGTGCTGAAAAACAGATTGAAAGCAGAGGGAAATGAAACGGTTACAAATTGTAACCAGTTGAAATTACCTGCCGAAGACGGCAAAATGCGTATGACTGATGTTGCTAATACACAGCAACTTTTCCGCCTTATTCAGTCTATTCCCTCTAAGAAAGCAGAGCCTTTCAAGAATTGGCTTGCCGAAGTCGCCAAACAACGCATAGACCAACTTCAAGACCCTGAACTATCCATTGAGCAGGCAATGACCGATTATAAACGTTTGGGTTATTCCGACAACTGGATAAATCAACGCCTGAAAAGTATCGAAATTCGCAAGGATTTGACCGATGAATGGAAAAGACATGGATTGCAGGAAGGTGTTCAGTTTGCTTCGCTCACAGACATTATTTATAAAACATGGTCGGGAAAAACCGCCAAAGAATATAAACAGTTCAAAGGCTTGCATAAGGAGAACTTGCGCGACAATATGACCAATAAGGAATTGGTTATCAATATGCTTGCAGAACTATCGACCAAAGAAATATCGGAGGTTTCAAACCCTGAAACATTTCCGGAACATAAAGATGTTGCCCGGCGCGGTGCTAATATTGCCAAAGAGGCACGCATGAAGCTGGAAGCGGAAACCGGTAAAAAAGTGGTTAGCCCGCTCAATGCAAAAAGTATTTTAGCTATTGAAAATAAAGAGAATACCGCTGATAATATAGACTGACTCACAATCATGACACAAACAATCAGAAATACAATCTCCTCCTTCCCTCCCGGCTTCGTTTTCACGCCGAGAGATTTCCCTATTGACCCGCGCAAACAAGCGACAGTCAATAGAGTATTAAACATGATGGTCGCTGCTGGGAAAATCCGCCAAATGTCCAAAGGGCGCTTTTACAAGCAGGAAATAACGGAATTTGGAGAAATCCAGCCCGACACATTCCAAATCGTGAAAGATTTGCTTGAAAAAAACGGAAAAATCATTGGCTATCTTACCGGATATACCGCTTTCAATGAATGGGGATTGACTGCGCAAACGCCTTCTGCCTTGCAGATTGGTGTAGCCAATGTAAAAAGAGCAACCAAACGGAATGATTGCGAGATTAGCTTTATCAAACAACAGAATGTAATTACAAAGGAAAATATTCCGCTGTTGCGGTTTCTCGATTGTTTGCGCTTTTTCAAAATCATTCCCGATTTAACTCCTGATGAAACTTGCCGTCGTTTGCTTTTGAAATTAAAAGCCTTAGCTACAAAACAGCGGGAGGAACTCAAAGAATTGTCGCTCAATTATACGCCACAAGTAATCGCTCTTTTGGGTGCTATGCTTGAAACGCTAAATCCGGAAGAAGACACAAGTGCTATGTGGGATGCGCTTAATCCGCAAACATCTTATAAATTAAGCGTATCGGATAAAATATTGTTCAATCAAAAAAGATGGAATATCAAATAGTTTACGCTCACAGATTAGAGTCGCTCAACATTTTGGCATTTTGTCGATTGCCAAAAATAAACTACTGTTGTAGGGTTAAATAATTTCACAATGCGACAGAACAACTGATTTCGTTAGTTAATGATTTGAAATCTCAACCCAAAGAAAATGAATCCGCGCATTGATTTCGCCATAGAAGAATTTGATTATGAAGAAGGTAAGCATATTTCCCTGTTTATTGTTCCTGCTGCAAAGAATCGTCCTGTCTTGTTTTTGCATCAAGCCTACATCCGAGTAGGTAGCATTACGAGGAACTGCTAAAGATTCCATATCCGAGCAATCAAGCGAGTGTAATAGAAAAATTTATGTCCGAACAGTTGATAGTGAAAGACAATTCAGGTTATGCCATTACGAAATTGGGCGCTTTGCTGTTTGCTAAAAACCTGAACGATTTTGACGACCTTTACCGAAAAGCCGTTCGGGTAATTGTTTACAAGGGAAAAGGCAAAATTGAAACGGAAAGGGAACAAAGTTTTACAAAGGGCTATTGTGTAGGCTTTGAAAGTATGATGGATTGGATAAACGGACAGTTGCCCGCGAATGAAGTCTGCAGATATAATTGTGTTTTTCAGTGGATTGAAAAATAAAAATTACTACCTTTGCAGTCTGATTAAACGAAAAAACAATATTGTATGTTATTATCTTATATTACTTGGACGGCCAGTCCGGTCGCTTTTAAGATACCGACTTTCTTTTGGGATGACTTGGAAGTGCGTTGGTATGGAATTGCTTTTGTTGTCGGGTTTACACTGGGTTTGTGGATTGTCGGTAAAATCTGGAAACACGAAAAATTAAATATTGAATGGTTTGACACCTTGTTTTTTTATGTGATTTTTGCTACGGTAATCGGTTCCCGGCTTGGTCATTGCTTATTTTACAACCCCGGATATTATTTAGCTAATCCCCTCGAAATTTTTAAAATTTGGGAAGGCGGTTTGGCCAGTCACGGCGGAACGCTGGGTATCATTATTGCTATCTGGATTTATTCAAAAAGAGTCAGCCATAAAAGCATGTTGTGGACTTTCGACCGTTTGGTGGTTCCGGTGGGGTTTGTCGCCGCCCTGATTCGTTTGGGAAATCTGATGAATCATGAAATCTATGGTCACGAAACGAATGTTTCCTGGGCTTTCAAGTTCATCGAAAATGTTCCGTCTTGGTTGCATGGTTATGCGCCAATCTATTCTCATCCTTCGCATCCAACCCAATTGTATGAAGCCTTTTTTTACATTCTGACGGCTTGTATCTGTTTGTGGATGTATTGGAAAAGAGAGGATTATAAATATAACGGTTTGATATTCGGCGTATTTCTGATAGGCATTTTCCTCTCCCGTTTTTTCGTCGAATTTTGTAAAAATAACCAGGAGGAATTTGAAGAAGGAATGTTCCTCAATATGGGACAATTATTGAGTATTCCGTTCATTATCGCAGGATTTTGGTTTATGTTCAAAGGTTTGAAAGAAAAAAGCCGGGCGAAAGCAGTCGGTACGGTTCAGGATATTCACCATCCAACTGTAAAAAAGATTGTGAAGAAAAAGAATCTGAAGAAAAAATAAATGATTAAGGTTGAAATAATTACCATTGGCGATGAATTGTTAATCGGACAAGTTATCGACACCAATTCCGCCTGGATGGCCGGAGAATTAAACAAAATCGGCTTCGATGTTCAATACAAAACAACGGTCGGCGACAACGAACAAGATATATTGGACGCCTTCGAAAAGGCTTTCTCAAGAGCATCGGTCGTTTTGGTAACCGGCGGCATTGGCCCTACGAAAGACGACATAACCAAACACACGCTTTGCAAATTCTTCAATACCCGCTTGATTTTTGACGAAAAAACCCTCGAAACGGTAATGGAAGTTATCAGCGGATATAAAAAAGCGCTTAACGAACTGACACGAAATCAGGCTTATGTTCCTGAAAACTGTACGGTTATACAAAATAAAATGGGAACGGCTCCCATTACTTGGTTTGAAAAAAACGGAAAAATATTGGTGTCTATGCCCGGCGTACCTTACGAAATGAAATGGGCTATGAATCAGGAAATCATTCCCCGGCTACAAGCCTTTTTCCCAATTTCCGATTCGATACAACACCAATCGTTTTGGGTAAAAAATTATCCGGAATCTTTGTTGGCTATCTACTTGGAAATGTTTGAAAACGAATTGCCGGAGCACATCAAATTAGCCTATCTGCCCACTTCCGGATTAATTCGTTTGCGCCTGACGGGAAAAGGCGCCGATAAAGAAAACTTATGCCAACAAATGGCAGAACAACGCAAGAAATTATTGGCTTTGCTGAAAGACGACATCGTTTCGGAAGACGACAATGTTTTGGAAAATATCTTGGATAAATTGCTAAAAGACAAAGGATTAACTTTAAGTGTCGCCGAAAGTTGCACCGGAGGAAAATTGGCAAGCTTGTTTACCGCTATTCCGGGCTGTTCGCAGTATTTTCTGGGCGGAGTTGTCAGCTATTCCAACGAAGCCAAGCAAAATATATTGGGCGTTAATGCCTCCGACATCGAAAAACAAGGCGCCGTCAGTCAAGCGGTGGTCGAACAAATGGCTTTGGGTGCAAGAAAGATTTTCAATTCCAATTGTTCCATTGCGACTTCAGGCGTTGCCGGCCCCGATGGCGGAACACCTGAAAAACCGGTCGGAACGGTTTGGATTGCCGTTTCCTTCAAAGACCGATTACTCTCCCGAAAATTTCTTTTTTCCAAAAACCGCGAAAGCAATATCCTGAGAGCTTGCAATACCGGTATGATGCTGTTGCTGGAAATGGTTCATTCAAAATGAAAAGATAAGCCGTCCTACTTGGTAAAAGACAAAACTCACTATCCAAGCCAAAATGGTAGTGTAGAAAATCACAAACACCGCCCATTTCCACGAGCCGGATTCGTTTTTGATGGCCGCAATGGTGGCTATACAAGGGAAATAAATCAACACGAACAGCATGAAACTGATGGCGACCAAAGGCGTATAAACCGGACTTCCATCCGGATATTGCTCATCCCGAAGGCGTTCTTTAAGCAAAACTTCATTTTCTTCTTCTCCCGTGTACAATATTCCTAAAGTGCTGACAACAATCTCTTTGGCTGCCATCCCTGAAATAAGGCTCGCCCCGATTTTCCAATCAAATCCCAAAGGCCTGACCACCGGCTCAATGGTACGCCCTATTCTGCCGATAAAAGAATTTCGCTTTTGTTCTTCCTTCTTTAAATGGCTCAAATTGGCTATCAATGTTTCACTTTCTTCGGTCGAAATCGTATTTCCGTTGGCAACGGCGGCGATTTGCTCGTCAAAATACTGATTCTGTTCTTTGTTCTGCGGATAATATTCCAAAAACCAAACAATAATGGATGCTACAAGAATAATTCCACCCATTTTTTTCAAGTATTGGGAAGTCTTTTCCCAAGCATGACGCGACATCGCTTTCGCAGTCGGCATCCGGTAGGGCGGCAATTCCATGACAAACGGCAAATCTTCGCCTTTTACCAAAAACTTTTTGAAAAGCCGCGACATGAAAATCGCCAGCACAATGCCTGTTATGTATAAACCGAACAGTACCAATCCGCCGTTTTTCGGAAAAAAAGCGCCCACCACGAGAATATAAACCGGCAAGCGGGCGGAACACGACATCAGGGAATTGACCAGCATGGTAATCAGACGGGTATTCCGGCTTTCAATAATCCGGGTACTCATGATGGCCGGGACATTGCACCCGAATCCCATTACCAACGGGATAAATGATTTTCCGTGCAAACCCATTTTCTGCATGAACTTGTCCATGATAAACGCCGCCCTGGCCATGTAGCCCGTATCTTCCATAAAAGAAATGAAAAGATACAAAATCACAATGTTGGGCAGGAAAACAATGACAGAACCGACTCCGCCGATAATCCCGTCAATCAATAAATCTTTGAGCGGCCCTTGATTCAGATGCAAATCCAAGAAACTGCCAAAAATCCTGACAAGGCTTTCTATCCATTGCATCGGATATTCCCCTATCACAAAAGTACCTTCAAACATCAGGAACATGAACAGGAAGAAAATCGGGAAACCGCCGATTTTGTGGGTAACAATTTTATCTATCCAATGCGTCACTTTCAAAGTGTCTTTTTTTCCTTCTTTGTAGGTCTGTTTCAGGGCGCCGCCGATAAAACCATAACGCGCATCGGTAAAAGCCGTTTCCACTTCTTCGCGGAAATCGTCTTTGATGTATTGGGCATGAATATTTCTTTCATCCAAGATTTTTTTTGCGCTCGGATAGGCTGCAATGGCGTCTTCTGCCACCTTATCGCCTTCTAAAAGCAGGATACTCAAATACCGGCGCGAAGTGTCAATCCCGATTTGCGCTTCTTCTTTCAATATTTTTTTTACATGCTTGATGCCGGTTTCAATTTCTTCTCCATAATTAATATGGATGTGGCGGGCAATCGGACTGCGCCGTTCATACACCTCTATTATTTGGTCGAAAAGTTCGGGAATCCCTTTTCCGGATTTGGCAACGGTCGGAACAATCGGATAACCAATCATTTCTCCCAGACTTTTATAATCAAAATGGGCGCCTGATTTCTCCAATTCGTCGTACATGTTCAGCGCAATGACCGCCGTCGCATCCATGTCAATCAACTGGGTGGTCAGATAAAGATTTCGCTCCAGATTGGAAGCCGACACCACATTGAGGATGATGTCGGGAGTCGCCTCGACGATTTGTTTCCGGACATAAAGTTCTTCGGGAGAATAGGCCGACAAGGAATAGGTACCCGGTAAATCAACCAGATTGAATATGTATCCTTTGTATTTGAATTTGCCTTCTTTGGCATCGACGGTAACGCCGCTGTAATTTCCTACCCTTTCGTGGGTTCCCGAAGCGATATTGAACAGGGAAGTTTTTCCGGAATTAGGATTTCCGACCAAAGCGACATTGATATATTTACTTTGTTCGTTAGCCAAGGATTGCAGTTCATTTTCATTTAATACCAAAGGATGGTTTTTCGTTTCCTGAAATTGTTGTCCGGCTTCTTCCGGTGTCATGATTTCGATTAATTCGGCTTCGCTTCTTCTCAAAGAGACTTCGTAATCCATCACTTTATACTCCGTTGGGTCTTTCAAAGGGGCTTTGGTAATCACTTCCACCTTTTGTCCTTTGACAAATCCCATCTCAATGATGCGCCGCCGGAAAGCGCCTCGCCCTAAAACTTTGGTAATAATCCCTTTTTGCCCGCGTTTTAACTCAGAAAGCTTCATGTAAACATTCAAATTTTATGCAAAGTTCGGAAATTTCTTTGAATTTTACATCATTTTTAGAATATTATTTTGAATTTGTATAAATAAGATGTTTTATAAAAATTTTATTTTATTGATATATAAATATTTATAATAAAATCCAAGAAAAAAGATTAAAAAAGCGACTTAGTCAATGAAACTTTTTTCAATAAAAGCTGTTTTATAAGTAAAGAGTGTTATTTCATTAGTTATAGTTAAGGGTTAGTAATTCAATTAGGGAGGTTGACGAAGTGATTCGGCAACCTTCCGCTATTTAAACCTTTATTCTCCAACCCACCCACAATATAATAATGAGGTAAAATCAAAAAAGAACCTTCATTTTTCTAACAAAAAAACAATGGATTTTAAATATTTATAAATATATTGCCTGTTTTTTTGCTATCCTCGCAACAATTTTATATTTTTGTGCTGAATTTGAATCTTATGACCGAAGATCAATTGAAAATAGCAGCCAATTTTGAAGCTCGGGTACGTCAATTGATGTTTTTATGCGACAACCTGAGGGAGCAAAATATTGACTTAAAGTCGCAGCTTGCTATTCAAAAATCTTCAAACGATTCATTAACAGAAGAAGTTAAACAGTTAAACAAAAAATACGATACGCTGAAAATGGCTCGAATCATCTCCGTCAATCAGGCTGATTTTGAGGGAGCCAAAAGCAGAATATCCAAATTAGTGCGAGAAGTTGATGATTGCATCAAATTATTAAATAATAAATGAAATAAAAGATGCTGATTAAAGACGAATTTAGAATACAATTGAGAGTTTCCGATAAGGTATATCCAATGTTTTGCAAAAGATTGGATGAGAGATTATTCAGAAAAGCGGCAACAAATATTAATGAAAAGATAACTCAATACCGTTCCGCATATCCGGGAGCGAAACTTGAGTTGGAAGATTTATTGGCAATGGTCGCAATCCATACTTCAGCTTACAAACTGAAATTGGAGCAAAATAAGGACATATCGCCTTTATTTGAAAAAATTGAGGCCTTGGACAAAGAGTTGGAAGAGTATCTCAAAGGAAATAGCTAATCAATTGTTTTTTAACAAAATAATTTTCGTACTACTTGCTTTTTCAGGTTTAATACTGAAAAACAGTGGTGCGTTTTTTAGTTATAAGAGAGATGTAAAACTTAATATAAAACTTAATATTTAAAACATGGTTGGAATAATAGTTGGAACTGTTAGCTTTATTATTGGAGCAGGAATTACGTGGGTAACCCTCAATTCAATGTCCAAAACAAAAAGCAAACAAATTATAGAAGATGCTGAAAGAGAAGCTGAAAAAATAAAAAAAGACAAACTTTTAGAAGTAAAGGAGAAATTCATTACCCTGAAAGCAGACATGGAAAAACAAGTCAATGCGCGCAACTCCAAGATTCAATCCGAAGAATCAAGATTGAAGCAACGCGAAATGGTATTGAACCAGAAACAGGACGAACTTCATAAAAGAAGGTCGGAAGTAGAAACTGTTCGTGAAAATTTGGAAAACCAGTTGGAAATCATCGAAAAGAAAAAACAGGAACTGAGTAAAGTACACAAAATGGAAATCGAACGGCTCGAAGCGCTTTCCGGTTTATCGGCCGATGAAGCCAAAGAACGCTTGGCGCAATCCTTGAAAGAAGAAGCCCAGACTTCGGCCGCCGCATTCATCAACGAAGTGATGGAAGAAGCCAAAATGACGGCGAATAAAGAAGCTAAAAAGATTGTAGTTCAATCCATTCAACGATTAGCCACGGAAACCGCCATCGAAAATGCCATTACCGTTTTCCACATCGATTCCGACGAAATAAAAGGACGGATTATCGGTCGAGAAGGACGGAATATCCGCGCGCTCGAGGCGGCAACCGGCATTGAAATCATTGTCGATGACACGCCCGAAGCCATTATCCTCTCCGGTTTCGACCCGGTCAGAAGGGAGGTCGCGCGCTTGGCCTTGCACCAACTCGTGCAGGACGGACGTATCCACCCGGCGCGTATCGAAGAAATTGTGAATAAAGTCCGCAAACAAGTGGAAGAAGAAATCATAGAAACCGGCAAACGCACCACCATCGACTTGGGAATCCACGGTTTGCATCCCGAACTGATTCGGATGATCGGCCGCATGAAATACCGTTCCTCTTACGGACAAAACTTGTTGCAGCACTCCCGCGAAACAGCGAACTTGTGCGCCATCATGGCTTCCGAATTGGGATTGAATCCCAAAAAAGCCAAACGCGCCGGACTGTTGCACGATATAGGAAAAGTGCCCGATGACGAACCGGAATTGCCGCACGCAATCCTCGGTATGAAATTGGCCGAAAAATTCAAGGAAAAAGCGGATATCGTAAACGCTATCGGCGCTCACCACGACGAAACGGAAATGACTACCCTGCTGGCTCCGATTGTACAAGTCTGCGACGCCATTTCAGGCGCACGTCCGGGAGCGCGTCGCGAAATCGTGGAAGCCTACATCAAACGTTTGAACGATTTGGAACAATTGGCGCTCTCCTACCCCGGCGTGGTAAAAACTTACGCCATTCAGGCCGGTCGCGAACTGCGCGTGATTGTCGGAGCAGAACGCATCAACGATACGGAAGCCGAAAGTCTGTCGAACGAAATCGCTAAAAAGATTCAGGACGAAATGACGTATCCGGGACAAGTGAAAATTACGGTTATCCGTGAAACAAGAGCTGTTGCTTTTGCCAAATGAACGTAGCGATAATAAAATACAATGCAGGCAATATTTATTCGGTCGATTACGCACTGAAACGCTTGGGTATTGACCCCATCATTACCGCCGACAAGGAAATTTTGCAGAAAGCCGATAAAGTGATTTTTCCCGGTCAGGGAGAAGCGACCAAAACGATGCAATACCTGAAAGCGCACCGTTTGGACGAATTAATTACCGGCTTAAAACAACCTGTATTAGGTATTTGTATCGGTATGCAACTGATGTGTAAACATTCGGAAGAAGGGAACGTGGATTGCCTCGGCATTTTCGATGCACCCGTACTCAAATTCCATGCCGAAAAACAGGAAGACAAAATTCCCCATATCGGCTGGAATACGATCACAAATTTAAAAAGCGGTTTATACGAAAACCTTTCCAAAGAAGAATTTGTTTATTTTATACACAGTTATTATGTTCCATTGAATGAATATACCATTGCGGAAACGAATTATATACAAAATTTCAGCGCTTCCTTGCATAAGAATAATTTTTACGCTACGCAGTTTCATCCGGAAAAAAGCGGCGCTGTAGGAGAACAGATTTTGCGAAATTTTCTTAAACTTTAAAATTATAATGTTATGAGTAAGTATGACGATTTGAAAGATTTGGACGAATTAAGAAGAAGTGGTGCAATTACCGAAGAGGAATATCAACAGGAAAAAGAAAAAATTTTGCACCGTTGGTATGAGTCGGGAAATAATAAGCCTCTGCTTGGATTAGAAGAAAATTCTTACCTTGCCCTCATGCACATATCTCAATTGGCGGGATATATTCTGGTAGGCCTTGGATTTTTGATACCGGTAATACTCTGGTTGATAAACAAAGATTACAGTGAAAAAATTGATGCTACCGGCAAAGGTATTATTAATTTTATGCTGTCTTGGTTGATATATGCAGCAGTAGCCGGTGTTTTATGCCTTCTCCTTATCGGCATACCCATTTTAATTATTTTGGGCGCCTTGCAAGTAGCATTTGTTATTATAGCTGCCATCAAAGCCAATAACGGAGAAGTTTGGGAGTATCCATTTACAATTCGGATTTTAGGATGATAGAAATTATTCCGGCAATGGATATTATTGACGGAAAATGCGTCCGCCTTTCACAGGGAGATTATGAACAAAAAACGGTTTATAATGAAGAACCCTTGGAAGTGGCGAAGAGATTTGAAGAGCACGGGATACACCGTTTGCACATTGTTGATTTGGATGGCGCAAAAGCCAACCGGATCATCAATTACAAGGTTTTGGAAAAAATTGCAAGCCGAACGTCCTTGGTTATTGATTTCGGCGGCGGATTGAAATCGGATTCCGATTTGGAAATCGCTTTCGACAGCGGAGCAAGCATGGTAACGGGCGGAAGCATCGCCGTGAGAAATCCGGAAGTTTTCCAACGCTGGATTGATAAATTCGGCGAACAATCGATTATCCTGGGCGCCGATTGCCGCGACAAGAAAATCGCGGTTGGCGGTTGGTTGGAAAAAACCGACGAGGAACTGATTCCATTCATTGAAAAATGGAGAAAACAGGGAATCAGCAAGGTCATTTGCACGGATATCAGCAAAGACGGCATGTTGGCCGGTCCAAGCATTGATTTGTATCGGGAAATCAAGGAAACAGACCCGAACATTTACCTGATAGCCAGCGGAGGCGTCAGCAACATTCGGGATGTGGAATTGCTGGAAGAAACGCATATTCCCGGTGTTATCATCGGAAAAGCCATTTACGAAGGCAGAATCAAATTGAAAGAATTGTTGAAACTGATAGAAAATAACGATTAAGATGTTGGCAAAACGAATCATACCCTGTTTGGATGTAAAAGACGGCGCCACAGTCAAAGGAATCAATTTTGTCAACTTTCGCGATGCCGGCGACCCGGTCGAACTCGGCAAATTGTACAGCGAACAGGGCGCCGACGAATTGGTTTATTTAGACATAACCGCTTCTCACGAAGGCCGTAAGACTTTTTTAGATTTGGTGCGCCGGGTAGCGGCCAACATCAGCATCCCGTTTACGGTGGGCGGAGGCATCAACGAACTGAAAGATGTAGATGCGTTGTTGAATGCCGGCGCCGACAAGGTTTCCATCAATTCGGCCGCGATTCGCAGACCGGAATTGATTGAAGAAATCGCCAAAAACTTCGGCTCGCAGGTTTGTGTAGTCGCCATTGATGCGAATTTCATGTCGAGCGAAGCCGATACGCCTGCTCAATGGCTTTGCTATTTAAACGGCGGGCGCATTCCTACGGCAAAAAATCTGTTTTCATGGGCAAAAGAAGCGGAAAACCGGGGAGCCGGCGAAATTCTGTTTACCAGCATGAAACACGACGGGGTCAAAACCGGTTATGCCAACGAAACTTTGCGCACGTTATCGCTTTCGTTGGGAATCCCCATCATCGCATCCGGAGGCGCCGGAGCCAAAGAGCATTTCCGGGATGTTTTCATTGAGGGAAAAGCAGACGCCGCATTGGCCGCCAGCGTTTTCCACTTCGGAGAAATCGGAATAAAAGAATTGAAACAATACCTCAAGGAAGAAGGAGTAATTGTAAGAGTAATTTGAAAATATAAAAGATATGACACTTGATTTCAATAAAATGGGCGGTTTAATCCCCGCTATCATTCAGGATGAGCAGACAAATAAAGTGCTGATGCTGGGTTTTATGAACGAAGAAGCCTTGGCAAAAACACAGGAAACCGGAAAAGTAACTTTTTTCAGCCGGACAAAAAACCGTTTGTGGACGAAAGGCGAAGAAAGCGGCAACTTTCTGCATGTAGTTTCCATCGCCGAAGATTGCGATTGCGACACCTTGTTGATTAAGGTGCATCCCGAAGGACCGGTTTGCCACACGGGAAACGATACCTGTTTCAATGAAAAAAACGAGGAAGACATTCTGTTCCTGAAATATTTACAGGATTTCATTGTTCGCCGCCGCCAAGAAATGCCGGAAGGTTCCTACACCACCTCGCTTTTCAACAAAGGCATCGGCAGAATGGCGCAAAAAGTGGGCGAAGAAGCCGTCGAAACGGTTATTGAAGCCATGGACGGCAACGACGAACGATTGCTGTACGAAGGTTCCGACCTCCTCTACCACCTGATTGTCCTGCTAACCTACAAAGGCTACCGGCTTGAAGACTTAGCCAATGAACTGAAAAAACGACACAAATGAAAGTTAATTTGAAAATGTTTTAATTTGAAAATTTTCAAATTTTCAAATCAACACATTTTCAAATCAACACATTTTCAAATTATTTTTTATATGGAAAACGAAATTTTGATTGAATACAAAGACGTTGAAATTTGCCGGGACGAAAACATCATCTTGTCGGGAGTAAGTTTTGTGCAACACAAAGGCGAATTTCTCTATATTATCGGAAAAGTCGGTTCGGGTAAAAGCTCCCTGCTGAAAACTTTGTATTGTGAGATGCCGGTCAAAAACGGAACTGCCCGCATTTTCGACTACGACCTCCATACAATCAAACAAAAACAAATCCCTTATCTCCGCCGGAAAGTGGGCATTGTTTTTCAAGATTTCCAATTACTAACCGACCGCTCGGTCGAGAAAAATCTATTGTTTGTGCTGAATGCCACCGGCTGGAAAAACAAATCCGAAATGCAGAAACGCATCGGCGATGTTTTGTTGCAAGTGGACATGCAAAACAAAGGGTACAAATTTCCGCACGAACTGTCCGGAGGAGAGCAACAACGCATTGTCATCGCAAGGGCTTTGCTCAATGCACCGGAATTGATTTTGGCCGATGAACCGACCGGAAACTTAGACCCGGAAACCGGCAGCAAAATCGTACAACTTCTGCAAGACATCAGCGAAACCGGCACTTCAGTCATCATGACTACTCACAACTACAATTTGGTACAGAATTTTCCGGGCAAAGTCAAAAAATGCGAAGATGGAAAATTATTAGATTGGGACTTATAAACTGTTAAAGATAAAATTTGTCCGAAGAATTGCTAACATGGATTACAAGAAACATATCGAAGGTTTGCAAAATAACTCATATAAGGACTTTCGAGTGCTATATTATGCTTATGCAGGTAATTTGTATGGGTTTGTTTTCGGATTAGTGAAATCAAATTCGTTAGCCAAAGACATTGTACAAGAAACATTTATCAAAGTTTGGACAAACAGGCGAAATATAGATGCCAATCAATCTTTTAAGTCTTATCTATTTAAAATATCGCAGAATTTAGTCGTAGACAATTTCCGGAAACAGATGGCTAATCCCGTCTTTGAAAACTATTTGGATTATAGTGAAGAATTATTTACCGAAAATGATATTGAACAACATATTGATTTTGATATGTTTACCAAGCGTTTGGAAATGGCCAAGCATAAATTGACACCTCGCCAAAGAGAAATTTTCGAACTGAATAAAGAACAAGGAATTTCTGTGCCCGAAATTGCGGTGCGTTTAAATATTCATGAACAAACCATCTACAACCAACTTTCTACAGCTATGCGCCTATTAAAAAAGGAAATAGGAATATTCGGATTTTTCTTTTTCTCGCTTTTCTTCAATTAAATGGCTAAATCTTTTTTTGAGTGCTAATTGATTTTTCTTTTCCAATAGCGCATCAAAAAATGATTTAGCCGGATGCCGTTTATTCCACCTAAAATATAAATGGAAAATTTTATAGTAGATTTTCTTTTGTATTTCGTATTAACTTGTAGAGATATTATAAATAAATTATGAAAATACATATAAAAGACCTTTTAAGCAAATACATTGCAAATAATACGACGCAATATGAACGCAGTGAGTTGAGCGCCTTGACGGCTAATCTGTCAGATGCTGAACTGGGCGATATATTGAGCGATATTTGGCAAGATTATTCGCATAAAATAAGGCCTTCGGATTTTGATGAATTAATCGAACGGCTTCAAATCAAACCTGAGAAAAAGGCGTTGACGGTTATAAAACTAATTACTCGGATTGCTGCCGCTATTCTTCTGCCTATATTTTTAATCTCGCAAGTATATTTATACACGGATAATAAGAAAACGCATGCTTTCTTGAACCAAGCAATTACCGTAAATGTGAAAAGCGGCGACGTTGCAAACATCACTTTGCCCGATGGGACACAGGTCTTTCTTAATTCGGCAACCACCTTGAGTTATCCGGCTAATTTTGGATTTGAGAAAAGAAATATGCAATTAAATGGAGAGGCTTATTTAAAGGTTTCTAAAAATCCGGAGTTGCCATTTATTGTGGATACAGAATATTTGAAAATTGAAGTGCTGGGTACGGAATTTAATGTCACTTCATACGATTATTTAGAGGTGGTAGAAACAACATTAATTGCCGGTTCCGTCCAATTAACCACCAAGGGGAATAATTCTCAATTTCTTGTTTTATCTCCCGGAGAAAAAGCTACTTACGATAAAGAGTCCGGACAACTGACCGTCAACGAAACCACTACGCATTTTGAAACGGCATGGCTTCAAGGCGATTTGGTTTTCCGCTCGGCTAATTTTACCCAAATTATCAACAAATTAAAACTGCGTTATGGGGTGGATATCGAAATTAATGGAGGTAAATACGATGCGGATTTGTTTACGGGAAGCTTTAAAGAAAGTTCTGTATATAATGTGTTGAAAAATCTTCAAATACATTATAACTTCACTTATACAACGGGAACAGATGATAGAATACAAATACAATTTAAATAAAAATAGTAATAATCCTTAAACAATTTACTTATGGAGATTAAACATCCAATCAACAAATTAAAGTTCAATGGTATGAAAAAGCATTGTATTTTTTACTTTGTCCTTTTTCTATTAATTTTTTTGCCGGGAACAATTTATGCCCAGCAACCGACAGTCACGCTGTCGGTGGTAAATGAAAATCTTCAATCTGTATTTGACAAGATTGAAAGAGAGACTCCCTATCGTTTTACGTATAAAGACGTTGTCCTTCCGGTGGAAAAGACAATCTCTATTTCGGTGGAAAATGAATCAATAGAAGTTTTCCTCAATCGCCTGTTGGCTCCGACTAATTTATCTTTCCAGCGCAACAAAAACACTTTTGCGATTACTCAAAAGATTACTCAAAAAGAAATTACCGTTCATGGAACAGTGCTGGATGAATTAGGAGAGCCTATCATCGGGGCGAATGTATCGGTTAAAAACGACCCGGCAAAAAGACAGGCTACCGACATCGAAGGACATTTCTCGTTGTCCGTTGCAGCCAATGCTACTTTAACGGTTTCTTACTTAGGTTATTTTGCGAAAGAAATCAATGTTAATAATCGTTCGGATATTCAAATTGCACTTAATCCGGACAATTTAACATTGGACGAAGTTGTGGTGGTCGGTTACGGTACGCAGAAGAAAGTGAACCTTACCGGCGCCGTATCGCAAATCGACAGCAAGGTATTTGAGAATCGTCCGGTAACATCTACCGCAACCGCCTTGCAAGGTACAATAGCAGGCGTACAGATTACGCCCGGCAGCGGCGCTCCCAACACAGACCTGGGCATCAATGTTCGCGGTACAACTTCCATCAACGGCGGCGACCCGTTAGTGCTTATCGACGGTATAGAGGGCAGCCTCCGGCTGCTTAACCCTGCCGACATCGAGAGCGTGAGCGTACTGAAAGACGCTGCCGCATCGGCAATCTACGGGGTACGCGCCGCATTCGGAGTAGTGCTCATTACCACCAAGCGCGGAAAGGAAGGCAAACTGACGGTAAACTATTCCGGCAATCTCGGATGGGGAAAGGCTACCTACATGCCGGAGTTTGTGGACAACTCTTACGACCATGCGCTTTTTGTGAACCAAGCTTTGGCAAACAATAACGCCGCACCGTTGTATAATGCGCAACGGATGGACGGTATCAAAGCAAAATACGAAAACCCTTCGCTGCCCGACTACATATTCATTGGCAAGCAGTATTATCAGGTGGGTTACACAAACTGGGTGGACGAACTGATTCGCGAATCTACGCCACGGCAAACACACAATGTCAACATGTCGGGAGGCAACGGCAAAACCACATTCTACGCCTCCATAGGCTATCACAACCAGGAGGGTTTTCTGAAAATAAACCCGCCGGTTTATAACCGTTACAATACCCGTTTGCGTGTGGACAACCAAAGTTACGACTGGATGAAGTTGGGCTTTACGGCATCCTATAACAACTCGAATTACAACTTTCCGACCACGTACCAAAATGAGTTTTGGAGAGGGCTCATATTCAGTAGTCCGCTCAACGGCGGGCAGTGGAAGGGCGACCCCGCATATCCCGAATACGACCAATTCATCGGGTCTTATTTTCAGGACCAGAATCAGGTACCCGTGTTGCGAAACGGCGGGCGCACCATACAGGATAATCACGAAATCGTGCTGACCCCGTCCATAGACATCACGCCGCTCAAGGGATGGAACATCCACGTGGATTACAACTACCGCCGCGCTTTTAATCAGGATACATACGACCGCAAGCGTATCGACAACCTGATAAACAACACCGGAACGGGCATTATCGCCTATGCCGACCCCAGCAGTGCAACCCAGCCGCAGGACTATTACCAGATAAATCAGAGCCAAACGAATTATTATTCGTTTAATGCCTACACCGATTATACCCTGGCTGTCAATAAGCATAATATCAAGGGAATGTTGGGTTTTAATCAGGAACTCAGGGGTTACAACTATCAGTCGGCGCAACGTAAATGGATGATAAACCCCGATTTGCCATCGCTTAGTTTAGGTACGGGCGACCAGACAGTGGGACAAAACGGTTACGAACTCGCTCTGCGCGGCGGCTTCGGGCGTATCAATTACGATTACGACGGACGCTATTTATTGGAAATTGTGGGACGGTACGACGGTACATCGCGTTTCCCGCAGGACAGACGTTTTGTATTCCTGCCGTCGGCGTCGGTGGGTTGGCGCCTGAGCGAAGAAAGCTTTATGGACTTTGCCAAACCTGTTTTCAGCAACATCAAACTCCGTGCCAGTTACGGTACTTTGGGCAATCAAATGTTGAGCGGATTAGGTCTTAGCGGTAATATGAACTATTACCCTTACATTTCCGCGCTGAGCAACGGCACTTCGGGTAGTTGGCTCTTTGGTAACGACAACACGCAAAAGACCATCAGTCCGCCTTCGCAACTGCCGATTACTTCGCTGACATGGGAAAAAGTAACAACCTCAGATGTCGGTCTTAACCTGGGATTGCTAAATTCCCGCCTCAACGTAGAATTTGACCTTTATTCGCGAACTACCTCCGATATGCTGATGAGTCCGACACTGCCTGAAGTGCTGGGCGCCACAGCCCCCAAGATGAACTCGGGAGAATTGGTTACGCGCGGATGGGAGCTTTCCTTAAAATGGCATGACCGCATCGGCAGCGATTTTTCTTATAGTCTGGGCTTTAATCTCTTTGACGCTCAAGCCGAAATTACCAAATGGGAAGGAGGAACCGGCTCCGTCACCGACAATTACAAGGGCAAAAAGATAGGTGAAATATGGGGTTACGAAACCGAGGGATTCATCACGGCTTCCGATTTTGTGGACGGTGATATAACCAAATCGCTTATTATTTCACAGGCAACTTTTGGCACAAACTGGAAACCGGGCGATATAAAATACAAAAACCGCAACAGCGATGAAGTTGTCAATACAGGTAAAAACACGCTTGAAGACCCGGGCGACCGCTTCGTTATCGGTAACAGCACGCCGCGCTACCAGTATGGCATCACCGGCGAGGCTCAATGGAAAGGGATTTTCCTGAACTTCTTCCTGCAAGGCGTTGGTAAGAAAGACTTCTGGAACGGTACGGAGGAGTTTTTCCCAATGGGTTCACAATATTATAATACTCAGAAATACTGGATTACAGATAGTTGGAAGGAGGATAACCAGAATGCCTATTTCCCTCTGACACGCGCCCGCAGCAGTCAAAACAGGCAAACACAGACTAAATATCTGCAAGACGGCTCATATCTGCGTCTGAAGAACCTGACTGTCGGTTATGAACTGCCTAAAAGTATAGCTTCTAAAGTCTTTTTGAGTAAAGCGCAGATATATTTGAGCGGCGAAAACATTTGCGAAATTTCGCACCTCGTAGGTCCTTATGACCCTGAATCGGTGTACGGTGGCAACACACTTGGTACGGGTAGTTTCAGTTATCCGTTCGAGCGAGTATTCTCTGTGGGGCTTAATTTAACATTTTAAAATAAATTGACAATGAAAAAGATTATAATATATACGAAATGTAGATTTGTTTATGTATGGTTGGCAGCAGCCATTCTGCTGGGTATGGTTGCCTGTAACGACGATTTTATGAATCGCACACCTGTTACCGACCTCAACAACGAGAGTTACTGGACGTCCGAGAACGACCTCAAGATTTATAACAACGGCACTTACAATGCAGTAGTAGGCGTCAGGTTTTTTATAGGTAACGAAAGCAGTGCATCCGGCTCAAAAAATATGAGTTTTATGGGTATGGAGGCGGTATCGGACAATTTTGCCAGTACCGACGTAAACCTGCAGACGTGGGCAAACATTGCCGCAGGGCTGCACACTGTGCCGTCGGGCGCTACCACTACCACCGGTTTGAGTTGGAACTGGTCGCTGCTGTACCGTCTCAATTTCTTTCTTGAAAACTACGAGAAAGTAACGAGCATCCCCGTTGAAACCCGTAATATGTATGCCGGAGAGTCGCTCTTTTGGCGAGCATGGTTTTATTTCGACAAGGTGCAGGAGTATGGCAGTGTGCCGCTCATTTTGCACACGCTCAACGAGAAATCGCCTGAGTTGTACGCCAAACAGAACACGCGCGCCGAAGTTGCCGATGCTGTATTGAATGACATCAACAAAGCTATCGACTATCTGCCGGAAGCATGGCCGGCAAGCAGTCCCGACCGAGTGAATAAATACACCGCGCTGACACTCAAAGCTCGCATTTGCCTCTATGAAGGCGCTTGGCGCAAGTATCACGGATTGGCTGACTACCAGCGTTTCCTCGAAGCCGCCGCAGATGCCGCCGATAAAGTGATGAAATCGGACAAGTATCGGATTTACAACACAGGCAAGCCGGATGAAGACTACCGGACTCTCTTTACTACTCTCGACCTGCACGGCAACCCGGAGGTTATTATTGCCAAATATTACGATGCGGGAAAATACACCCACAGTATAAACGGCAATCTTGTTACCAATGGTTTCATGATAGGCGTTACCAAAGATTTGGTTGACGATTATCTGTGTAAGGAAGCGGACGGCACAGCCAAGCCCGTTGCCTTGAGTACAATCTATAAGGACGATATTATTGAAAACGTCTTCGACAACCGCGACCCGCGCCTGTCACAAACGGTGCTCGACCCGCGTAAAGAAACGGCGATAATCGGTACAGACCCCGCTTCCACCAAAGGCTACCCGCGTTTGAATTATATGGTAGGAAATTCGTGGGTATCGCTCACAGGCTACAATTACATCAAAAATTGGAACAAAAACGACGCATTGGCAGGCAACAGTGAGGTAACGGACTTTCCCATCCTGCGCTATGCCGAAGTGTTGCTGACCTACGCTGAAGCTAAAGCAGAGTTGGAGACGATAACACAGGACGACCTCGACCGTAGCATAAATCAGCTTCGCAGCCGCGTGGCGATGCCTGCTCTTACGCTTAATCCGCCGATGGACCCGAAATATGCCGGCGAAGGTATCTCTTCGCTATTGGTTGAGATTCGCCGTGAACGCCGTGTGGAACTTTCATTCGAGAACAGTCGCTACCACGACCTGATGAGATGGAAGAAAGGCGCATACCTTGCCAAACCGGTATTGGGCATACGCCTTGAGGCAGCCGACATAGCCGCAGGAGGACGTTACGATGCTACGGGCAAAACCCCGCCCGCTACTTTTGAGATAAACGGGAAGAGATACATAGACGCTTACGCCGGCACACAGTTTGCCCGTGACAAGCGCGTGTTTGACGAAAACAAACACTATCTGTATCCCGTACCGACCAACGTGCGAGCCAAGAATCCCAATCTTGACCAAACGCAGGGCTGGCCGGAATAGAGAATTATAGAACAGTTAGTTAAAAAGGGGATGTGTCGTTTTTTTGACGCATCCCCTTTGGTTTTGCATACTTTAATAAAAATTGCTACCGCCGTATTTTCCAAAAATAAATTATTGGATTGGGATATAGTCTGTTAAAGAAACGCATTTACCGGTTTCCGCCAATTTGCTCTATCAATTTGGAGACAAAAAAATCATTACGCCTTTTATCCGGCTACAGGCCGGATACCAGTTTGCTTTGGAAGAAAAAATGACCGTGAACCGGCAAAAGATGTAATTCCAACCGGAAACTACCTGTTTGCCATAGGAAGTGGCGGTTTTTACCTCTACGATTACGCCGATATAAAAAATATCAAACAAATCGGATTTATTCCGATAGAGATAATGTGCGAAGTAAAATAAATAATGCAAATTTAAACAATGAAATATGAAAAAGTGTCTTATTCTGAATCCCGGATTAAATTAAAATCCTATTCTTTGCTGTAATTGATTTTTATTTCTTAATTTTACTCCCTAAATCTAAAATACGCCAATATGAGTGTTCTCCGAATAATAAAAAATGACCCGTGGTTAGAGCCATACAGCCAAGCCATTCAGGGAAGACAGGATTATTTTCTTCAAAAGGAAAAAGAATTAACCCAAAACGGCAAAATCAGTCTGAGCGATTTTGCTTCCGGATATCTCTATTTCGGGCTGCATCCGTCGGATACCGGTTGGGTTTTTCGGGAATGGGCGCCGGGCGCTACCAATATTTATCTTATCGGCGATTTCAACGGCTGGCAGGAACGGGAAGAATACCGCTTAAAACGAATAGAAAATGGCGTTTTTGAAATCAATCTTCCGGCTGCCGCACTGCATCATGAAGATTTGTACAAGCTGAAAATTCACTGGCCCACAGGAGAAGGCGAACGCATTCCGGCATGGACTCGCCGTGTGGTACAAGATGAGCAAACCCATATTTTCAGCGCTCAAGTTTGGAATCCTAAAAACCCATATTCATTTAAGATTCGAGATTTTGTTCCCAATACCGCTCCCCTGCTCATTTACGAATGTCACATCGGAATGGCAAGCAGCGAGGAAAAAGTGGGCAGTTACAAAGAATTTACCCAAAATATTCTGCCCCGCATTCGGGCAGACGGATACAACTGCATCCAAATCATGGCGATTCAGGAACATCCCTATTACGGGTCATTTGGGTACCATGTTTCTAATTTTTTCGCGGCTTCTTCTCGCTTCGGAACGCCCGACGATTTGAAAGAATTGATTGATACCGCACATGCAATGAAAATTTCCGTAATTATGGATATTGTTCATTCTCATGCGGTTAAAAACGAAATAGAAGGCTTGGGACGGTTTGACGGCACTACGAACCAATATTTTCATGACGGCGCTCGTCGGGAACATCCGGCTTGGGATTCGCTTTGTTTCGACTACGGAAAAAATGAAGTGCTCCACTTTTTATTATCCAACTGTAAATTCTGGTTGGAAGAATATAAATTCGACGGATTCCGTTTCGACGGCGTTACTTCCATGTTGTATTACAGTCACGGTCTGGGCGAAAGTTTTTCCAATTATGGCGATTATTACAACGGCAACGAAGACGGCGATGCAATCTGTTATTTATCGTTGGCCAATCATTTGATTCATCAGGTCAACAAAAAAGCGATTACGATTGCCGAAGAAGTCAGCGGGATGCCCGGATTGGCGTTGCCGGTCAAAGACGGCGGCTACGGATTCGATTACCGGATGGCTATGAATATTCCCGATTATTGGATAAAAATCATCAAAGAAAAGAAAGATCAGGATTGGCCGGTTTCGGTTATCTGGTGGGAAACGACCAACCGCCGGGCGGATGAAAAAACCATTTCTTACGCAGAAAGCCACGACCAGGCGTTGGTGGGCGACAAAACCATTATTTTCCGTCTGATTGACGCCGATATGTATTGGCACATGGCGGTGGGCGACCAAAATATGACGGTTGACCGCGGCATGGCGCTTCACAAAATGATTCGTTTGGTTACGGCTTCATCCATCAACGGCGGCTACCTAAACTTCACGGGAAATGAATTTGGACATCCCGAATGGATTGATTTTCCGAGGGAAGGCAATGGTTGGTCGTACAAATACGCCCGCCGGCAATGGAATTTGGTCGATAATCCGGATTTGAAATATCATTTTCTCGGCGATTTCGATAAAGCCCTGATTCATCTGATTGGCGGTGTAAAAAATTTCCAAAGTTCGGCGATTCAAAAGGTTTGGGACAACGAAAAAGACCAGATTCTTGCATTCCGTCGCGACAATTTGGTTTTTGTCTTTAATTTCAATCCGACCACTTCATTTTCCGGATATGGATTTTTAGTCCCTCCCGGCAAATACAAAATGATTCTCAACACCGACGACCCGGCTTTCGGCGGCTTCGGATTGGTCGATAAGACCATTGAACATTTGACTGTTCACGATCCGCTTTATGCAGGAGAAAATAAGGAATGGTTGAAACTGTATATTCCGGCGCGAACCGCTATGGTGTTGTCTGAACTGTGATTTTAAGATTATTCTGATTTACATTTTTAATTGAAATATATGTTGTATCCATTTAAATTTGAACCGATATTAAAAACAATTATTTGGGGAGGCGATGAAATTTGCCGCTTCAAAGGGATTCAACCCTTGAAAAACAGCATTGGCGAAAGCTGGGAAATTTCGCATGTCAAAGACAATGTTTCTGTAGTTGCCAACGGTGAATTGAAAGGCAAATCGTTGGAAGAACTGATTGACGCTTACGGAGAAAAGTTGCTGGGAAAACAAGTGATCGAACGTTTCGGAACCACTTTTCCGCTTCTGATTAAATTCATAGACGCCCGCGATTCGCTTTCTATTCAAGTGCATCCCGACGATGAATTAGCGAAGAAACGGCACAATTCTTTCGGTAAAACCGAAATGTGGTATATCATCCAAGCCGCCGAAGACGCATTTCTGTACTCCGGTTTTGCCGAAACCACCACGCCGGAGCAATATGTGCAAAGCCTCGAAGATGACACCTTTGTGAATTATCTGCAAAAACACGATGTCAACCCCGGCGATGTGTTCTTCCTGCCTGCCGGTCGCGTACATGCCATTGGGGCAGGTTGTTTTATCGCCGAGATTCAACAAACATCCAACATCACGTACCGCATTTACGACTACAACCGCAAAGACGCCCAAGGCAATCCCCGCGAGCTGCATACGGAATTAGCCAAAGATGCGATTGATTATAAGGTATATCCCGATTATAAATTGGATTACAAACGCAGACAACAAACGGTTCAACCCTTAGTAGCCTGCCCGTATTTCACAACTGAATTAATCGAAGCCGCAGCAGGCAAAGCGCTTGCTTTTACACAGGAAGACGCTTTCTCCATCTTTATATGTTTGGAAGGAAAAGCGGCATTAACGGATAACAATGACTATTCCATAGAAATAAAACAAGGCGAAACGGTCTTGGTTCCGGCGGAAATCAAGACAGTGAAGCTACAAATTGAGAAAGACGGGAAATTGTTGCGGACGTATATTAAATAGTAATTTACTAATTTTACTATTTTCTGTTCAGGTAATGAAAAATTCATATCTAAATCGTCACATGCCTCTTTTATATGAGTCTATAAGTTTTCATAATTTTATTTGTTAGTGCTTAAAAATAATTGCGACTGTAATTCCTCCATACTAATTGTCGCTTTTTCTGCGTATGAAAAAATTCTCCCTGTAACATCCCCTTTTGAAAATTTGAGAATACTACAGCCACATCCTGATGTAGCGTAGTAGATTTCCGATGTACCATTTTCTTTTTCCCAAATCATCTTTTTGAACATCACTACTAATGTGTCATTTATAGCGTAATGGCTTAAACTTTCCCCAAATTCATTATAGGGTTGACCTGAATCACCACCACCTCCATTTCCCCAAAGAAAAATTGAAGATATGCTTTTAGTATTTCCTTTGAGGTCTTCTGCTATCTTTATTTCTCTTCCTTGATTATTTATCAGTTTTCCTGCGATAACTCCTTTAATAATATAAAAGTCATCAATTTCTTCACCGGTAGCTATATTTTTACTTTGGTCAGAAAAGAGTTTTACAAATCCAGACATATCACCACAATCTGCAACATTAATTGGTGGAGTGTTTATCTCGTCATTGTCTGAACACGATGTGAAAATAAATAAACACAACACCAATGAAAATAATAAAAATTTTGTTTTCATAAGTCTAAAATTTTTAAAATAAATTAATAATTATAGCAAAGATTTCGATTTATTTTTGATATATGCAAATATTTATTGTTAATTATTCTATAAAAAATATTAAATGTTTATTTGCTATTCTCGGTTTTTACCCAAGCTGCATCGTGGACTTTGATTTTCTCTGCTTTATAATACAAATCCTCTTTCTTAGGAATCGCAATCCGGTAGGATTTTCCGGGGCGGACGGTTAGTTTTGTATCTCGTAGCCAAGGGTTAAACTCTTTGAGTTGCATGTAATTCAAATTGTGCTCCCTGGCATACGCTGCTATATTGCTGATGCCGGCGCTGACTGTGATTTCTTGCACAGGGACGGTTGGATACAGGTCTTCTTTTTTCAGTACAAAGCCGTATTGATAAGGGTTGGCAAAGACCTGCTTGACGGCGAGAATGCGGAAAACATAACGAGAAGTTTCCGAAACCAATAGCAGGTCGAAAGCGGAATCAACCGATTGATTATTCAAAGCGGAAGAAATTCTGCCCATTCCGGCATTGTAGGATGCCGCCGCATTGACCCAATTTCCATATTTGCGATAGGCATCTTTGAAATAGCGGCAAGCGGCTTCGGTCGCTTTTTCGATGTGATAACGTTCATCCACCTCGGATGTGATTTCCAAACCGTAACTTTTTCCGGTCGATTCCATAAACTGCCAGAATCCGGCTGCATTGGCCGGCGATAAAGCCCTGATATCCAAATTGCTTTCTATCACGCATAAATATTTGAAATCGTCGGGAATATTGTTTCGTTTCAAAATGGGTTCTATAATCGGGAAAAAACGGTTGGCGCGTTTAATATAAAGCATTGTCGTAGAATGGAGATAGGTAAAAGCATTGATTTCTCGGTCGAAGCGTTCGCGCATATCCAAGCGGTCGAGGGAAATTATTTCTCCGCAAAATTCGACTGTTTCGGGAATCGGCGCCGAAAAGGTTAGCGCCCGGCTGTCCGGATTTTGTTCGATGAAATCGGCTGAATCCGGTGTTTGCACCTCTTTTCCCGACAAAAGAAAAATTCCTGTCAGGACTACGAATCCCAAACTTAACGCCAACAGTATATAATTGTATCTCTTCATTTTATTATTCTTTAGCTCTTAAAATATTAACATCTCTTGATTTCGAACGTTTTTTTCCGTGTGCATCCGTATATTCCACGATTACAAAATAAGCGCCGGTCGGCACAAATTTACCGTTTACCCGCCCATCCCAACCTTTGGCAGGGTCTGTCCATTGGTAAAGCAAATTGCCCCAACGGTTGTAAATAGAGGCTTTGAACGACGTGATAGAAGTATAAGCAATTCTTAATTCATCATTGACACCCACAGAACTTCCCGGACTAAATGCATTGGGTATTTGAATATAAGTTTTGTCGATAAATACGGAAAAAGTATTTGTAGTATCCACACAAACCGATTGACGATCAATTACTTCCAACTGAACGATAAAAGTTCCCTCTTTCTCAAAGTTATAGCGCAAAACTTTGTCGGTATAACGCACAAGCGTAGTCAAATTATCGGTTAAGCTGTCCCTTTCCTGTATTTTCCAGATATAAAAAGCGGCCGCCGGTTCATTGGCATAAGCCGTGAAAGTGTATTCAATCGGAGCGGAGCCGCCCAAAGCATCGCGGTTATGATGCACCTCATTGTCTGCGTGTTCCTTATCCGTATCGAATGTATAATGCGCTTCGATAGCTATTGCCTGATATTCCGCCGTTCGGATGGTTTGTCCGATGCCGAAATGTTCGGCAAAAGTGTCGCCGGTCAAGGTAAAAGCGGTATTTTCAAGCGGTGGGTGTTCGATTGGGATTTCGGAAATAATTCCTTTCTGTGAAAGAATCTCCGTTTTAGGGTGGAACATTCGCGCGGCTTCATCCCATTCCTGCGTGTTGTATGATAAATGGTAATTCCGTTGCAAATTAACCCGTGCGCCGGTAGGTACGTAATAATAGATAGCTTCGGCCTCCACATCCGCCAGAAGCTTCAAGAACTTGCATTTATCTTCATCTTCTTCGATTTCCAAACCAAAAAAACGGGGAAGGTAACGGCTGTAATCAATCATCCAGACAAAACTTGTAAGCGAACTGACGGGAGAACCAACAAAATAGCCGCATCCATCCTCAACATCCGTGATAAAAGAAGTATTTCCGTTTTGAACGGAAGGAACGGGTGTCGCCTCAATCGCTTTTTCCTTGTATTTGTACCACTGGTGGGCGCCGGATTCGGTAGAAGTAAAAGAGATTTGCGCTCCATTAAGTCCGTTCAGGAGAAACACTTCCAGTTTGTTACGGGTATCGTTTTCAGCCAACAGGGGAATACCGTTTCCGCCTGTCACACTGTATTGTGCGAAAAGTGAAAAAGCCGAATACAAAAAAAGTAAGAAAAGTAAGCTTCGTTTCATGTGTCAAATATATTATTTTTTTTCGTATCTTTGTGCTATATTTATCGAATATTTTAAAAATATGTCAAAACGTTTGTTAATATTACTCTTGTTCATAAGTATATATGCTTATAACGTAAAAACTGCCGAAGCATTTTATCCGGAGTCAACTTTTTTTGCTCAAAATGATAATTATTTTCTTCATACCATCGAAAGAGGGCAAACGGTATATTCCATAGCCGCCATGTATCATGTCTCTGTTGAAGATATTTATAAACTGAATCCGGGTAGCAAAGAGGTTATCCGTGCGGGAGACGTCTTAAAAATTCCGCAGGAATCGGGTTCTTTCATTTATCATACTATCCAGCCCAAAGAAACTTTGTATGGCGTTTCGCAAAAATACGGCATGAAAGGCGAAGATATTATTGCGGTTAATTCGGGATTATCGGTCGAAACGTTCAATATCGGCAAAATCATCCGGATTCCCACCAACCGGGTAACGTCGCCGTTACAAGGAGGAAATGAGGTGGAAAACAGTAACAAAACCAATTCATTGCTGTCGAAAACCGGCCCTGTGGAAGCTGTGAATACAATAAAAATTGCGCTTTTATTGCCTTTTTCGGAAACCAATTCTCAAAATGTCGCCCGTATGGTAGAATATTATGAAGGATTTCTGTTGGCATTGCAAGAAATCAAAAAACAAGGTATTTCCGTTGATTTGCAAGTATATGACATAGGAACAGGCACAAAAGAGATTAATAATATTCTGAAAAAGGATAAGATGCAGCATATTCATTTGCTGATTGGCGGTCTGTCTGATGAACAAATCAAGTTGATTTCCCGCTTTTCCATTGAAAAGAATATCCCCTACGTGATACCTTTTACTTCAAAAAGCGATGAGCCGTTCAATAATCCCAATGTGTATCAGGTCAATACACCTCAACCCCATTTGTACTCAAAGGCTTCTTTAGCTTTTATCAATAAATACAAAAACGACAACATAATTTTGGTTACGCAAGATGTGCCTGCGCCAAACCAACTTGATTTTATCAAAGTATTGAAAGAAGATTTGCAGGATAAAAAGATTTCCTATAAAACCGTAAATTTAGACATTAATTTTCTCAGTGATTTGAATACCCAGTTGAGTAAAGATAAAAAAAACGTAATCATTCCTATGGACGACTCGGCTGAAACATTGGCACGGTTAATTACGCCTTTAAAATGGATGCTGGAAAGTCATCCCGACTTAAAAGTCAGTTTGTTCGGTTATCTGAATTGGCAGTCTCATATCGCCAAATTTGCCGATTCTTCCGAAGATTTTTTCTTGTTAAATACTTCTTTCTATACCGTATTTTATGCCAATCCAACCTATCCGGATGTAAAATCATTTTACAACAATTTTTACAAATGGTATAGCCGGAATCTATTGAATTACTTCCCTAAATACGGCATTTTAGGTTACGATACGGGGCTGTATTTTATCCGCTTAATCCATAATTACGGAACGCTGTTTGATAGTCATGTCAACGACTTGAGAGATAATGGCATCCAGATTGATTTTCAATTTCAACGGGTAAACAACTGGGGGGGATTTATCAATACCAATTTATATATAGTGGATTACAATTCCGACCATACAATTACTAAAAGCATCATCCGATGAAGTCCGTATATATCTGTATTGTCTCTTTTTTCATCGCAAGTTTTGCCTATTCGCAAAACAGCACGTTCTCTCCCGAATGGGCTTTCGGATTTAATGGAGGAAGTACATTTTCAAAAATAAGTTTTACCTCCAGCATCCGCGTTCCCCAACAATTGCTCCCGCAATATTCCGGCGGATTGACCGTCCGCTATATTTCGGAACATCATTTCGGCATACAGGGCGAACTCAATTATTCTCAAAGAGGCTGGAAAGAAGTTACCGATTCGATACATTTTGATAAATTGACACGCTCGTTGGCCTATTTGGAATTGCCGTTGATGACTCATATTTATTTTGGTCTGGGAAAAAGGGTTAATTTCGTCTTCAACATCGGGCCGCAAGTCAGCTGGTTTCTCAATGAAAAAGTTGTTGACAAAGAACTGAATACTCCGAATGAAGCTCCGATTTATTATGACATGAAAGTTCAGCACAAATTCGATTACGGAATCAAAGGCGCTTTAGGATTGGAATTTAAGACAGGCATCGGTTCTTTCATTCTCGACGGCAGATATTATTTCGGTTTATCGGATATTTACAACAACACCCGGAGCGATTTGTTTCAAGCCTCATCCAACAAAGTATTGGGCGTAAATTTGACTTATTTGTTTCGGATTAAGAAGTAACGGATTTACAATAGCTATCCGAATTGTTTTCCTCTTTTATTATACGCCTCCGCAGTTTACTTTTGATATTCGGTCAACAACCAATTCTTTCAAAACATCAAAAACTTGATCTAAACCAATATCCGATTTCTCTTGAGGATAAATATCTTCAAAAAAATTGTGATTCAACACCTCCGATATTGTAAGAAGTAATTTTACTTCCACATCATCCCTTTTGTATAAATCATATACGTTTTGTCTTGTTTTACCGATATTTCGGGCAAGTTCAGCACTATTAATACGATTCTCTTTTACAAATGTTTGTATTAATTTTCCTATGTGTATTTTTTTTCCATCCATGATTATGCTAATTTACAGATAGTTATCTTGATAATACTCAAAAAAAGCATGATTGTTTTTGTCAAATGCAAGAATATTTTTGTTTAATTAAAATATTTCATTTACCTTTGTCGCGAAAGTTTTAAAAACATTTCAATTTCCAACTTTGTTTCAGGGAGTGGAATTTTATATCGGCGAATTTAATTTCAAATTCAACGACACGAGCTATTAGGGAGATGCGCTTGGCGCAAAAGTGAAAATATATAATTTTTTTTTGTTAATAATAAATAATTTTATTACCTTTGTAGCCGATTTAGGCCAAAAAATGGCTTGTAGCACTTTTAAGAAAATGATTTTTTATACGTTTTTTTGAAAAAACGGCATGAAATTAAAACGTTATTTTATATAAATTAAACTATTTTCAACAAGACAATGAGAATTTCGAAATTTTTCACAATCGGGGTATTAATGGTGATTGCGCTTTTATTAAGCGGCTGTGGTTCTAAAAAAGATATAGTCTATTTCCAAGGACTGGAAGAGTTGGACGAAGAAATATACTCAGACAAAACAAATTATACAACCCGTATCCTCCCAAACGACAACTTGTTCATAACCGTTTCTGCATTGAATCCGCAAGTGGCTGAGCCGTACAATGTCATTAACATGAGCCGGGGAAATATAACGACCACTTCAATGGAATGGCAGGGATATTTGGTGGATGAAAATGGAGATATCAATTTCCCTATCCTTGGAAAAGTCCATATAGGCGGACTTAGCAAAGCCGAGGCGATTGAGCTACTACAGAAACGGATATCGGAAGACATCGAAGATCCGATAGTCAATATCCGGTATCTGAATTATAAAATCAGTGTGCTGGGTGAAGTAAATCGTCCGGGAAGTTTTCCTATCTCCGACGAAAAAGTTTCGATACTCCGCGCCATTGCATTGGCAGGCGATTTGACTATCTACGGTGAACGGCGCAATGTATGGGTTTGCCGGGTTGAAAACGGAAAGAAACAATATTATAAAATAGACCTGACTTCGCCGGAAGTTTTCTATTCTCCTTGTTTTTATTTACAACAAAACGATATTGTTTATGTGATTCCGAACAAGACAAAAGCAGGTAGTTCTACTTACAACCAAAACCTGCCCTTGCTTGTTTCGTTAATTTCCGTAGTGATTACGGCGGCCGCTTTATTTATACGATACAAATAGCAGTATATTTCAAAACCAATTAATTGAATTATTATGAAACAAAATGATTTTCAAATAGATAATACAAGAGAAGAGGAAATATCAATTACAGAGATTTTCTTTCATTACCTGAAATACTGGAAGTATTTTATCCTTTCGGGAGTAGTGTGTGTTGCTTTGGCGGTGTTGTATCTTCTTTATACGGCGCCGACCTATAAAATAACATCCAAGATAGAAATCAGCGACGAAAAAAAAGGAAAATCCGCAATCGACATGACGGCATTCAGCGACTTGGGGATTATGACGCCCAAGAACAACTTGGACAACGAGATTGAAGTGCTCAGTTCGCAAACTCTCATGCGAAGCGTAGTGGACAGCCTCCGGATCGGCGTAAGTTATTTTGGAAAAAACAGACTCCGAAAAACGGAATTATACAAGCAATCGCCTTTTTATGTAAGCATTGCAAATGTGGAGAAAGAAGGTGCATTTACTGTAGATTGGATCAACGATAATTCTCTTCGGGTGTATTCCGCCGATGAGGAATTTGACCGGGTGGTCGAAATCGGCAAGGAAGTCGGATCGCCTTGGGGTGTGTTGGTTTTCAACTATAATCCGTTTGGTACGGCTACGTATCCCGTAGATGTGGTCATAAATAATCCGGAAAAACTTCCATTGGTGGAAATTACTCCGGTCAACAAAACTTCCAGCGTGGTGAATGTCTCGTTGATAACGGCTTGTCCGGAAAAAGGAAAAGACATCATTAATATGCTGGTGTCCTTGTACAACAGGAATGCCATTGATGATAAAAATTATGTAGCGAACAATACAATTGACTTTATTGACGATCGATTAATCACTATATTTCAAGATTTACAATCAGCAGAAAAGGACGTTGAAACGTACAGACAACGGGAAGGGATAACCGATTTGCATATTGAGGGGCAATTGTTGCTGACCTCAACTTCCGAGTACAGCAAAAAAATAACGGAAGCCGAAATCCAGTTGAACACCCTCCGTTCCATCAAATCCTTTTTGATGTCGCCGGCCAATAGCGGCAATGTGGCGCCTTCCAATGTAGGTTTGACCGATCAAACCGTTTTAGCGTTGATTCAGATCTACAATCAGGAAGTTATTGAGAAAAACAAAGCGACTGACGGTATGAAATCCGGCAGTGACAGATTGATAAAAATCGAAAACCAAATTGCTTCGATCCGAGACAATTTGCTGAAAGGAATCAACATCTCGGAATCAACGCAGGAAAACACCATCAAAGAATTGCGGCGTCAAGAAAATTTTTATCTGGGAAAAACCCGCGGATTGTCGTCGAAAGAACGCGAATCAAAGGAACTATTCCGTCAGCAAGAAATCAAAAGTACTATATATAACTACTTATTGCAGAAAAGAGAAGAAACCGGTTTGTCGCTGGTGCTGGCGACGCCCAATGCGAAAATAATCGACCTCGCCTATTACGACTCAATTCCGGTAAAACCTAAAAAATCCATTATTCTGTTGGTTGCCTTGATTTTGGCATTTGCTATTCCCGTTGTAATTATTTATATAAAGGACTTGTTTGATAACAAAGTCCATTCGAAAGAAGACATCTTCAAGGTGGTAAAAGCGCCTTTCTTGGGCGAAATTCCTTGGATGAAATTAAAAGACAACCCTTTCCCAGTATTGAAAGTTCGCTCTATGATTGCCGAACAATTCCGGATTGTCGCTTCCAACTTGGATTTTGTAACCGGAAACGATCCGGCAAAGGTCATAACCGTTACCTCTACTACCAGCGGCGAGGGTAAAAGTTTCTTTTCCATGAATCTGGCAATGAGTCTGGCTACCACCGGAAAGAAAACGCTTTTATTGGATTTGGATATCCGGAAGTCGGTTTTGAATCAAATCATTGAAGTAAATACAAATCGGGGAAGCGTGATGTATCTTTCCGATTCCAAGGTGAAAATTGACCATGTAATTGACTCGGGTAAGTATCATAAAAATTTGGATATTGTAGCGATTAAGCATTTTCCGCCAAATCCGGCCGAATTATTGGCGTCCGCCCGTTTAGATCAACTTTTTTCGGAAATCAATGAGAAGAAATACGACTATGTTATTGTCGATGCTGCGCCAATCGGATTGGTTGCCGATGTTTTTCGCATCAATCAGTTCTCGTCGGTTACAATTTACTTGACGCGGATGGATTATACGAATAAGAATGTATTAAAAGGAATTGAAGAGTTGTACCGTAACAACCGGCTAAATAAGCCGAATATTGTTTTGAATGCCGTATCTTTAACAGGAAAGTATGGATATGGCAACAATAACGGTAAGGATTATTATAAAGAAGAGGATTAATATTTTATAAAATATACGGACGGATTGTCCATTATTTTACAATATAAGTTGATTTTTCGGGCGCTGTTTAAGAGTCTGAAATAGATTTTGAGGTTTTTTTTTATTCAGAATGGTTTTTTCACAAAACACCAAGTAGCGAAGCTATGAGTAAAGATAAAGTATATTGTTGGTATGCA
This sequence comes from Bacteroidia bacterium, assembly GCA_025999935.1. Classification (GTDB taxonomy): domain Bacteria; phylum Bacteroidota; class Bacteroidia; order Bacteroidales; family Azobacteroidaceae; genus Azobacteroides. The sequence goes on along the minus strand of BNXY01000001.1, from coordinate 69,009 downwards.
GCCAAAGTCAAATATCAAACGGAGAAAAAGATAAAGGCATGGTTGAATGAGAGCTCAGTCGAAAATTTCATCCCCTTTCGAACTGTCGTTGTCGAAAGAAACGGGAAAAGAATTAAGTTAGATAAACCTTGGGTTCCCGGATTGCTGTTTATTCGTACCGATTACAAAAGAGCGCTGTCGCTGCCGGTTGAATTTGGGATAACAATGAATTACCTGCGGAATATCGAAACGCATAAATTTTTGGTTGTTCCGGATAAGCAGATGGAAGATTTCATGTTTCTGCTTGATTTTTCCGAAACAGCCGTTCGGATAGAGAATACAGACCTAAAGCGAGGCGACAGGGTAAGGGTCATCAAAGGCGATTTTGCCGGAATCGAAGGCGAATTGGTCCGGATAAAAGGTCATAAAAGAGTGGTGGTGCGTTTGGAAGGCCTTTTTTCCTTAGCCACTACTTACATCCCCGCTTCTTATTTAGAAAAAATATAAATTATGAATAATTTAGAAAATAACAGCCTAAATCCGGTTACTTCAATTTGCTGCATAGGAGCAGGTTATGTAGGCGGTCCTACCATGGCGATGATTGCCCTGAAATGTCCGCACATCCGAGTGACCATTGTCGATATCAACGCACAACGCATTGCGGCATGGAACAGTGAAGACTTGGATTTGCTTCCGGTTTACGAACCGGGCTTGAAAGAAATCGTAAAAGAAACCCGCGGCAAAAACTTGTTTTTTTCGACGGATATGGAAAAAGCGATTTGCGAAGCGCAAATGATTTTCATATCGGTCAATACGCCAACGAAAACGTATGGCATCGGCAAGGGAATGGCGGCGGACTTGAAATACATCGAATCGTGCGCCAGGCAAATAGCCAAGTTGGCAAACGGCGACAAAATCGTGGTGGAAAAATCGACTTTGCCGGTGCGTACCGCCGAAAGTCTGAAAATAATCCTTGAATCGGAAAACACCACTCACCATTTCGAAATCTTGTCGAATCCCGAATTTTTGGCCGAAGGAACTGCCATGCAAGATTTGTTGAATCCCGACCGCGTGTTGATTGGCGGCGGACAAGACGAAAAAGGCCAAAAAGCCATTCAGGCTTTAGTGGATATTTATGCGAACTGGGTACCCTGCGAACGGATTCTGACCACCAAAGTCTGGTCGTCCGAATTATCCAAATTGGTAGCCAACGCTTTTTTAGCTCAGCGTATTTCCTCAATCAATTCCATTTCGGCCTTGTGCGAACAAACCGGCGCCGATGTGGATGAAGTGTCCGAAGCGATCGGGAAAGACAGTCGCATTGGCGCTAAATTCCTGAAAAGTTCGGTAGGATTCGGCGGAAGCTGTTTCCAGAAAGACATTTTGAACTTGGTTTACCTCTGCCGGCATTTCAATTTGCCGGAAATAGCCGGTTATTGGGAAGAAGTAATCCGGATTAACGATTATCAGCGGAAACGCTTTGCCCGTCAGATTGTTGAATCGCTGTTCAATACCGTTAGCGGCAAGAAAATCGCTTTTTTGGGCTGGGCGTTCAAGAAAGACACCAACGATACCCGCGAATCGGCGGCCATTTACGTAGCTTACGAACTGTTGAAAGATCGCGCCGAAATCCATGTGTATGATCCGAAAGTATCTAAATCGCAGATAATCAACGACATTACGAATTTATTGCATCAGCGGGGACACGATGCGGAAACAGACGCTTTCCTGCCGTTAATTCATGTTTACGACGATCCTTATCCGGCCATGAATCAATCACACGCCATTGCCGTATTGACGGAATGGGACGTATTTAAAACCTTGGATTGGGATTCTGTTTATCGGAATATGCACAAGCCGGCCTTTGTTTTCGACGGGCGCAACCTGTTGGATTCGAAAGCCATACGGGAAATCGGATTTGTGTTGAAAAGTATCGGGAAATAATCTTTGCCGTCAAATTTACCCTGACTTTGTGCAAAAAACAGGATTCATTTTGGCAGATTTTTTTGAAACAATTTTGCAGTTGTGTGAGAAAATTATTTACCTTTGTAGTATTAAGTCAATTAAAGGGAAAAATAATAGGGTAGTCGTAATAGAAAAAAAGTATGACAGGAAGAAAATCAACAAATTGATAGAAGCGCTTAAACCTGTCAAGGTTTTCGACGCCGGTAAATTTGCCGGAAAAACAAAAGTGGAATTAGAGTAAAACAAATTATATATGCATGAAACTATATCACGGAAGTAATGAAACAATAAAGAATCCCCAATTATTAGAAGATCAACGTCCTCTTGATTTTGGGAACGGTTTTTATACGACAACAAATCTAATGCAGTGTAGAGTTTTTGCACGAAAAGTTTTATATCGCAAAAAGAGTGGTAAAGCTATAGTTTCATACTATGAGTTTGATGAAAGTTTACTGCCGACTATCAAAGTGTTGCAATTTGATGGCCCTAATAAAGAATGGTTAACGTTTATTACACGAAACAGGATAGAGCAAAATCTCAAGAATGACTATGATTTAATTATTGGACCCGTTGCAAATGATGATGTTTACAATACTTTGCTGCCGTATTTTTCGGGAAACATGTCTGTCGAAATTGCATTAATGTTGTTAAAACCAAAGAAATTGTTTAATCAATATACTTTTTGTACGGACAAATCAATTCGATTGCTTAATTACGTTAACTGCGAGGAGGTGAACAATGAATAAATATCCTCTTGCTGCCGGTGGATTGAAATATTCACTTACTTTTGTGGTGCCGGATATAATACAATGGTATGTAAAAGATTATGAAATCAATGAAAATATTGCCATGGATAGACTATACAATTCGACGTTGTATGAACAACTTGAAAACGATAAGACGGCTTTATGGCATTTAAGCCCCAGAGTACTTTCAAGTATGCTTCACGAAGAGATTACAACAGGCAAAATCACATATCCGGAGGAAGCATTATGAGTAAATCAATGAAATTTACGGCATTTTTTATTGAACAATATAGCGGTGTCAAAGGAATGAGCGGAAAAGATGTTTATCATCTTTTTAAGGAAACCGGCGCATTTACTTATATTTTTGAATGTGCCGAAGCGCTTCATACGCTTGGTTTACCTTGTTTAATCGAGGATGTTGATGCGTATATTGAAAAGCATGCCAACCTATGTCCGAAGCAGATTGAATAAAGAAATAAAAGCAAAATTTTTGAAACAATTTTGCGGTTGCACAAGAAAATTAATTACCTTTGCAGTATTAACTCAATTAAAGGGAAAAACAATAGGGTAGTCGTAATAGAAAAATAGAATATGACAAAAGAGCAACTCATACAACGACTTACCAATATTGAATGGGACGACTTTGAAGTAAAAGCCGCCCAATTGGAACTTCCCAAAAGTGTTTGGGAAACGGTAAGTGCATTTGCCAATACTTCGGGTGGATGGGTTGTGCTTGGTGTTGCTCAAATGGGAAAAAAGTTTGAAATTACAGGCGTTGAAAATGCTGAGAAGTTAGACCAGGACTTCAACAATGTGTTGCACGGGCGAGAAAAATTTAATGTATTGATTCAACCGTCTTTGAAGAAATACGACTTTGACGGCAAAAAAGTGCTTGCTTTTTTTGTTCCTTCGTCCGAGCAAAAACCGGTGTATTTCAATTCAATCCGAAATACTTTTATTCGTACCGGCAGTGGCGACCAACGGGCAACGGATTCTGAGATAAATGCCTTACTACGAGACCAACTTTTTGGGGTTATGTCGGCTCGTCCGGTGCTTCGGACAACGCTCAACGACCTAAACCGTACCACGTTTTTCCGTTATCGCGATTATATGTCACGTATGAATCCCGGACTGCATTACAATTCGTTATCTGATGACGAGTTTTTGTTGCGTCTGCAAATCGTGGATGACGATCATTTGACTTACGGCGGATTGCTTTTTATGGGTAAAAATTTGGCTATCAATCAGACATTCCCTGATTTCAGGGTTGATTTGCTTGAAATTCCCGGACGTTCGTATGCCGAAGCCGCCACACGCTACACTTTCAGGCTTGAAGAACAGGAAAATCTGTGGGAATACTATTTTGCCATTATTGAACGGCTCAAACGTTATGTTGATATGCCCTTCAGGATGAATAATATGGGTTTTGCGTTTGAGGACAGCCTCCAATTCAACGCCATTCGTGAAGCATTGGTTAATTTATTGATGCACAGCGATTATTTCAGTCCGATGAAACCGCGTATTCGCATTTTTTCCAATCGTATTGAATTTGAAAATCCCGGCAGTTTTCCGCGTCCCATAGAGGAATTGAAACGGGTTGATGTTTCATTGCCTCGCAATCCTGTGATTGCCAAACTGTTCCGAAATGTGAAACTTGCCGAAAATGCCGGATATGGTTTCGACAAAATGCTGCAATGGGAAAAATCAACGCATACCCAACTCGTCTTCCGCAACGATATTGATATTTCTGTTGTTACCTTCGATATAGAGAAAATATTAGAAAATGAGTTTGCCACCCCACCAGTCACCCCACCAGTCACCCCACCAGTCACCCCACCAGTCAAAGAACTGATTGGAGTATTAAATGGAGAGATGAGCCAACAAGAAATACAGGCAAGATTAGGTTTTGCGGATAAAAAACATTTTCGCGAAAACCATTTAAACCCTGCTTTGGAGCAAGGTGTTATTGAGCGAACTATACCGGATAAGCCCAATAGCCGGTTGCAAAAATACAGATTTACGCCATTGGGATTGAGTGTTAAAAATAAATAGATTATTGGCAATATGAAAATCGAAAATTGGTTTAGATAAAATATTTCGTGCCACTACGCCGAGACGGGGATTGAATATAAAGAAATAGAAGCAAAATTTTTGAAACAATTTTGTAGTTGCGTAAGAAAATTATTTACCTTTGTAGTATTAACTCAATTAAAGGGAAAAACAAAATGGCACGTCCAATAGAAAAAACGCCGATTATAAGAGGAGAAGATGTGAAGAGATTTAAAAAAAATCTTTGGGAATCTTTAATGCCTACGCTTTCTCCCTCGGAGATAATTAAGGAAAAGAAAGCATTGAAGAAAATGGAAGCAGATTATAAAAAAATGGTTTTGGCTTCAAATGGCGTATTCTACTAAACTTATAGACAGTATGATGCCAAAACCTATCTCAGGTATCTTTCTTCAACAACATTCTTGTCAGGTTGTCAATTTATTACTGTTGATGCCTTAAACAATATTGATACTATTGATACGTTGAAGTTTTATGAGAAAAATCATTTTTCGTTTGTTACATTAACGGACTGCAATAAACCATCAAGGCAAATGTATAAAAACTTGATAGCCTTGAAACAAATAGCGTATTTACATTAATGAATGTAGCTATGTCCAAAGCGGAGATTGAATAAAGAACTGGTACTTTTAAAAAAGCGACCGTATGGCAAGCCTGAAAGATATTGCAGCGATGAAATTTGTCAGCCATTGTAAATAAAGTTGAGAATGATTAAAGAAAACCAATACACAGAATTTAAGCCAAAATTCAATGAAGATGTCGTTGAAACTTTGGTTGCTTTTGCCAATGCAAAAGGAGGAAAAGTATTGGTTGGCGTAGATGATTCAGGAAAGCCTGTCAAGAATTTTACGATTGGAAACGAAAGTTTGCAAAATTGGGTAAATGATATAAAAAACAAAACACAACCGCAGATTATTCCGGATGTAGACGAAATAGATTACCAAGGCACTAAAGTCGTGGAATTTCGCATTCAGGAATATCCGGTAAAACCAGTGTCTTGTCGCGGAAAATACTATAAGCGAGTTAAAAATTCCAACCATTTGCTGTCGGTTACGGAAATCGCCGATGTGTATATGCAGTCGATGCAGTATTCGTGGGATGCTTATACTGCCAAGGGCTATTCGTATTCCGATTTGGACGAAAAAAAGATACAAAAATTTACCGATAAAGTAAATTCTGTTGGGCGTTTCAGTTTGGAAGGAACGCCAAAAGAATGTTACGCCTAACGCTATTTGATGCAGTGGAAGAAACGCAAAAATATCTGCACTCTCAAATGAAAGTGGCGTTTGAAATTACCGGAATTACCACGCAACGCACTGAAATTCCTGAATACCCATTGCCCGCGATTCGCGAGTTGATTTTAAATTGTTTGATACACCGCGATTATTTAAGTCCGATTGATGTGCAAATCAAGGTATTTGACAATTATATAACATTCTATAATCCGGGTAAATTGTATGGAGACCTAACCATTGAAGATTTGAAAACCGATAAATATCAGGCAAATGCGCGAAACAAATTGATTGCCGAAGCATTTTATCTTACCGGCGACATTGAAAAATACGGTAGTGGTTTTCGTCGTATTCGCAAAGAACTTGACAAGTATCCGACAATGAAACTCGTATGTGAGGAAATTCCCAACGGCTTTTTGGCGACTGTTTGTTATACACAACAAAAAACGACTTTAAACCCTAACTCCGCTATGTTTTAGGTAGTCTATTGCATAATATGTTTATTTACACAGACATAACAAAAATATAGACTACCTATTGTTAGGGTGCTTACAAAACGTATAACACATTTAATATCAATTATATAATCCGATAGACTACCTAAATTGAGCGAAGTTAGGGTTTAAAAGATGGCGTAAAAGATGGCGTAAAAGAAATATTAATACTGATAGAAAATACGCCAAATATTACTACTAAAGAATTATCAGAGCAGTTAAATACGCCTTTTAGAACAATACAACGACAAATTGAAAAGTTGAAAAAGCAAAATCAAATAACACGAGAAGGCGGCAGAAAAGAGGGGAAATGGATAATTTTGTAATCCGGGTAAACTGTATGGTGACCTAACCATTAATGAATTAAATAATGCGTAGTATATATACACCATCAACATTGAGGCGGCGGGGATTGAATAAAGAAATAGAAGCAAAATTTTTGAAACAATTTTGCTTTAACGTAAGAAAATAATTACCTTTGCAATGTAAATTGATAAAGCTATGACAACAACAATGAAACAAATCCGGAAAACGACAAAAAAAGAACCTGAAATTTTGCAACAAGATTTGTTAAATCTCATGCTAAAAAAAGCGGGCTTGAAATACGACGATTTAATAACTTCATCCATTAAAAGATGGATAGGCCAAAATTTAGATCTGCTTGCCGAAAATGAACTTGAAAAATTCAAACAAATCATTCTTTGAGAATGAAAACAAATCCGAATAATATCTTCGTTGATACTAACGTGTTGATAGGTGCTTGGTCGGATAAGGCAAGTGATAAAAAATGTTTGGAAATAGAGTACGCCGATATGGAAGACAATATTCAGTATGTGATAAGCAGAAAATATAACTGTCTTTATTTTATTACGAACAATAAAAAGGATTATTCCGGTTTTGTGAATATTGATACTTTACTGCCTGCACAAATAAGGCTGATTGATAAAGATTAAGAGTAGAGAAAAAGATTATAGATATGCTAAAATAGCCGTAATGACTCCCTGTGAATTTTTGAAAGTAAATCAATAAATTGGATTAAAAGTAAAGTTGAGCATTGCTCAATTAGTTTCCATTTTTCAGAAAAAAAAGTCTAACAATGAAATAAAAAAAATTGTTCGTTATTTGCTTTCCAAGTTTACAGTACTTTCATTTACAGATAAAGATATAAATTAGATATAGTTGTGAGAAACTTTGTTTCTTGCCCGGATTTTTTGCAGATTCCCATAGGGAATACATATCAATAGAAAATAGAAAACGAATCATCCCCCGTACACCAAAATCTCGTAGAGGTTTCACATTGAAAAGCATTGTGTATCAGGTGTTGGTATGTATCATTGTTTCTATTGATATGAATGTCCTCCGGACAATTATAAAAAAGAATTGAGGGGATATTGACTAAAATAAATCCCTCAGAACTAAACAAAAATAACTGCTTACGCCTTGGCAGCAATCCCGTTAGGGATTATCGCTCGGTAGAAAAACGATATTCCTCCTTTACCGTCAACCTCGAAGCGGGTTGAACAAAAGAACTAAAAATAATTTAATGAAACAACCGACATCTGCATCAAGTAAGGTAGTATTCAATACCGGCGTATTATATGCCAAAATGCTGATAACAATGGGTATTACGCTGTATTCAACACGTTTGGTATTAAATACACTGGGCGCTTCTGATTATGGAATATTTGATTTAATTGCCGGCGTAATTGCAATGCTCTCGTTTTTGAATGTTGCTATGACGGTTTCTACACAGCGCTATCTCTCGTTTCATCAAGGAAAGGGTGATTTTGAGACGCAGAAAAAAATCTTTACCAATAGTTGGATTTTGCATATTGGGATTGGATTAATTATTGCTGTTGCATTATTTGCCCTTTCGCCATTTCTGTTTAACGGATTCTTGAATATCCCCATCGACAGGATTTCCACAGCTAAAGCGGTCTATTATTTTATGGCAGCATCGATATTCTTTACCATTATTTCCGTGCCTTTTACCGCCTCGCTCAATGCACACGAAAATATGCTGTGGATTGCTGTGGTAAATATTATAGAATCCATTTTAAAGTTGGCAATTGCAATCTCTTTGGCCTATTTTATTCAAACAGAACGATTGATGGTATATGGCTCATTGATGGCCGGATTAAGTATTATTTCTTTTTTATTATACGCCACTTATTGTTTAAAAAAATATCGGGAATGTTCGGTAAAAGATTACCAGATGGATAAGCCATTGATGAAAGAATTGGCATCTTTTTCCAGTTGGAATCTTTTTGGTGCGTTGGGTAGTGTTGGACGCACACAAGGTATAGCCGTTTTGTTGAATATTTTCTTTGGTACGATAGTGAACGCAGCTTATGGCATTGCCAACCAAATAGCAGGACAGATGAATTTTTTCTCTGCAACTATGTTACGCGCTTTGAATCCACAAATTATGAAAAGCGAAGGAATGGGCGATCGTCAACGGATGTTGCGCTTATCTATGATGGCAAGTAAATTTGGATTTTTTTTGTTGGCGGTTATTGCTATTCCTTGTCTCTTTGAAATGCCTGCGATTTTAAAATTGTGGCTCAAAAACGTACCGGACTACGCCACTGTATTTTGTTCGTTGATACTAATCGGAACATTGGTTAATCAACTGACGATAGGTTTGCCGTCTACAGTTCAAGCGACAGGAAAAATAAAAATATATCAAATTGTAGTAGGTTCTATATGGTTGTTCAATGTACCCGTAGCATACATTTTATTAAAAAATGGATTATCTGCCTATTCAGTATTGGTTAGTTTTGTGTGTATTGAGTTTTTAGCCTGTTCCTTTCGGTTATTTTTTGCAAAAAAAATAGCAAATCTATCTATTAGAGAGTATTTTAATCGAGTTTTTCTTAAAGAAATAATACCTGTAACACTTTCTGTGGTGGTATGTTTTTTTATTGTTTATTTTATACATTCAGATTTCAGATTTTTATTGACAATTACAGTATCGGTAATTATCCTGTGTACAGGAATATATCTGTTTGGATTATGTAAAGATGAGAAGTTATTGATAAATTCGATGGTTAGAAAATTTGACAAACAAAAAAGATTAAAAAATATAGAGGAATAAAAAATGACAAAAATAAAAAACAAATTAAAAAGAGAGGTAATTATTTGGAAAACTTCAATAGAATGGTGGATTCTCAATTCTTTTATTGCTAATTTTCCCTCTCAAACGGTGCGAATGTTTTTATTACGATTTTTGGGGGCTAAAATAGGAAAAGCATCTATGTTTGCGGGTTTTGAAATCAGAAATCCCCGTGGTCTAATCATTCAAGATGGTTGCTCTATAGGGCCAAGAGTTAGATTGGATGCGCGAAAAGGGTTGGTTATTAAAAACAATGTAACTGTCGCGGCAGAAGCAATGATATGGACTTTACACCATGACTATAATGATGTGAATTTTAAAACGGTTGGCGATAGCGTAGTTATTAAAGAGTATGCATGGATTTGTTCAAGAGCGATAATTATACCGGGAGTAACCATAGGAGAGTATGCCGTTGTAGCTTCGGGTTCTGTGGTAACCAAAGATGTGCCGCCTTTTACTGTCGTTGGTGGCATTCCTGCAAAAGTTATTGGGCAAAGAGAAAATAAAGAATACAAATATGTTCCATATTATAAACTTCATATTGTTTAATACAGAGGATTATGTTGCAAAAATTAAGATATATAAAAAGAGTGATTAAGATTATTTTAGATGACCTTGCTTATTATAAATTATTTACAAAAAATTATGATAATGAGCAAGAGGTAATCTTTTCTTATTTACGGACTAATGTCCATATTTTAGACAAAGGCTTGCATATTGTTCCTTTTGAAAAAGGACACGGAAAAGCAGTGTATCAAAAATGTAAAGCATTGCAAAACAAAATAACAAATAGATATATATTAAATGATAAAGCATATAAATGGACTGCGGATGTAATTGAAAATTATGAAAATGCTCAACAGACAGGTTTTGTTTTCCGAGACACAAATTTGACACATTCATTTACCAATGAAGAAAAAAAACAATTTTATCATATTATAAAATCAAGAATTTCTTGTAGAAGTTTTACTAATGAAGTAATTGATGACGATATTTGGAATGAAATAGTTGAAATTGCTTCAGATGCGCCTTCCGGTTGTTGCAGACAAACTGTGAGATATTATATTGAAAATAGACAAGAAAAAATTAGTCTATTGACTAAGAATATTGCAGGAGCAACAGGTTTTAGCGGGAATATACCCTATTTGATTTGTATTACGGCGGATGTTAGAGCATACGGAATAGAGGACAGGTTTTTGCCCTATATAGATGCTTCGTTAAGCGTAGAGAATTTTCTTTTAGCCTGTACGGTAAATAATATTTCATGCGTATGCCTTAATATGCAACACGCATCATTGACAGAACAGAGCAAAGTGAAAAATATTTTGGATATTCCGAAATACGAAAAAATTGTTATTTTTATTGCAGCGGGAAAGCCGAATGTGTTGCCACAGAAACCTATCAGGATTAATATAAAACAAATCAGGAAGAAATAAAAATGTCAATAGATTCAAACGAAATATTGATAGGCAATGCAATCGTTTATACATTGACCTTACTTTACTTCTTGCGCAGATACAAAACATTCAATACAGGTACATTTCTGTTAAGTTTGTTTGTGTTTTCGGCATGGAGTAGTGTAGGGTTTTACAATCAGCCGGGTTTTATCATGAGCAATTCAGGTGCTGCTCGTATTTCGGTTGAGCCGTTTGTATATCTCTATACTGTACTTATGTTGTTTTTATATCCTTTTATCACATTTCGCAGCGATAAGATTACCAATATAATTCTTCCAGACAAATCGAAAATGATGCTATTTGTAAAAGCAGCAACAATTCTCAATTTTTATTCTATTTTGCTACTGATACCCGAATATGGAAAAATTTCAGGTATGGATTGGGCTGATGTCAGAAACAGTCAAATGACAGCAGACGGTATTATTTTTTGGTTTACCGGTACTCTGTTGTCTAAATTTTTTGGTCTGGCACTGTCGTTGGCGCCTCTCACTCTTACGCTGTCGGCATTTCTATATTTTACCAAAAATATAAAAAGTAAATGGAGTTCATTCTGTTTTTACTCCACATGCTCTGTTGTATTAATGTTCAATCTGCTACTTGCAGGCAGAGGAATAATATTAATGTATTTTTTATTTCTGGTGTTTCTGTTTTTTCTATACAAGAACTTTATATTACAAAAAACAAAGCGTAAAATGAAATTGTTGGCAATCATTGTATCAGTACCATTTGTATTGTTTTTTATTGCAGTAACGGTTTCACGATTTCAAGATGCTGCTATGTTCGAAATGTACAGATATGCAGGAGACCCCATGTTGAATTTTAACGGCTTAATGTACAACGGTTTGAGAGGACAAGGCAACGGTGAGTTCTATTTTAATATTATCACAAAATTATTTCGTCCCAATGAAATGCCGTTTACAGGTACAGATAAATGGCTGTATATAGAAGCCAAAACAGGAGTTGATGCTCATATTTTTTATACTTTCGTTGGAGGATTGATGTTTGAGTTTGGCAAAGTTGGTACATTTATCACGGCACTGTTGTTTTTTATTGTCAGCAAAATCGTTCTTCATCGCAACGAAATTATAAATTTATCAGGTATATTGTTTTATGGCGTATATTCCTATATTTTTATTAATGGTGTGTGTCTCTTTGTCTCACAATCCGCAACAGGAAATTTTATGTTGATTTCTCCTTTTTTGCTTATGTGGTATTTTAAGTCAAGAAGAAAGAAACAAAAACTATTAACTATGGTCGATAATAATAATGTTATCAATTAATATACAATTATCCTTATGAAAACAGGTGTTCTGACATATCATGCAGGGTCAAACTTTGGTGCTAACTTACAAGCACTTTCAACCGTTGGCTACCTGAAAAAGCACAGATTTGATCCCATAATAATAAACTGGGTTCCAAAAGAATTTGAAAAATGGACAGCGCAACGAGTTCCGACGATTCAGACAGAGGCGCACCGATTGTTTTGCGCAAAATATCTGCCAATGACCAATATATGTAGAAACGACACAGATGTGGCAGCCGAAATTCAAAGGAATGGTATTGACAACGTTTTTATTGGCAGCGATGCTTTATGGAATTATTTTCCTGAAAGCCGTCGAAAAAAATTTACCATTCACCCGTTGAGATGGGAAATAACATCACCTGACCACGATTTTCCCAATCCCTTTTGGGGCGTTTTTGACCAACCGGTTTCGGAAATTTCGAGAGTAGCGTTTTCTGTTTCGTGCCAAAATACGCCATATTATTTGGTAGAAGGGAAATTAAAGAAAACTATCGGTACCTGTTTGTTGCAGTTTAAACACATCACCGTTCGGGATGAATGGACAAAACAGTTAGTCAAATATTTTACCGATGGTGCAGTTTCGCCCGACATAACACCCGATCCTGTTTTCGCTTTCAACAACAATGTTGAAACTGTTCTTACAAAAGAATATATTCAAAACAAATACAGATTAAACGACAAGTATATTCTGGCCAGTTTTCTTCATCCAAAATTTGATGCAGTATGGGCTAAAGAATTTGAAAAATTGTGTAATGCAGATGGTTATCAATGTGTAGCCTTTCCTTTTCCCGAAAAATTATTGTCCTTTGATTTTGATTCTAAAATAGAACTGCCATTAGATCCGCTTGAATGGTACTACTTGATTAAATATTCTTCCGGATATGTGGGAGAACGTATGCACCCGATTGTTGTTAGTTTGCATAATGCTGTTCCTTTTTTTTGCTACGACAACTATGGCGTGGAACACAGGTCTCGATGGCTAAAATATATTATTCCTGCTACACCAAACCAAATACAGAAATCAATACAGTCAAGCAAAACATTTGATATTGTACAAAAAGCAGGTTTTTTGGACAATTATTACAACTACAACAGTCAAACTTTGCTGCCTTCGCCTTCGGAGGTATATGAAAAACTTGTAAACTTTGACAGTGTAAAATGCAAGATATTTGCTGATACGATGACCTATAACTATAACAAATCAATGAATTTTATTTTAAGCAAATCATAACCACATGAAAGTAGTATTTTTATCAACTTTTGCATTAGATGCTAATGTTTCTTTGATTAGAGAATTACAAAAGACCTGTGATATCTACTTTTTTTATGAAACCCTGCATTTAAAATACACTTTTTTGGACAAGGAAAAATTGTCAAAGTTACTAACTGTCGGAACCGAAGTAGAGGAAATGCAACGCTTTGCCCGGTTTGTTCCTCTTAATAAAACTTATATTGTCAAAGGAGTTCGTAATTCCCAGTTTTTCAAAAAAATATGGCATTCGTACAAGATACATTTGTTGGTCAAGAAAATTAAACCCGATGTCGTGTTGTCGGATAGTTATCAATTGACTTATTTGCTTTCGGAAATTGCTTACAGAAAAAAAACACTGTTGTTGGTGCACGACCCCTTTGTGCATTCTGGCGAACAATCTGTTTCTAACAAATTGTTAAGAAAAATATTTTTCTCAATGATTCCCAATAAAATGTTGTTAAATGAAAAGCAAAAGCAAAAATTTATTACAACATATAATCAGGGCAAAAATCAGACATTTTCGTCTTTTCTCGGAATGTACGAATATTTGACCTGTTTCACAACAGAGCAGACAAAAAACGATAATAAATTTGATATATTGTTTTTCGGGCGCATATCGCCATACAAGGGAATAAAATATTTGCTTGATGCATTTGTTCTGATAACAGAGCAAAGAAAATACAACGATATAACATTGACAGTTGCCGGTTCCGGAGATTTTGATTTCGACATTTATTCTTACGAAAAATATAATAACATAAAGATTATTAATCGCTATATACAAGTTGATGAACTGGCAAATTTGATAAATGCTTCGTCTGTTGTTATATGTCCATATACCGATGCTACTCAAAGTGGAGTTGTTATGTCGGCTTTTGCATTTAAAAAACCGGTAATAGCCACAAAGGTTGGCGGTCTTCCGGAAATGATTGCCGATGGGCAAACAGGAGTGTTGATTGCACCCAAAAATGTATCGGAAATCAAGGATGCAATTTTAACGCTATACAACGACCGGAATTTGCTGAAAACAATGGAGAAAAATATTAAAAAGGAGTATTTTAGCGAAGGAAAAAGAACTTGGAAAGTTGCTGCCTCTTATTTTATGGAAGCATTTAACAAGATGATACAATAAAAGCCAAAGAATAATGATTTGATAAGCATACAGAAAACATGGAAATAGATCCTTTAATATCAGTAATAGTTCCTATATACAAAGTAGAACAATATTTACATAAATGTGTGGATAGTATCATTTCACAAACTTATACCAATCTCGAAATAATATTGGTTGATGATGGTTCTCCTGATAATTGTGGCAAACTATGCGATGAATACGCAGATAAAGATTCACGAATAAAAGTTATTCACAAAGAAAATGGGGGGCTGGTTTCTGCTCGTAATGCTGGATATGAAATTGCCACAGGAGATTGGATAATGTATTTGGATGGTGATGATTGGATAGATATCAATACTTTTGAGGAGCTTGTAAGTTATATATCTAAATATGAGGATATAGATGTTGTGTTTTGGAAATATATTCAAGAGCTTGACAATAAATCCATCAAGGGAAAATTGGAGTGGCCTTGTGAAGAAGATTTGCATTTATATACGAATGATGAGTGTAAAGAACTCTCTCGAAACACATTAATATATAAATCAGGAATAGCAACTGCTTATTGTAAGTTGTTAAGAAGGAATTATGTACAAAAATATGATGTAAGGCATTGTCCGAAACTTCGTCAAGGCTTAGAAGGTGTGGAATTTTCCTTAAGAGCTTTTTACAACGCGCAAAAAGTTTTATATGTAAATAAATACTATAATCATTATAGATATAATGCCAATTCAATTTCAAAAACAGTTGATGAAAAAAATGTACATTATATAATTGATTGTGTTAATGTGATAGAAAAAGGAATAGTTAATTTCTCCAAATATGAGAATTTTAAGATTGCACTTCAGCAAAGATGCCTATATGTACTATTGGCTGCTGCAATGAGTACCTATTTCCACCCCTCCAATAAAGATTCTTATAAGGTTAAGAAAAAAAAGTTTTCAACTATTATAGAAGAAAATAAATGTTTTTCGGATGCAATTAAAAGTAAAAAATTTTCTTTTTTTGATAAATTTCGGTTGATAACCATTTATATTATTAAACTAAAATGCTATTTTTTGCTCCCTTTTATTGCTCGTTTAAAACTATTTATGTTACGATACGGTCAATATGGATATTGAATAAATTTTAAGATTATGGTAGATAAAAAAACGTTGGCATTGATTACTTGTTACTATCAACCTAATTATGGTAGTCAACTTCAATCGTATGCTACTCAACTTATTTTTGATAAAATGGGGGTGCCGAATGAAACCATCCGTATTGATGGTTTAAAAAAAGAGATTAATGAGGCTAAATACAAATATTTTCTAAAACACATATTTGATATTCATACCGTACAAGATAAATTTGGATTTTTACAACATGCCATAGCAAAAAAAATTAAGGGAAAGGCTTTTAAAGAGCAAATGAATGAAAGAGCAAAAATGTTTAGTCAATTTTCTCAGGAAATGTTTCATCTTTCATCATTTTATTCTTCAAAAAAAGAGTTGAGTGATAGTGCGAAAAATTACAGTGCATTTGTAGTAGGCAGCGATCAACTTTGGCTCCCATCTAATATAGAAGCAGATTACTTTACCTTAAATTTTGTGCCGGATGGTATTCCTAAAATTGCATTTTCTACGAGTTTTGGTGTAACTAAAATGCCAAAAGCACAGAAAGAGAAAGCCATAACTTTTTTGAAACGTTTGAATTGTATTTCTGTCAGAGAAAAATCCGGTCAAGCAATTGTTGTAGAATTGACAGGAAAGGAGGTTCCTGTCGTTTGTGATCCGACATTACTCTTTACAGCGCAAGAATGGCAGAAAATACAAAAACCGGAACGTATTGTAAAAGAGAAATATATATTCTGTTATTTTCTTGGCAATAATCCGGGACAAAGAATTTTTGCTAAAAGATTGCGTGTAGAAACCGGACTTAAAATTGTTCAACTTCAACACCTTGATAAATACATAAAAAGCGATAATAAATTTCCCGATTATGCGCCTTATAATATCGGTCCGGCAGAGTTTATTTCTCTTATTCGGGATGCTGAATATGTGTTGACCGATTCATTCCATGGTACCATATTCTCATTGTTACACAAAAAACGTTTTTTCTCTTTTAGGCGATATAGCAAAGATACTTCTGTATCAACTAATTCTCGTTTATATTCATTATTATCATCACTACATCTTGAATCTTTCTTGCTGAATGGATATGAGTCAATAGAATTTTGTTTGAGGAAAGAGATAGACTATGAGGCAGTACATAACATTATTGCAGAATTACGATATTATGCTAACAATTATTTGAAAAATACCTTAGCTAAATGTGAAATAAAAGATGATTCAGATTATTAATAAAGAAGAATGTAATGGTTGTCATGCTTGTTTCAATATCTGCCCCAAGCATTGTATTTCTATGGCAGAAGACATTGAGGGATTTCTTTATCCACAAGTAAATAAAGAATTATGTATTGACTGTGATTTATGCGAAAAAGTCTGTCCGGAATTAAATCCTATCCATGAATCAAAAAATGAGCAACAAGCAGCATATATAGTTCAGATAAAGGATGCTAAAATACGAAAAGAGAGTACTTCGGGCGGTGCATTTACGGCTATTGCACAATGGATAATTCAGCAAAATGGAGTTGTCTTCGGAGCAACGTTTGATGAAAATTTTATAGTAAAACATTCTTCGGTGGAAAATATTGAGAATCTTTATCGCTTTCGTAACAGTAAATATGTCCAAAGTACAATAGGAAAGACCTATAAACAAGTAAAAGATTTTTTGAAGGAAGGTCGCTTGGTGTGTTTCAGTGGAACCCCATGTCAAATCGAAGGATTATACAAATATTTACAAGAAAGGCATTATGAAAATTTGATATTAGTTGATGTTGTTTGTAGAGCGGTTCCCTCTCCTTTGTTATTGCGAAAATATTTACAAGTTCAACAAAACCTATTAGGGGGAAACTTCCATAGAGTATTATTTAGAGATAAATATTATGGTTATAAATATTCAACACTTTCAATTTACAATAACGACACTAAGAGGGATTATCATCGTGGTGTTGAATCCGATCCGTATTTAAGAGCTTTTTTTTCAAATCTAAGTGTCCGTCCATCATGTTATAATTGTAAATATAAAAAGAAATACCGCGTATCCGATTTCACTTTATGGGATTGTTTTAATGTAAATGATTTCAGTCGCAAAATGGATGATGATAAGGGAACTACTCGAATAATTACTCATACTCCAAAAGCTCGTCTTATTTTAGAAGAAGTGAAAAGTAAGATTAATATTGAATCTATAAATGTAGAAAATGCTATTTGTGGTGTTCGTGAAATGACAGAAAGTATTCCTTATAATAAACGACGATCAGATTTTTTTGATGATTTGGATTCAATGCAACCTCAAGCGGTATTTCAAAAATATTTTCCTGAAGATACACATGTGCGTGTTGAACGATTTGTTCGTTTGTTGAGTTATAAACTGGGTATTTATAGTCAGATGAAAAAGATTTTTAAATTGTTTTACAAAAATAAGTCGAACCAAAAATATTGATTTTGTTAATGTTCGATAATCATAAAAATTACTAAAACAAGCCTATTAGCACATGAAAATAAAAATATTACACATCACTCAAAGTTCATTTGGAGTGCGTAAATATTTGTTTATGTTATTTTCTAATATGAATCGGCTTGATTTTCAACAAATTTTAATTTGTTCTCAAGAGCATGACATAGATATTTATTCCGGTATTATTGATGAGGCTAAACAAATGGAAATGAATCGAGAAATATCTCTAAACGATATTTCAGCAGTACGTAAAATTCGGCGATTAATTAAATCTTACAATCCGGACATTATTTATTGTCACAGTAGTAAGGGAGGTGCGTTGGGTAGACTTGCAAGTTTAGGAATAAAGAATACTAAAATAATATATAATCCGCATGGTTGGGCGTTCAATATGGATTGTTCAAAGTTGAAGCGGAAGTTGTATGTTTTCATAGAACGGTTTTTATCAAAATTCACAGAAAGGATTATTGTTATTTCTGAGGCAGAAAAAAAATCTTCTTTACATAGAAAAATTTGCAAAGAAGAAAAATTGACGGTTATTTACAATGGGATAGATATTAATAAAATACAACAAACCAGTGCTATTGATAGAATATCGTTAGGTATTCCGCAGGACGCATTTGTTATAGGAACCGTTGGCCGAATATCAAAACAAAAATCACCTGATATATTCATTAAAGCGGCTCAACTTATTAAAAAACAAATTCCGGAAGCGTATTTTATAATTGTAGGAGATGGAGAATTACGAATCGAAATTGAAAAATTAGCAACAGAGTATCAAATATTCGATTCGTTGACAATTACAGGATGGATTGAAGATGTAAATCCCTACATTCGGTTATTTGATGTTGCCTTGTTGTTATCAAGATGGGAAGGTTTTGGTTTAGTTTTAGCGGAATATATGGCTATCGGGAAACCAATAGTTGCAACTGAAATTGATGCAATTCCTGAACTTATAACGAATAATGAAAATGGATTATTAGTGCCGGTAGAAGATCCGGTAGAAGTGTGTAATGCTGTTCTTAAAATAAAATCTAATTTTCAATTAAAAGATCATTTCATACAAGAAGGCTTACGTATTGTGAAAGAGAAATTTGATATTAAACGAGTTGCTATTGAACACGAAAAATTGTTTCAACAATTAATAAATTAAAAAACTATAATTCAATCATTTTTTATCCTTACAGACTATGTTTTACGCAAGAATCAACAAAATCAAGATTTTCAACAATCGGGAAGGCGTTCTCGGATTGTTCAACCGCGCAGAGTTGCGCATTTACAGCTATGCAGTAAACCCCACCGGTGTGTAGAAACATCTGCCTGATATTATAATCACAGCATTTACTATAATTATACAAAGAATAAGCATTTAACAATAGTATTTACTGTGATAATAAAAAACTCCATTCGGAATGACACTTGTCAAAGGTATGGCACGGGATAGGCACCCAGGGTCAACGAATTAAAATCTTTATTTTATAACGAATAGAAACCTTATTTATCAAACAAAACAACCTTAGTAGCAAGTGATTAACTATCCAACAAACCTAACCTTATTCCCTTATTTGACGCCTGTTTTCTTTCGGCAGTTTGGCTAATTGAGAGAAAAGACATATCTTTGTTCCATCTAAACAAATTAAATAATATGAATACAATTGTAACAGCGGAAATAGATGTCGCTACCCCCACAGGCAGACGAATTATCAAGGAGTTGGAACAGTATAAACGGACAGTCAAGTTAAATTATCCGGAATCGGAAAGTATAACCGGAAAGACTTATACTGTTGATGAAGCCTTTGATATAGTTGGAAGACGTTTAAGCCGTAATTATGGCGTTGAAATAAAAATAGATTAATATGTATCGCGTTGAATTTATCAAAAAACCTTATTGGTTCGTATGCAACTTGACATTAAAAAATCAAATCAACCAAAAGAAGCTGGACACTTTGCTTCTTTTATTGAAACATGGGGCATCAACGCGGAGGTAAACAATAATGATGTTGTTAAACCTAAATCCAAATCAACCCACGAGCTTTTTTCAAAAACGCGCGGTATGTGGAAAGATCGTGAAATAGATGTAAGACAGCTCCGCCGAGATGCTTGGAATGGCGATAAAATCTATAAGACTTGGTTTTCTACTCCGAAAGTCTCGTTTTTGTAAATAATGTATTACCTTTGCACTCATTAATATAAATAAAAAACAATATGGCAACACCAATTAAACCGACACCGATTCTTACCGGCAGAGATTCTATTCGCTTTGCAAAGGCAATGGAAAATGTGCAGAAAATTTCGCCTGAAGAGCGAAAAGAGTACGAGGAAGCATACGAATGGTATAAAAAAGCAGCACGATTTCCGATATACCCCAAATGAGTGAGATTGTAAATAAGATTAGAATTGTTCGTTTGGAAGAAGATACCCCGGTTTCCTCTTTCGATTGTGGCGACATGGATTTGAACGATTTTTTGCTTAATGATGCGAAAAACTACTTGAAATTAATGCTTGCCGTTTCATAACCGTAGATGCCTATCGCATAGCATTATCGTTTTACGAAAAAGCCGGTTTTAGATACCTGACAACCAAAGATACAGAAGAAGATACCCGCGCCATGTACTTTGATTTGAAAGCAATATAGAAATAAATAATTAACCGCGATAGGGCGTTTAACGACTTGGCAGCAGATTCCTCGCCTACGGCTCGGAATGACCCGATAATCTGTGGGGGAAGACAATGGGAGGAGGGAGTTGAGTGGCGGCAAAGCCGCCACTCAGCTCCCTCCTCCCACCTAATAATAAAAAACGCGCCGTCATTCCGACCGCAGGGAGGAATCCCCTGCTAAGCCGTTAAACACCATTCCTGCAAATTACGACAAAAGCCGATTAACCCAAATCACAAGTTGATTATGAAACTTCTAACGAGGTTTTAATTTAGGTTTTGTTGATTTTTCTATTGATATGAATGTTCTATACTGGCAAAAAATCACCGTTCAGACAATTTGCCAAAGCGGCTCGGTGTACCAGCCGACAGGAAAGCCCATTGCACAGGCATCCACATTGGGATATTTACGCAGCAGATTGCCGATTTTCTGTCGGAAAGTATGCTTCGGATTCACCGTGTTGAGGAAATAGACTATCATGGACAAGATATAGTACATACTCCTGTTGCTCAATCCTTCGATAGAAATCCAGGTATGTTGCATGCGTCTTGGAAACAACGGCTGAACTTGCAGAAATCTGTTCCAGAGACGAGCATGATGTGCGCAAATGTTGCGAATATATGTCAAACCGTGCAGCCACGAGATAAAATCCTCGTCGCTCCGCCGCATTTCGCTGTTGATTTTATCAAGCGTAGCAATGTACTTGACAGGATTGGCAAACAGCGTTTCGTCGTCAAGCCAAAATGGTCCGTGCGCTACCGAAAGCGAATAAGTCATTTGCGTACGCACGGCGACTTCGATTTTCTCCAATTCGCCAATAATTAACTTACGCAATTCGCGGTCAAACTTGTAAAGGTTAAAAGCCGATTCAAAAGTGGCTCCGGACTTGAAAACATGCGTCTCTCTGTTTACCAGTAACGGATACCAGTATCCGCTGAAGCGATAATAACCGACGTTTTTGAGCAGGTGCAACGCCTTGGCTTCGTCGGCAAACTTCATGCCTCTTGATTTGAGTTGCGCCATTTGTCCATGTAGAGACAGAAAAGGCTTGGTATAAAGTGCTTTTGTCATATATAAAAATAAAAAGCTCCCCTGAGCGCGCTGTTCTAACGGGAAGCGGGGGAGGCACGTTGAGCGCAAAGGTACAATATTTTTCTAAACCACCAAAATTATTGTGGAAAAGACTTATACCGTTGAGGAAGCCTTTGATATAGTTGGAAGACGTTTAAGCCGTAATTATGGCGTTGAAATAAAAATAGATTAATATGTATCGCGTTGAATTTATCAAAAAATCCTTATTGGTTCGTATGCAACTTGACTACAATATGCTGGTTGCCAAAAAGGACAAAACATTTGTTCAACGCTTATTACCGAATCATAAACCGCTAAATTATAGTCCCTACACTGTTTGAATATAACCACAGTATTTACTATCATTATACGAAGAAAATACGTTTTAGCCGTTTTTTATATGTTTGTCTTGTATATTCGATAAAAAAGCAGTAATTTTGTTTTTCATACAGGACAAAATATATGATTTTTTGTCCTGTAAATAAGACAATGCTATGATTAGCAAAGATAAAATAAAAGAAGTAATCAGGTATTTTCAGGATTATGCGTCGAAGGTAGAACTTTCGCCACGCCCTGTGTTTATAGAAAAAAACGGCAATTATGTATTTGTCGGTTTGCGGCGCGTGGGTAAGACCTTTATGTTGTTTCAACAAATTCAGCATCTTATTTCAACCGGCGTACCGAAAGAGCAGATATTGTATATCAATTTTGAAGAAGAACGGCTTTCCGAACTTACAACTGCCGATTTTCAGTTGATTCTTGATTGCTATGGTGAAATGTACGAACACAAGCCGATTTTGTTTTTGGACGAAATACAGTTGATAGATAAGTGGGAAAAATTTGCCCGCCGACTTGCCGATACGCAATACCGCGTTTATATTTCGGGCAGCAACGCCAAAATGTTGAGCAGCGAAATTGCCACCACGCTCGGCGGGCGCTACCTGATTAAAGAAATTTATCCTTTGTCGTTTGCCGAATTTATTGAAAGAAAGGGGATTGTATTGGACAAAAATTGGCTGTACGGTAGTGAACGGCTCTCCGTTATCAAAGCATTTGAAGAATATTTTTACGACGGCGGATTGCCCGAACTTTTATTTTTCAAAGAAAAGCGTCTTTGGCTCAACAGTTTGTATCAAAAAATATTTTTTGGCGACATAATAACGCGCTACGAAATTCGCAACACTTTTGCAATGAAATTGTTGATAAAAAAGCTGGCGGAAAGTGTGAAACAGCCGATTTCATACACTCGAATGGCAAATCTTGTTTCGTCTGTTGGCGTGAAAATAGGCAAATCGACCATTATTGAATATGTTGAGCATATTACCGATACTTGGCTGGTATTCCCGGTGTCGAATTATTTGGGAAAATTGCTTGATAAAGAAAGCAATAAAAAATATTATTTTGCCGACAACGGTATTCTGAACCTGTTTTTATTTGACAGCCAAACCTCGCTTTTGGAAAATCTTGTCGCCATTGAATTGAAAAAACTGTACGGCGATGAGGTTTATTTTTTCAACGACAATTACGAAGTGGATTTTTTCCTGCCTGAACAGCAAACGGCAATTCAGGTCAGTTATTCGTTAAATGATATTGAAACGCGCAAGAGAGAAATCAATGCTTTGTTGCAAATGTCAAAACGGCAGGAAATTAAAAAACACCTGATTATTACCAAAGATGAAGAAGATACAATCTGCACGGAAAACATTGAAATAGAAGTTATTCCTGTATGGAAATGGCTGTTGAATCATTAATATAATGATTTAAGAAAAAGAATAACAACGAGATTTCGGAATGACACTTGTCGAAGGTACGGCGCGGGATAGGCGCCCAGGGTCAACTTTATTGGAAAAATCAAAAAAAAAGTGTATCTTTACAGCCTGAAACTTTAGAATATCATGTAATTTTAAAGAGACACTTTAAAATTACATGATATTTTAAAGTATAAAAATCAAATTATTGGGTTAATTGTATGTATAACAGGCAACAAATATTTGAGGGTTCAGAAAATGAAAGTTTGTTTCTTTGGGGTGCAAGGCAAACGGGAAAAAGCACTTTGCTGAAAGCGTGTTTTCCCGGTGCATTGTGGTTCGATCTGTTATTGACCGGCGACTATGAGCGTTTGGTAAAAAATCCGGGACATATTCGTGAAGTGGTTTCGGCAATGCCGTCCGCTTCAGTGGTTGTTGTGGACGAGATACAGCGGATACCGGAACTTCTGAACGAAATTCACTGGCTGATTGTCAACAAAGGCGTGCGTTTCATTATGAGCGGATCGAGTCCGCGCAAGATTTTGCGTTCCGGTGCAAACCTGCTTGGCGGCAGGGCTTTGCGTTATGAACTGTATCCGCTTACAAGCAGTGAGATTCCCGATTTCGACTTGTTGCGCGCATTGAACAATGGTCTATTGCCCAGACATTACGATACCGTCAACGCCAAAAAATTGCTCTCGGCTTATATCGGGAGTTATCTGAGGGATGAAATAGTGGCGGAAGCGCGTTTAAGAAACGTGGCAACATTCAGCCGTTTTCTGGAGACAGCCGCCCTGACCAACGGCGAGATAGTTAATTATACGAATATTGCCGCCGATACCGGCGTGAGCGTTCCTACCGTTAAGGAATATTTTCAAATTTTGGAAGATACTTTGCTGGGACGTTATCTGCCCTCGTTTCAAAAGAAACCCAAACGCCGGGTGATTATGGCTCCAAAATTTTACCTGTTCGATATTGGAATTGTCAACTCGTTGTTGAACAGGGGAAAAATAGAATCAGGGACGGAGATTTTCGGCAAAGTTTTCGAACATTTCATCTATCAGGAAATTCACGCGCACAGCCGGTATTCCGACCTGAATTATCCGATGGCTTATTGGCGCACGACTTCTCAGATTGAGATTGATTTCGTGCTCGGCGACCACGAAGTTGCCATTGAAGTCAAGGCGACCAATGACGCCGGCAACCGCCATATTAAAGGATTGAAAGCATTTGCGGAAGAATATACGGTAAAAAAACTTATTTTGGTAAGCAATGACCCTCGTCCGCGCTTGGTGGATAATGTGCTGATTTTGCCATGGAAAATATTTTTGCAACAATTGTGGAATGGGGATATTTTAAGATAATTGTGAAATTATAATCGCAGCATTTACTATCATTATACGAAAAATAAGCATTTAACAATAGTATTTACTATGATAATAAAAAAATATGATTTCGGAATGACACTTGTCAAAGGTACAAGATTGTTTTGTTTGATTTAAGGTTTAAACCCTAACTTCGCTCAATTTAGGTAGTCTATCGGATTATATAATTGATATTAAATGTGTTATACGTTTTGTAAGCACCCTAACAATAGGTAGTCTATATTTTTGTTATGTCTGTGTAAATAAACATATTATGCAATAGACTACCTAAAACATAGCGGAGTTAGGGTTTAAAATAAGGTCCTGCTTTATTGCGTTGACCCTGGAAGCTATATCGGTAGGTTTGGCTAATTGAGAGAAAAGATATATCTTTGTTCCATCTAAAGTAAATTAAATAATATGAATACAATTGTAACAGCGGAAATAGATGTCGCTACCCCCACCGGCAGACGAATTATCAAGGAGTTGGAACGGCATAATAAACGGACGGTCAAGTTAATTTATCCGGAATTGAAAAATATAACCGGAAAGACTTGTACCGTTGAGGAAGCATGCAATGAATGTTGCGATATTTTAAGCGATCATTATGGTTGTGATGTTAGAAAGCCGTGTCAACTACTTTAGCTTATGGTTATTTGCCTTATCGCAACGTGCATTACAGCAACGGCTGTTGCGATAAATAAGTTTTAATTTGCAAAATACTTATATTTAATTATTTATGAAGTTTTATAATAGAGAGAAAGAAATAGCCACACTGAGAGATTTTGAGGAAATTTCCAAAAATTCCGCTCAGATGACTATGCTTTTGGGGCGGCGAAGGGTCGGAAAGACTACTTTGCTGAAAAATGCTTTTGCCGCAAGCACGGCACTCTATTTTTTTGTTGCAAAAAAGAATGAAATACTTCTGTGTGATGAGTTTACACGAGAAACAGAAGAAAAATTGGGAATTGTACTCGGCAGTTTTCAAAATTTTGCATCCCTATTTAAGGCATTGATGGTGTTGTCGCAAACACGGAATTTCACACTGATAGTGGATGAAATTCAGGAATTTGCCAATAGTAATCCGTCCATTTTCAGCGATATTCAGAATATTTGGGATTCCTACAAGGACAACAGTCAAATTAATATTGTTTTTTGCGGTTCCATTTATTCGATGATGAAGCGGATTTTTGAAAACAGCAAAGAGCCGCTTTTTGGTCGTCTGACGGCAAAAATTACACTGAAACCATTTGATATACAAACTATTAAACAGATTTTACAAGATTTTCATCCGAAATATACAAATGAAGATTTACTGGCGTTTTACATGGTAACAGGCGGCATAGCCAAGTATATTGAACAACTTGTTATTAATAAGGCATTTACAAAGAAAAAAATATTAGATGTTATTTTCCGTGAAGGTTCCTTTTTCCTTGACGAAGGAAAGGCTGTTTTGATAGATGAATTTGGCAAAGATTATGGCAACTATTTTTCTATTTTGTCGCTTATCGCTTCGTCGAAAACGGATAGAGGCGATATGGAAAGTACGCTTCAAATTGCTGTGGGCGGCTTTTTAGATAAACTGGAAAAAGATTACGGACTTATCAAACGCAACCGTCCTTTCGGGGCAAAAGAGAGTAGCCGGTTCAATAAATATTTGATTGAAGATAATTTTCTTAATTTTTGGTTTCGGTTTATCTATAAATATCGCAGTGCGGTAGAAATCGGAAATTTGGATTATGTCCGCAACCTTGTTGAACGCGATTATGAAACCTACAGCGGACTGATTTTGGAAAAATATTTTCGTTCACAACTGATTGATTCTAAACAATTTTCTGCGATTGGCAGTTATTGGGACAGACGTGGTGAGAATCAAATAGATATTATTGCCGCAAATGAGTTGGAAAAACGCGCGATTATTGCGGAAGTCAAACGACAGGCAAAAAATATCAATCTGAATATTCTTAAAAATAAAACAACTACCCTGACGGAAAAACTTCCGGGATACGAAATCGAATATAAAGGTTTATCAATGAGTGATATGTAATTTGCATGACTTTTTCAACGCCATTTTTGCTACATTAGGTCGATAAGCTACTAAGGTTTTGTTGGATTTAAGGTTTAAAATAAGGTTCTGCCTGTGCTGCAAATAAACCTTCCATATTTTCAAAATAAATAAAAGTAATTAAAAAAATTGGAAAAGTGTAGTTTTTCCTTGCTAATTTCATTGGAAAAGTGTAGTTTTGCAGTGCTATTTTTATAGGAAAAATGTAATTTATGCTGAAAAGAAAAATACAATCCTTTATAGAAGAATATTTTAAGTCATTTTCTAATAAGATATTGGTGATAGACGGAGCGCGGCAAATCGGGAAAAGTTATATTATCCGATATGTTGGCGGTAAAATGTTCAAGAATTATATTGAAATCAATCTCTTGGAGGACGCTTTGAACGCTCAACTTTTTGAACAGACACGAAGCGTAGAAGATTTTTATCTGCAATTGAGTATGCTTGCGGGCAACAAAATGGGTGCGAAAGAAGATACGCTTGTCTTTTTAGACGAGATACAGGCATACCCTCATTTGCTTACTTTACTTAAATTTCTGCAACAGGACGGACGGTTTACCTACATAGCAAGCGGTTCGTTGTTGGGTGTAACTTTGGCTCAAACGGAATCTATACCCATGGGAAGTATTGAGATAAAACGGATGTATCCGCTTGATTTTGAAGAATTTTTGTGGGCTAACAATTTTGGAGAAGAAGCAATCGCCGGTTTGAGACAAAAATTTTTTGCAAGGGAAAGTTTGCCGGAAAACATTCACAACAAGGTCATGAATTTGTTTAAAAAATATCTGCTTGCCGGTGGATTGCCCGATGCGGTCAACACTTACCTTGAAACAAAAAATGTGATGCGCGTGCGTGATTTGCAAACGGAAATTCAGCATTATTACGCCATAGACGCTTCCAAATACGATGCGGAGAATCGTTTGAAAATAAGAAAGATATATGAAATGATTCCTTCCAATCTGGAGAACAAAAAAAAGCGCGTGGTCATAAAAGATATAGAAAACAAGACAGGCAAACGCACCGGCGATTATGAAGAAGAATTTGAATATTTGATTCATTCCGGTATTGCTTTGGAAGTCAGAGCAATAGCTAATCCGGTTTTTCCTTTGCTCGAATCAAGCAACAAAAACTTGCTGAAATTGTATCTCAATGATGTTGGATTATTGACTAACATATTGTATAAAAATAATATACGGGCAATAATGGATGATGAGGCAAGCGTGAATTTGGGTTCTGTATATGAATCAGTGGTTGCTTCCGAACTCAAAGCGCACGGTAAAAACCTGTTTTATTACGACAACAAAAAACGCGGAGAGGTAGATTTCTTGATTGACGATTACGACACGCTATCGGTTGTGCCGGTGGAAGTTAAATCAGGTAAAGATTATTCGGTTCATCGAGCGCTTAACAGTTTTGTTTCTATAGACGATTATCACATACATCTGGCATACGTCGTTTCAAATGAGCGGATTGTTTCGGTTAAAGACAAAGTAGTGTATATGCCGGTTTATTACACAATGTTTTTATAAAAAATATGATTATCGTAATCATTACCTCAAAATAATATTTAGCCGTTTGAAGCTATAATCGCAGTATTTACTATCATTATACAAAGAATAAGCATTTAACAATAGCATTTACTGTGATAATAAAATAAAAATCATTACCTTTGTACTATCAAATCAGAATGGACATGGATTGGAATGAAATGAGCGATACTGCTATAATAAAAGAAGTAGGCAGGCGAATAAAAGAATATCGGTTAAAAAAGCGATTTTCTCAGCAAAATATTGCAGAACGGGCAGGTATCAGTATGTTTACCGTTGCGCAGATTGAAAAAGGGAATCCGGTTTCCATCGCAATGCTGATTCCTGTTTTACGGGTTTTGCGATTGCTTGATAATTTAGAGTTGTTATTGCCTGAAATACCGCTTAGCCCGGTGGAAATACTGAAGTTAAAAGGGAAAACGCCCAAAAGGATAAGACCTCCAAAAACAATTAATAATTAATAATTAACAATGGATACGGTTTTGAATGTGACTTTGTGGGGAAAAAATGTCGCTGCTGTAGTTTGGGATAACGACCGGGACTGTGCGATTGTTGAGTTTTACGATTCGTTTGCCAATGAACGATTGAATGTAGCGCCGCTTGTTATGCCAATAGACGATATGTTGAGAGGCGACAAAGTTTTCACATTCCCTGCACATAAAGGAAAAACATTTAAAGGACTTCCCGGATTATTAGCTGATTCATTGCCAGATGATTACGGAAATAAAATTCTTGATGAATACTTTGCCGGTAAAGGTTTGAGTGTTTCCGAATTTACGCCATTGGACAGGTTGTGTTATGTAGGCCGGCGTGGAATGGGCGCATTGGAATATGAGCCGGCAAACAATGATACGGATTTAAACGAATCATCCAAAATAGAAATAGAAATTTTAACCGAATTGGCAGGGGAAATCTTAAACCAGCGAGAAAACTTTCATGCAAATTTACTTAGAGGCGACAAAGCCATTTTGGATATATTGAAAGTAGGAACTTCCGCCGGAGGCGCAAAACCCAAAGCCATTATTGCATGGAATGAAACGACAGGCGAAATCCTTTCCGGACAAGTAAAAGCGCCCCAAGGTTTTACTTATTGGTTGTTGAAATTTGATGGCGTTGAAGACCGCAAACTCAAAGACAATCCGATGGGAATAGGGCGAATAGAATATGCCTACTATCAAATGGCAACAGCCTGCGGCATTGAAATGAGCGAGTCCAAATTATTGACGGAAGGAAAACAGGCTCACTTTATGACGAAAAGGTTTGACCGTTTGGATAATGGAGAAAAACTACACACGCAAACGCTTTGCGCCATTGCCCATTTCGACAGGGATGGAAGGTATTCTTATGAACAGATTTTTCAAACCATGCGGAAATTGCATCTTCCATACCCTGAAATAGAACAAATGTACCGGAGAATGGTTTTTAATGTCGTTGCCCGCAACCATGACGACCACACCAAGAATCATTCTTTTATCATGGATAAAACAGGTCGTTGGAAATTGGCTCCGGCTTATGACCTCTGTTATTCTTATTCTCCGTCGGGCAAATGGACAAGTCAACATCAACTCTCTTTGAATAATAAGCGCGACCGCTTTACCCTTGACGATCTTTTTTCGGTGGCAAAGAATATGAATGTAAAAAACGGGCAAGAGATTATTCAGGAAATCATGGAAACTGTTTCCCATTGGGAATTGTATGCCGGAGAAGCCGGTGTCGAAAAAAAATACATTCAACAAATAAAGGAAACGCTAAGATTGATGTAGATTGAAATAGAAGTTATTCCTGTATGGAAACGGCTGTTGCATCATTAATCCGGGAAAGTTTATTAAAAACCGGGAAATAAAAAAATGAAATATTTGGAAAAACGTACTTAGATAATAAAATGAAAATCATTACCTTTGTGAAACAAATCATAGTAATAAAAAGTCATTATGAAAAAACAAAACAATTGTACTGCCAAGTCCCGCAGGGACGGCGCTTTATTACCCGTATGCTTCAACTTGCGGACAGTTTCGGTAATACTATTCTCTCTGTTCCTTATCTCCTGTATAGACACCGACTTGCCCCGGGTAAACGGGATGTGGCAACTGAAGTCTGTTTCGGACGAAAACGGCGGCTTGCAAACTGTGGACACGCTTTATTTTAGTTTCCAGCGGCAGGCGATTTTTTCGTACACGGTTATGAATGCAAGCGGAAACTCTGCTTCCGTAATTTACGGCTATGTCGATTTTCCGGAAGACGGCATACTGCATATCCAGCTGGATAAAAGGTACGAGGAGAAACCGCCTTCGACGTGGCGCTGGAAAGATACGAGCGTGACGTTCTATATTGAGAAAATCAATTCCAAGGAACTGATTTTAAGACAGGAGGGGATGAAATATAATTTTATCAAATTTTAAATCGTATGAAGCAGTTAATTATTCTTTGTATAGTCTTTTTGTCGTCCTTATATTCTTTCGGACAAACCCGGACGGCGTACCGGGCGGAAACATTCGGTTCGGCGGCAACCGGCGATAATACTCCTTTTTGGATGGTGAATCACCGGTGGGGTATGACGGCTTTGGACGCCGGCAACTGGTATGTGCGGGGCGGCGTTTTTCACGAACAGACTTTGAACCGGAATTGGTCGTGGGATGCCGGAATTGATTTGGCGGGCAGTTCGGATGCGCCTTACGGCAAGGCGTGGCTGCAACAATTGTACGGACGTTTGAACTGGAAAATCTGGCGTTTGGATATCGGTTCGCGGGAAGATTACGTTTCATTCCTGCATCCGGATTTGAGTTCGGGCGATTTTATCCGTTCCAACAATGCACGGCCTCGTCCTCAATTGAGAATCAGTCTGCCTGAGTTTTTGTTAATTCCGCACACCAAGGGCATATTGTCGATAAAAGGGGATTTTTCGGTAGGAAAATACACGGATGGACAATGGCAGGAAGACCGGGCGGTAGCGAACAATAAAAGCTATTCAAAAGATGCGTTATCGCACGAAAAATCTGTTTATTTTAAATTCGGAGATATTGAAACCCGGCATAAAATGCAATTTACCTTTGGACTGAATCAATCCGCTCAATGGGGCGGCGTCCTGTATCGTGCCGGCCGGAACGAATACACGATTGAAAAGCAACCGCGCGGGATAGACGATTTATTTCGGGTGCTTATCGCTAAAGAAGGATCGGGATCAGCTTCCGTCGCCGACAAGGAATACGTGGCCGGTAGTCAGAAAGGCGCTTACACTTTGAAATATGATTACCAATTGACAAACGAAAACCAGGTCAGCGCTTATATTCACCATTATTTTGACGATGGTTCGGGATTGGCTTGGGAGAATTATCCGGATAATATGATCGGCTTGGAATTTCGTTCCCGGGAAAAACACCTGTTGTCGGGCGCCGTTTTCGAATACATTTATACAAAGCAACAGACGGGGCCGATCCATTTCAATACCGCTATGGACGATGAGCACCGGGATAAACTGATTCACAAAGGGAACGGGAACGACAGTTACTACAATCATGGGGATTATCCCCAGGGACATTCTTATTTCGGAAAGTCGATGGGTACGCCGCTTTTTTTGTCGCCCGAATACAATACCGACGGGAGTATGAATTTTACCGGAAACCGGATTATTGCCTTTCATGCCGGAATAGAAGGCTATTTACAGCCGGTATTTCAATACCGGCTGCTGCTGACAAGCGGACAGAATTGGGGAAGATATTATCTTCCTTATAAAGAAGTAAAAAAAGGCGTCGCTTCGCAATTGGAACTGATTTATACCTGCCCTAAAATAGCGTTAGATATACGATTATCAGTTGCTTACAACCGTGGTGCATTTTTTGGAGGAGATGATTTTGGCGCGGGGATTACTTTACTTAAACGAGGAGTCATTTACAATAAATAAATTTTATGCTATCCAAAAGTCGTTATGAGGCTTATTCCACGGCCTTGATATATGTGGAAGATTTTATTATTTTGAACTTATTATATGTCGTTCTGTATCGCTGTTTTGCATTTACCAGCCATTCTCTTTTTCCGCCTCTTTTGCTGTTTATCAACTTAGGCTATCTGTTTGCAGCAATTATTATAAGGATACGGAAGAATTTTAATCGTGTAAAAGTTCGTACCATACTCCAGTTCTGCTTATACCGGATGTTCATTACCTTCTTTATAAGCATACTCGTTTTGTTTTCCGTCAAAATATCGGATGAGGTATCGCGCATTTTTATTTATGCCTATTTTGCTCTTGCCTTTACATTGCTGTTTATTGCCCACTGGATTACCCGCAACTTTTTACGGCGAAAACTCAGGAAAGATAAAAACATCGAAAAGGCCGTAATTATCGGAACTGATTTCTTGGGCCGAAAAATTTTTAACGAGCTAAAGGACAATTCTTTCTTAGGCATTCAACCGCTTGGTTTTTTCGGCGATAAACCGAAAGACGCCGGCAATATTGAATGGTTGGGATCTTTACAGGAAGCCAAGGCGTATATTTTAGCCAACCAAATTACAAAAGTTTTCTGTTCGTTACCGCATACGGAGAAAGACATCATCTTGGATTTTATTGATTTTTCGGAGCAAAATGTGATTCATTTTTATATTATACCTCAGATCGGCCATTATATTAAAACGCCGGTCGGCTTAAAAATACTCGGTTCAATGCCTGTTTTTTCTATCCGGAAAATGCCTTTGAGCAATATAAATAATGAGTGGATTAAACGAATATTTGATATTGTTTTTTCTTTTGTCTTTTTGGTTACGCTTTTCCCGGTTATTTTGCTCGTGCTGGGAATCGCTATCAAATTGAGTTCGCCGGGGCCGATATTCTTCATACAAAACCGTACGGGAAAGAACGGTAAATTGTTTCGCTGCTACAAATTCCGCAGTATGAAAATCAACGACGAAGCGGATAACACGCAAGCGACCGCCAATGATCCGCGAACTACCCGCATAGGGCGTTTTATCCGCCACACGAATTTGGACGAGCTGCCTCAATTCATCAATGTGTTCAAGAATGACATCTCCATTGTCGGGCCGCGTCCGCATCCCGAATATTTAACCGATAAATACGCCCAGCTAATCAATAAGTACATGGTGCGCCATTACATCAAACCGGGGATTACCGGCTGGGCGCAAATCAACGGATACCGGGGCGAAACCAAAACGGTGGAAGAGATGGAAAACCGTATCAAGATGGATATCTGGTATCTCGAAAACTGGTCGTTCTGGTTGGATATTGAGATTATCGTCAAAACGGTCTTCAAGACTTTTCAAGGCGACAATAAAGCGTATTAGAATACTAATCCGTCGTCATTTTCTTGATAATGCTGTAAGCATCTGCGATACCCAGTTCGCCGGCTTTACTCAAATCGGTAATGCCGCCGTTGGTGTCTCCGAGGGATAAACGGGTCAGACCGCGGTTGTAATAGGCATCGGCAAAATCGGGATTCCGTTTGATGGCTTCATTGTAATCGAGGAGTGCGGTACGAAAGTCTTTTTGTAAACACCGGAGGTTTCCCCGGTTGAAATAAGCATAAACAAAATCGGGATTCAATTCTATAATCGTTGCATAGTCCATCAGAATCTGTTCATAATCAAACATTCGCTTATTATCGACCGATCGTTGCGGCGTGTTTTCTACCGGAGTCCTTGAATAGGGATTTGTGGATGTCTGCGGATACCGGCTCTGATTTGTCTGAAGATTCAAGGTCATACTGTTTGTTTCATTGTTGTCTCTGGAGCTATAATTTTCAATTTCCATCTGTTTCAAGCGAACCACCGCCCGATTGAAATAAGCCATCAAAAAATCGGGATTCAAACTGATTACCTTGCTGAAATCATCAATCGCCTCCGTTAAATCCTGAAGTACCATAAAATCCATTGCACGACCAAAATACGCATCCATGTTATTGGAATTTCTATCAATCGCCAAGGAATATTCATCAATGGATTGGAAATGATATTCCACCTGTTGGTCGGTCAATGAAGCTTCATTGTTTACGGCTCTCAGCTGTAATTTCAACAGTCTTTTAGCATTGTAATCGGAAATCGTTTTGTCGTAACGGGCGGTGGATTGATCTATATCCGTAAATTTTTCATAATACGTGATTACGAATTGCTGAAGCAAATCCACTTTGACTTGTTTGTCCTGCACCCTACCCCTGATTTCATTCTTATAAGATGATTTTATTTCTTCTTCTTTATCATAAACGACTAAACGATTGAACTTTGCAATATCTTTGTCCGATTTTTCGCGGGTTTTCTTATCTTCATTTTCCGCATTGGTTTCCCCCGAAGGAGCCGCATCAAAAACGCCTTTTCCCGTTATAATCTTCCCTTTTTCTTTTTCTTTTCTTAACTTCTGTTCCAAATCGACGGCATACCAATAATCGGCATCGGCGCCTTTCACATCGCGCATTTCCCGCTTGATTTCCGATCTAAAATGATAAGCCGGAACAAAATAGGGATATTCTGCCAGAACCAAATCCAAATCGGCCACGGCATTTTTGTAGTTATGCGCTTCTTCATTGAGAATCGCCCGGTTATAGATAGCCATAAAATTATCGGGTTCATTTTCGACAACCACATTAAAATCTTCAATAGCCCGTTGGGTATCACCCACTTGCGACCGAAGAATTCCCCTGTTGAAACGAGCAACCGTATTACGGGGTTCCAAAATAACCACGGCGTCAAAATCCGACATCGCGCCTCGTAAATCATTCTGGTTATAACGAGCCAATCCGCGATTGACATAATATCCTATTTGTTTGGGTTCCAATCGGATCGCCTCATTCAAATCAACTATCGCTTCAGGATATTTTTCTTGTTGTAAATAAATGAGAGAGCGTTGTCCATAAGCCGGCGCAGAATATTTATCCAATTCGATGGATTTATTGAAATCGGCCAGCGCTTGAATGGTATCGCCTTTTTCAGCATAGACAGAACCTCTTGTAATATAAGCTTGTAAATATTTCGGTTGGTATTTAATCAGTAGGTCAAATGTGGTAATCGCCAAATCGTAATCTTTCTTTTGAACAAAAGCAATTCCCTTGTTAATAAGCATTTGCCTATCTTCCGGACGAAATTCCAAGCCTTTGTTATAATCTTCAATGGCGCCTGTGTAATTGTTTTGATACTGGCGGGCAATTCCCCGATATAAATAGGAATAAATCAAAAAAGGATTTCGTTCGATGCAAAGGTTTAAATCTTCTTCTGCGCCTCGATAATCATCCAGATTGAGTTTTGCCAAAGCCCGGTACAGATAAGGTTCGGCCAAATAAGGTTTTGACCGAATTACCTGATTAAAATATTGAATAGAAAGTATATAATCTTCAAAATACAAGGCATTTTTACCAATGGCAAGCACCCTGTTGGTATTGACTTGCGGCTGTACAGGCAAACTAAAGCCCATGCAGAATAAAAAGAACAATATGCCTATTTTTTTCATGTGACTAATTTGTTTTTTATGGAACCATGGAACCCGTACTTAATTATGCTCTTTGGTGCAATTTTTGCATGCGGGTTTCATTTAATTAAGCAGGTTTCATTTTTGGGGCGCAAATTTAACTTTATAGGAACTTTTTACATCTCCTTTTATTATTCGGTTCAGTTTGGCTCGGTTGATCTGTTTTCTCATTCCGGAGATAAGATCCACAAATACAATTCCTTCCAGATGATCGTATTCATGCTGGATGACACGCGCCTTGTAGCCTTCATACACTTCGTCGTGCGGCTGTAAATGCTCGTCCAAATACTGAATTCGGATTCTATTTTGCCGGGACACTTTTTCATGGATATTCGGAACAGACAGGCAACCTTCGTCAACCGACTCTTCTTCCCCGCTCTTTTCGATGATATGGGCATTGATAAACACTTTTTTAAAGCCTTGGAAAGAAGGATTATCGTCGGCCAGCGGACTCAGGTCAATGACCAGAATCCGGTCTTCCAGACCGATTTGCGGGGCAGCTAAACCAATGCCATCCGCCTTATACATGGTTTCAAACATGTTTGCCAACAAGGTTTGTAAATTCGGATAATCCAAAGGAATATCTTTTGTCACTTTTCTTAAAATAGGGTGTCCGTATAAATATATCGGCAAAATCATTTTCTAACTGTTTCTAAATAAGATTGTAATAATATTGTTGCACTCAATTCGTCTATTAATTCTTTATTTTGGCGATCTTTTTTCTTTAACCCGCCCTGAAGCATGGTCTGATGCGCCAAAACGGAAGTAAACCGTTCATCTGCCATTTTAATGTCAATAGCGGGAAGGGCTTGTTGCAATTTTTTTTTGAATGTTAACACCCTTTCCATATTTTCCGAAGGTTGGTAATTCATCTGACGGGGTTCGCCCAGCAAAAATAAATCGACCGTATTTTCGGTTGTATATTGTTTTAAAAAGTCTATCACAGAATCACTTGGCAAAGTGGTCAATCCGCCGGCTATCAGTTGCAAGGGATC
The DNA here is from genome assembly GCA_025999935.1 of Bacteroidia bacterium. Classification (GTDB taxonomy): domain Bacteria; phylum Bacteroidota; class Bacteroidia; order Bacteroidales; family Azobacteroidaceae; genus Azobacteroides. The sequence goes on along the minus strand of BNXY01000001.1, from coordinate 31,822 downwards.
GGAAACCGCAATACCTGTCCTTTTTTTTCCGTAATCAATGGCAATAATTCTTCCCATATTCGTGCAAAGATAATAATATATTCTAATATTTCAGGCTCTGTATAAAGGGAAAAAAGTGATTTCGGGTTTGTTTTCTTTATATTTATCATAAATTAACATATCGTAAACCGCTTTATTATGAATATAACGCCAAGTTTTGAAGACAAACCGCCGATTGGAAAACCGCGATTTAAACACAAACAGCGAATCATTCAGACCGCCTTTTCCTCCTCCCAGATGCAACATTTTCATACCGCGGGCAATTCCTTCACAACGCGCCCGGTCTAATACCAATTTCAGGGGACTCATAAACAGAAAATCATTTCTTGTACCGCCCAAATGGTATTGCATATTGTTTCCGCAAAACGTGCAAAGCGCTCCTGCAATAATTTCATGCTCGTAAACCGCCAGCAAAATTACCGAATCGATTTTTTCCAGAAACCGGTAAAAATATTCACGGGAGAAAAAATATGTCTTCGAAGCATTTACCCGCTTCATGCTTTCTTCATACAGAGCGATAAAAGTGTCGATTTCTTCTTTATTGGAAGCCTGAATGACGCTTACTCCGATTTTTTTCAGATGATTAATCCGGTATCTTAAAGAGCGGGAATACTGTTTCATTTGTTTTTCTTCGGGCAAAGTCAAGTCGATTCCTACCGTCAGATTTTCATCCAATAGCTCCCCCAAGCCGTTCAAAAGGAACGTTTGATTGATTATAAGCGAATGTAAGCGGGCAAAAACCGAAACAACTTGGTTCGCATCAAAAAAATGCAGCAATTCTTTTTGAAAAGCGGCTACGGATTCCCGGTCAGGATTATCTTGATTCGTTAAAGGACCGGCATAGCCATATACCGAAGTTATATCGCAAAAAGGAGTTCCTTCAATGGATCGAAGAATGACAGGCAGAACAAAAGCATCTGTATTTTTTGAATAATAGAGTAAAAGAGGCGTTCCGGAATCGTCCAATTGGTGGTATTCCGCCAAATGATAAAAATCGCCATTTTTCATGGAGCGAACTATTTCATTCCATTTTTCCGGCTTATCCGATGAAATTACTTCAAACATCAATACGCATTTTTCTCTCCTTTAAACATATTTATAATGGTAATCAGCACGATTTTCAGGTCTAACAGGAAAGTCCAGTTTTCAAGATACCAGACATCATACCTGACACGGCCTTCCATTTGCTCCATGGTTTTTGTTTCGCCCCGGTAACCGTTTACCTGCGCCCAGCCGGTTATCCCCGGTTTTATCAGGTGGCGAACCATATATTTATCTATAATCGAAGAATATAATTCCGTATGTTTCAACATGTGCGGACGAGGGCCTACCACGCTCATATCGCCTTTCAAGACATTATAAAACTGGGGAATTTCATCCAAGTTGGAATGACGCAAAAATTGCCCGATTTTAGTAACACGGGGATCATCTTTTTCGGCTTGTTTTTCATCGGCGTCATCATTCATTTTCATGGAACGAAATTTATAGCAATCAAAACTCTTACCATAAATACCGGTTCTTGTCTGTTTGAAAATAATCGGCCCTCCGGATGAAATTTTTATCAAAATTCCAAATATAATATAAAGCAAGGGAAATATAATTATCAGAAACAAAAAAGAAAAAATAAGGTCGAATACCCTTTTAATTATTTGATTATGAAAAAATTGCAAGGGTTCTTCCCGAACAGCCATTAAAGGAACAGACTCTATACTTTCCAAGGCCAAACGTTTTTTTACATAGCGCGAAAATTCCGGAACAATGTAAAAACGAATCATATTTTTTTCGGCAAAGTTAAATATCCGGATAATTTTCTCATCCTGAGAGTTGGGCAAGGTACAATAAATCTCGTCAATTTCATTTTTCAAGGCAAACTCCTCTACTTCATAAGTCATTCCGAGATAATTCGGTAAAGTATTTTTCAATAAAATATTATCGTCAAAGAATCCGTAGATATAATATCCATAAGCCATTTCCTTTTTCATTTCGGCATAAAGGTTCATGCCATTCTTCCCGGCGCCAACGATAATTACCCGCTTATAATTCCGTCCTTTTCTTCTGTAAAGTTTCAGCGCCTCTCTTGCAAGCACCCGCCAGACGGTAAAGATAATAAATAAAGTAATATACAAATAAACGATGAAAGAAATAGGGAAGACATCCAATTTCAAAAAGAAAAGACAGGTAATAAAAAAAATTAAGTGCATGGAAACCAAAGATAAAGAACGTTGAACGACTTTATCCGTAAACATGACCGGTTTGTAAATCCAAACCGGTATAAAATAAATAGCAAAAATATAGCTGAAATTAAGCAACAGGATTATAATCCTCAATTTTGCATTAAAATATTCTATCTCATAAGTATGTGTCCATCTATATACGAAGAAAAACAAAAGATTCAATACAATCAAATCTCCTGCAATGACCAACCACTTAATTAAGAATCCGTATCCGGTTTTATCTTTATTCATATATTTTTTATGCCGATGCAAATTTAGCTTTTATCTGCGATATAGACAAAAAAAAAGCACCCAAAATTGGATGCTTTTTTCTTTTTTTTTAATTTTATTGAGCGCTCATGATAACAACCCTGTTCCAGTTATTTTGCGGATACGGTTGTTGGTCGGAACCCTTCCATTCTACAACAATTTTTTCAGTAGGAATATTGTATTTGGTAGTAAGTTCTTTAGCAACAATTGTCGCACGTTTTTTAGAAAGTTCGAGGTTGTATTTGCTTGTACCTGTGTTTTTGTCTGCGTAACCAATTACTTTGATTTTTTCGCCGGTTTCCTTCATGAAATTAGCGGTATTATAAACGCTGATTTGTTGATTAGCATCGATTTTTGAGCTATTCAAACGGAAGAATACAACATTGGGAACATAATTGATTTCATTAACGGCCGGAGCAACTTGAGGACATTCGGGACAAGAAACGGGACGTTTCGATAATAAATCATTTTCAGCGCGAAGGGAATTGATTTTTCCGTTCAATTCGTTGATCAGACCGAAATCCATCGGTTCAACCGCTTCAAAAGTAGTTTTACCCAATTTGAATGTAAGCCCGCCGGTTGCAGAACCGATTGCTTCATTTTGCGCTCTGTGAACATACCTGTCAAAATAGTCGGGAACAATAGCTGCACCTAAATCAAAATCCAAATTTACACGTTCGCTCAAACGGAAACCGAATTGGATACCCGGATTGATCGAAATTGTATTGGAATAACGAGTGTATTGCTTGTTTTCAGAAAAGATGTAATCTTTAGAAGGTGCAACTTTATCGTCTAATTGAAATCTGTGCGCCAAACCCAAACCGAGATACGGAGTGAAATTAAAAGATTTGGTGGTAGAATAAACACCCCAATAATTGGCAAGATTCCACATAGCATCTACATGAACATTGTAATATTTATCATGTTGCATATAGGCCGCTTTATCTTGGAAGCCGTGAACTTCGCCTCCTTGCGCTTTCAAACGAACGCCCCAATAAGGACTAAACCATTTTCCAAGAGATATAGTTGGAATCACAGTGATACGGTCTGCAAAGTTGGCTTCGGCATCGTTGTCTCCAAAAATAGTTTGTGCTCCCGCACCAATATGAATAAACCAATTGTCTCCGGCATTATTCCGCTTGAATGGGGTCTTGTATCCCGGAGCTTGGCTCTCGTAAACTTTGGCTTCTTGTGCAAATGTGTAGCACGTAAAGCCCAATAATAGACTAATTAGAAAGATTTTTGTTTTCATAACTTAAAATTTTAAGCGAATTATAAATATTTTTGTTTTTTATATTTGTTATTAAAAATCGGTTCAAATATAGGTATAATAATTGACATGAGCAAAAAACAAAAGAAATTTTAACGAAAAAACGCTCTAAATATCATTAATTACCATAAAAATAAATAAGTTTTTGATAATTTAAACGCTTTTACAGGATTCATTATTCAAAATAATTTAGAATTCGATAACCTGCTTCTTTCAAATAGGCTTCTTTCTTCATTTCCTTGATGTCTTTTTGCATCATATCTTCAATCAAAGCATCCAAATTATACTTCGGTTCCCACGAAAGTTTGGTGCGCGCTTTGGTTGCATCGCCAATCAGCAATTCCACTTCGGTCGGACGAAAATATTTCGGATCCACTTTGATAACGGCTTCTCCTATTCTTTTCCGTATATTTTCCAAAAAAGACTCTCCCACTTTATTTACAAAAATATCGGGAATGATTTCAGCTATCTTACCGGTTTCTTCAGCGCCGGTTCCACAAAATTCCACTTTTATGCCGATTTCTGTAAATGATTTTTCTATAAAATCCCGAATCGTTGTCGTCACGCCGGTAGCAATGACATAATCGTCAGGGGTGTCCTGTTGCAAAATCAGGTACATGGCTTTAATGTAATCCTTGGCATGTCCCCAGTCTCTTTTGCTGGAAAGGTTTCCCATATATACATCCTGCTGAATGCCCAAAGCGATCCGCGATACGGCACGGGTTATTTTCCGGGTTACGAAGGTTTCGCCGCGCAAAGGGGATTCGTGATTGAATAAAATACCGTTGCAGGCAAACATATTGTAGGCTTCCCTGTAATTGACGGTAATCCAGTAGGCATATAGTTTGGCTGCGGCATAAGGACTTCTCGGATAAAAGGGGGTGGTTTCTTTTTGCGGAATTTCCTGAACCAAACCATACAATTCGGAAGTAGAGGCTTGATAAATGCGGGTTTTGTCCGTCAAATTCAATAAACGAACAGATTCCAAAATACGCAATGTACCCAATCCATCGACATTTGCCGTATATTCAGGGGTATCAAAACTCACTTTCACATGGCTTTGGGCAGCTAAGTTGTATATTTCATCCGGTTGAACTTCCCCGATAATCCGCGTAATGTTCATGGAATCGGTCATATCGCCGTAATGCAAAATCAAATTACGGTTTTCCAAATGCGGATCCTGATACAAATGATCGATCCGATCGGTATTAAATAAGGAGGATCTCCGTTTGATCCCGTGCACCGTATATCCTTTCTTTATTAGATATTCCGACATATATGCTCCATCTTGTCCGGTAATTCCGGTAATTAACGCTACTTTTCCCATTTTTATTTATTTTTTAATTGTCCAAATACCAATCATACAGTTTTTTAACGCCTTCTTCGATTTCTATTTTGTGTTTCCATCCCAATTGGTGTAATTTGGATGGGTCGGTCAATTTGCGCATTGTACCATCGGGTTTGTCGGCATTAAAAACAAATTTTCCTTTATAACCAAGGATTTTAGCAATTAATTCCGCCAAATCGCCAATAGAAATTTCTTTTCCGGTACCTATGTTAATATGTGCATTGCGAATTGCTTTTCCTTCCGGTTTCAAATCCTCAAAATTCACATTTTCCATTACAAATACACAGGCATCCGCCATTTCTTCACTCCACAGAAACTCGCGCATGGGCTTGCCTGTACCCCAAATTTCCACACTGTTGTTTTTGACGCCGTATTTATTTAACTTGGCAAGGATGGTTTCTTCGGTATCGTTTCCCGAAACGCCTTCGACCGGAAGCTTGTTAAAATCTTTCCGGATGGCTTCCCAATTATTCTCCAGGCGGTTTTTTGCCAAATATACTTTTCGCAGAAGCGCCGGTAATACATGCGATTTTTCCAAATCAAAATTATCATTCGGCCCGTATAAATTCGTAGGCATTACGGCAATAAAGTTGGTACCGTATTGAAGGTTATAGCTTTCGCACAACTTGATTCCGGCTATTTTGGCAATGGCATACGGCTCGTTGGTATATTCCAACGGAGAGGTCAACAGGCAATCTTCGGCCATCGGTTGAGGCGCTTCGCAGGGATAAATACAGGTGGAACCCAGAAACAAGAGTTTTTTTACGCCAGTTAAATAGGCCGCATGAATCACATTGTTTTGTATTTGCAGATTTTCGTAGATAAACTGTCCGCGGTAGGTATTATTTGCTACGATTCCGCCCACTTTGGCGGCAGCGAGAATCACGTAATCCGGTTTTTCTTTTTCAAAGAAATCAAAAACGGTCTGTTGATTGAGCAAGTCTAATTCGGAAATACCTCTCAATAGAAAATTTGTATATCCTTTTGATTTTAAGTTTTTTAATATAGCAGAACCCACCAAACCGTTATGTCCTGCAACATAAATTTTCTCTTCTTTCTTCATATAAATGATTATTTAACATTTTCTTAATTTGTTCCGTCAAACCAGGGCATTGTCGTACTTCGCGAATAGTTAACGCCTTCTTTGACAAATATTTTCTTTATGGTTTGAAAAAAAATCTTCGCATCCACGCTCAAACGATAATGATCTATATACCAAACGTCCAAATCGAATTTTTGTTGCCATGAAATCGCATTTCTTCCATGAATTTGCGCCCAGCCGGTAATTCCCGGCCTGATTTCATGCCTCCGCTGATGAAAATCGGAATAAAACGGCAAATATTCCGGTAGCAGCGGACGAGGCCCGATTAAACTCATCTCTCCTCTCAAAACATTGATTAATTGCGGAATTTCATCCAAGGAAGTCTCCCGCAAGAATTTTCCCCACCGGCTAATCCGGTCAATATCCGGCAAAAGATTTCCCGCAAGGTCGTATTTATCATCCATCGTCCGTAACTTAATTAAGGTAAAAATTCGGCCATTCAAACCGGGACGCTTTTGAAGAAAAAATGGGTTTTTTCTTGTTTTCAGGTATATGTAAATCACTATTAGCGATAACAAAGGAAGAAAAACGACCAAGCCTCCGACTGAAAGAACGACATCCATAAAACGTTTAAAATAGCGTTTATACATCTCCATTCGATTATTCTGCAAAGTTAATACAAATTTAAGAAAGCAGCAAATTATAAATGTGTATCGTCAAGCAAAAATATGCAATATTTTATAAAAATATGAACGAAAATCCTAAATTATTTGCCTGAAATTAGATTTTCATGTACATTTGTAGCTTCAAAAATAAAAACAGTATGTCGGGATTTCAAAACAATAGTTTTTTAAGCAATATTCCTCCGGTTACCAGAAATATTCTGATTATTAACGTCATCGTTTGGGGGGCATGTTATTTATTGAGATACAGTGAGTTATACTTACCGGCTCTTTTGGGATTATATGGGTTTAGTTCCGGAGAGTTTTATCTCTATCAGCTAATTACTTATATGTTTACCCATATTGATTTTTGGCATCTGTTTTTTAATATGTTCGCCTTGTTTATGTTTGGGACGACTTTGGAAAATTATTGGGGGTCGAAACGGTTCCTTATTTATTATATGGCAACCGGAATTGGCGCCGGAATCATTCAGGGTTTGATTTCTTTTTATTCTCCTATACCTACCATCGGAGCGTCCGGAGCGGTTTTCGGCATACTGCTTGCCTTTGGAATGATTTTCCCGAATGTTCCCCTTTATCTCATGTTTATTCCGGTACCTATCAAAGCCAAATATATGGTGCTTGGATACGGATTGCTCGAATTATATTTTGGATTCGCATCCCGAACGGGCGACAATGTCGCCCATTTCGCTCATCTGGGCGGTATGTTGTTCGGCATTATCCTGATATTGTATTGGCGGAAGCACAACAATAATTGGCAAAATGACAGGCGAAACCGGACTTCGTTCAAAAATAAAATGGCAGGCTTTTTCAAAAAGAAACCACCCCAAAACAATACTTATAAACGTCCGGAAACCGATTGGGAATACAATCAACGTAAAGCCAATGAAATAAAGAATATAGACACTATCCTCGAAAAAATTAAACATTCCGGATACGACAGCTTATCCGAAGAAGAAAAAAAGAAACTTTTCGACGTCAGTAAAAAATAATCGGATGAAGCCTTTAAAGAATCTTATATGGTTTATTATTAAAGCGCTAAATGCCATCGGACTTATCGCCTTATTTTTGGCGGCCTTTTCCGACTATATTTCTCCTGAACGGTCTGTCATTTTTTCTTATTTGGGCTTATTTTTCCCTTTTATCCTTGCCGGAAACGGGATTGTTTTCCTCGCTTGGTTGATTTTAAAGCAATGGAAAATGGTTCTATTGAATTTTTTAGTTATGCTGGCTTGCATCGCTTCTATTCACACTTATTTTCCTTTACACGGAAAAACAAAAGAAATTCCGAAGGATGCCATTAAAATATTAACATACAATGTGATGTGCTTCGAATGGATAAAAAAAGAAAGCGCAAAGCATCCCAATGAAATCCTTCAATACATCAAAGAGAGTGATGCGGATATCGTTTGTATTCAAGAATATGGCGCTTCAAAAACAAAAAAACAATTTCTGATGGAAAAAGATATTCTAAAAGCATTGGAAAAATATCCTTATCATTATTTCCAATATTTAATGTATCCTTCTTACAGTGAAGTTTATGGCATGGCTCTTTTTTCCAAATTTCCCATTCTGTCCTCCAAAAAAATTCCATACGAAAGCTATTACAACGGCTCTTTTGTTTCAGAATTAGATATTCGGGGCAAAAAAGTCACTTTGATTAATAATCACTTGGAATCTAACAAATTATCTGAAACGGACAGAAGTCGTTATTATCAAATGACTAAAGACATAGACTCCCATTCCTTAAATATTTTTACACAAATAATGAGTGAAAGGCTCACGCCTGCTTATAAAATCCGGGCGCGCCAAGCACAACTTGTTTCCAAGGTTATCGAAGAAAATAAAAATCCCTATATCATTGTCTGTGGAGATTTTAATGATACGCCGATTTCTTATGTCCGGCATAAAATAAAGGGAAATTTGCTGGATGCTTTTGCCGAAAGTGGTCGCGGCCTCGGCATTACCTACAACAAAAATCACTTTTTATTTCGTATCGACTATATTTTACACAGCGATAATATCCAATCGTACAACTGCACGGTCGGAAAACTGAAAAACTCCGACCATTATCCGCTTTGGTGCTATCTGGAACTGAAATAAACCTGCCAAGTTTCTGTGCAAGAAATTGATACACAGACAGAACAGAACAAGAGTAAGACAAAATTCTAAATAACAGTAAGATAAGCGAATATTCATTTTATTTCTGACTTGTGGGAAAAGACATAAAAAAGACACTTTCGGACGGAGTTTGTAACCCAACTCGTACCCCCTAAAATCGAAAGACACGTCAGCCCACATCGAACGAACTATCAATCCGAAAAATGCGGACGAAACCCGCACGCATTTGAATCGGGAGTTGATTGCATTTTCCGAAGGCATATCTAACCGAACAGAAGCGATTCAACACAGGATTGAATCCGCAAACATCAAACGCAAAATCTCAAAGAATCAAGTTCGCGCTTTGCGCGTTATGCTTTCGGGGAGTCCCGAAGGAATGAAAAGCATTACGGAACAGGGCAAATTAGATGAATGGTACGAAGACAACATTAATTGGCTCAAACAGACTTTCGGAAAAGAAAACCTTGTTTCCGCAGTTTTGCACCTTGACGAAAAAACGCCACATATTCACGCTACAGTTGTTCCAATTGTTACAGGCGAGCGCAGAAAGGCGAAACTTGAAAAACCCGAAGACAGCAAGAAAAAGTACAAAAAGAAGAACGCAAACAACGCCCGACTGTGTACCGATGACGTTATGGCGTGGGATAAGTTGAAAACTTATCAGGATACATACGCGCAGGCGATGGGTAAATTTGGTTTGCAGCGCGGGCAGGAAGGCTCGGAAGCGAAACACATATCTACACAGCAGTATTACAGGGATTTATATCTTAAAAATGAAGACCTTAAAAAAGATAATTCCATATTGGAAGTACAAAAGACCACCGAACAAAAGGAATTGAACAAACTTAAAAGTCAGGCGAATACGGAACGTATCAAAGAATCAATCGGCGATTTGTTCACAGGCTCAAAGACCAAACGCCTCGAACAGGAAAACGCCGAACTGAAAACAAAAGTCCAAAGCCTTGAAACGCAACTCTCAAAAGAAAAGATAGTGAAACAGCAGATTATCAAAACATACGAAACCAAAATCGAAGAAAAGCAGAAAATCATAGACAAGATTTTTGATTATTTCCCAGAGATAAAGGAAAAACTGTTTATCATACGACTGTGCGAGAAAATTCGATTGGGTGCAAATTTAATCAAGGAACTGTTGGCAGGTAAGAGAATGATTGTCAGCGGGAACCTGTATTCGCCCGAACATAATCAATCATTCAAAGCCGACCAATCCCAAATGATGATTGACGAAAATCCGAAAGAAAAAGGAAAACTTCGTTTAAATATTGACAGTTTAGACATTTACGATTGGTTTAGAACGAAAAAGCAGGAGTTTTTGAAAGGGATAGGGATAAGTATTAAGCGGGGGAAAGGAATGGGGTTGTGAAAAATAATTCATATATATCATACTGTTAATCACTTTTTTCCCTCTAAAAGTTTTCAACAACAAAGCATCAATTCCGAAATAAGTTGTATCTTTGCCATAAAATTACAAAACAATAAACTTCAAAGATATGATGTTTAATGAACGAATAGAACAGTTACGGAAAGAACAGGGGTTGCCATTGCGAAAATTGGCTGCTGCATTGGATATTGACACCGCCTCTTATTGCAAAATAGAAAAAGGCGAGCGACGAGCAAGGAAAGAATATATTCCTGTTATTGCGGAATTTTTACAAGCCGATTATGAAGAACTTTTAATCTTCTGGCTTGCTGACCAAGTTACAGCAATGGTGGTGAGCGAAAAAGAACTGTCTAATAAAGTATTAAGTATCGCTAAAAAGAATATAAACGAACAATAAACATGAATTGGAATAAAACAAAAATACAATTAGAAAACGGGCAGGATGTTGATGCACAAGCACCCGTCATTATATCGGCGAGCCGCTCGACAGATATTCCTGCATTCTATGCTGATTGGTTTTTCAATCGACTAAAAGAAGGATATGTTAAATGGAAAAATCCGTTTAATGGTGTTCCTTTGTATGTTTCATTCCAAAACACGCGACTGATAGTTTTTTGGTCAAAAAACCACAAGCCACTTATTAAGCATTTGGATTATTTGGACGAGAAAAATATCAACTATTATTTTCAATTTACACTTAACGATTATGATGCTGAAAAATTTGAGCCACGAGTTCCAAATGTTCAGACGAGAGTAGAAACATTTATTGAATTATCCGAAAAAGTTGGTAAAGAGAAAGTGATTTGGCGTTTTGACCCATTAATTTTAACTGATAAGATAGGAGTTGATGAATTACTGCGTAAAGTTGAAAACATAGGCAATCAACTGAAAAATCACACAGAAAAGTTGGTATTCAGTTTTGCCGATATTAAAATATACAAGAAAGTCCAAAATAATCTGCGAAGTAATTCTATTCCGTATCAGGAATTTAATGAGCGAACGATGAACGAGTTTGCAGCAGGATTGCAACGCTTGAACGAAAATTGGCATTTTGAACTTGCCACTTGCGCAGAACAAATTCCTTTGGAAAAATACGGAATCGCTCATAATAAATGCGTTGATGATGATTTGATGATAAAACTTTTTCCCCACGATAAAGTTTTGATGGACTTCTTAGGCGTGAAAATAACCCCGCCTGATATGTTTAATCCAAGCGGAAGTATTGAGAAAAAGCGCAGCAACAAAGACAGCGGACAACGGCAGTTTTGCGGCTGCATTGTCAGTAAAGATATTGGTGAATACAATACTTGTCCGCATTTGTGCGAGTATTGTTATGCCAATGCCAATAAAAATATTGCATTAACAAACTGGAATTTGCATAAGCAAAATCCTAATAATGAAACTATTAAATAACACAATATGGCAGGATATTATTTCAATTTACCTCAAATCACTCAACTGACAATTTCGCAACAAGCGGCTTTGAACGAAACAAAGCAAATTGCATTGTCAGGCGGCCCCGGCACAGGCAAAAGCGTTGTGTCGTTATGGCGACATATTTCTAATTATCAGAGAAATAGAAAAAGCTTACTACTCACATTTACAACGACATTAGCAAGATATTTGAGTGCTTGCTGTATAACTCAGAATCGGAATGCGGCAAATAATGTTGGTCGGTCATTCAAAGATAAACCAAAGATTGGTAGCCATTGGACTGAAATCATTGTTGATGAGGCACAAGATTTACCGATTAGTTATTACAATGACATTAAGCCCATTGCCAACGTGTCTTATGGGGCAGACGATTCTCAAATTCTATATCCGGGCAATTGTTGCACACAAAGAGAATTAAAAGAGTTGTTCCCGGAAAATACAGATTATGTACTTGACAAAAATTTCAGAAGTACTCAGCGGATTATGCAATTTGCAAGAATTGTATTCCCCGATGCCTACATTCCGCAAGCTACCATTACAGGACTTGAAAGTAATGTAGGGGAATTACCAATTTTGCTTATATCGGTGAGAAATGAATGGAATGATGAAATTGGAAGGTTTGATACTTCTAACAGCAAACAAGATAATTCAATCATTGAAATAATTAATTCATTTAGGTCTGATACTCATAATATTGCAATTCTTGTTCCTTTTCAAAATGATGCACAGGCATTTGAACGCGTTTTACACAACAATAAGATTGCTGATTTTAGTATTTATTATGAAGACCGTGGCGGACGATTTCCAGATGGTTGCGAAGAAATTAAAAATGTTCATATAACTACTTTTAAATCTGCCAAAGGTTTGGAATTTGATACAGTTATCATTCCAAATTTTAATAAATACCAAGAGATTCTCGGTAGGTTTAATACCGAATGGCAAGATTATTATGTTGGAGTAACAAGAGCGCGTAGCAATCTCTATTTGATAAGCAATTACGATATGCCAAATTTAAATTCAGTAACAGATAAACAGATATTATAATATGGAAAAGAAATATTATTTACCGATTAGTTCAACTTCACTTGCCCACTATTTTGGCTGTGCTTGCATAAAGCCGAGCAAGTATTTTGAAAATAAGCAGGAAGATTTGCAGGATAAATTCAATGATTTCTTGCTCGTAACAACTCATTTTGGAACGCAACAGACCGACTGTTGTTTGGAACTTGTTTTTACCAAACAGGAAACAGACGATTTAATTAATATTAAAGATGGTTTCTATCTTTATGAAAAACCGTTGCCGATTACTCGTGTGAGAAAAATATTCTTTACGAGCAAAGAACGGGAAGAGCAAACCATTACCAATATCAATATGAGTACGGCTTTTGTGCCTGACGAACTTGTTGAAATTACAAAAAAAGGATTTGATGATGTTCAAACTGACAAATTAGACAAGCCACAAGACATTCATATTGTTCAATATAACGAACAATTGAAACAATTTGACGGTTTTTTAGGCGGAATTGCTCTAATGCGTTTGACTGGCGAAGATTATATGAATTATTCAGAGAATTATTTTGCAACGCTCTCTCTGTTTAATTCTGCAATTCAACGCGACCTTGAGTATGCAAAAATCAGCATTGACACTCGTTATCGTGGGGCATTTACGGGCGAAAACGGTTTTCAAAAAATCATTCCTTATCTGGATAAAACAATTGATGAAACCGATATAAACAATATCGCGCAAGAAGAAAATCAAACTGTAAAAAAGGATAAAATCACTAGAATAATTGACCTTAACAGTTTGGATAAATGGTCTTATACCGTTGCTGTTTTAAATACATACGGAGTTGGTAATGAATCAAAAAAGAAAAGAATTGACGAGTTGATTTTGTCAAATTTCAAATCTGATATAAAGCCAGGGAAGTCAGAGGGGATTGCCTTATGTTACGGTATCAACAGAGGATATTCCGCATTTTCAAACAAGTACAGTTTAAACAAAAAAGAAAAGGTTGTAAAGTTTCAATTAAACAGCCAACTTGACTATTATAGCATTGAAAGTTTGTATCAGTATGCTTTTAATAAGGTAAAGTCAGATGAATTTTCTTATTTGAAAGAATGGTGTCCGAAACAAAAATGGTCTAAAATTGATAAAAAGACCGACTATAAGATTTTAGATGTAACCGTGATTGGTAAAAAAAAAGCAAAAGTATCTTCTCTCGAATATTTGGAAAATTTGTTGCTGCAATTTTTTCAAAAAGATAGTGCCTCACTTTTTAGAGGGCTATTGGAAAAAGTGCGGGAAATAATTTATAATGATGCCAAAGACGAGATTGCAGATGATTACGAAAATCAAATTGCTCAAAAACAGGAGGAAATAGAAAACTTGAAAGCAGAGCAAAAAAAATTATTAGAAATTCAAAAATCTGCGCCCATTACAGAATATAAGCAGCAAGAAGAACAGCCGATTACAACTGTTGCAGAGCCACAAACATCTTATTCTTTAAAACAAGAGATTGATATTAAAAGTATTGTAGAGCAGACATTAAAGTACAAAGACAAAAATCAAACTATGCTAAAGAATGAAGCTAAAGAAAAGGGGATAAATATTCCTAAAGGAATGAAACAAGACGATATCATAGTATTACTAATGACGACCAAAAACAATAATTTATTTGGCAATGAATAACTTGTTTGAAAAGATATTTGAAATATCGGATAATGCCGATTCATTAGATAAATTTCTTAATGAAAATATGCAGAAGGTAAATGAATTTTATAACTCAAACTACGCCTGCATACTACTCTCGAAAAATTCTATTGAGAAGTTTATACTTTTGAAATACAACGCTATTTCTCAATTAGATTTTTCAAAAAGCTACACCAAGTCTTTTGCCTTGATGTTATTGGACTTTTGTGAGCGGTTCAACTTTATTTCTGCTACGCCACGAATTCATACAATTCTTACGGAACGCAATATACCTGTCAACAGCCGATTACAAGCGGCTTTATTGTTTTTGTATCCTAAACCCAAAACTAACTCTGAACTTGTTGATAGATTTGATGTGATTTGCGAGAAATTGCAGTTGGCAATAGATACAGAAGAAGACAACGACAAAAAAGCAATTGCTACATTTCTAAATTACTATGGTATTGTTGTCAATGACACAAGATTGGAATTTGCCGAGCAAGTTAAGCAAAAAATGCTTGATGCAATTCAAAATGAAACCTACGCTTTTCTTCAAAATGAAAGTGTATCAACTATTGCCAATGTTGAATTACAGGATTTAGCGGCAGCCTATACACAAATTCAAAATGTAATTGACATAGTTCTTGGAAAAGAAGATATTGTTATATATGTACCTGATGAAATAACAGAAGAAGAAACAACCGAAGAATTTATAATCGAAACAGATACGGATTATTCGAGAGAATTATTATCTGTTCCAAATGATTTTGATTCTATTCGTTCTATTTCTGTTCGCCACGCTGGAAGTCTAAAAATAGCAGGGCGAGGAGTAAAAATACTTGAATCAAAAGACGAATTATTCGGATATTTTAAAAGTTTCGGTAATATGCATAAAGCAAAACTGTTATCTTCATTTGAGGCTCTTCCTAAAACTTTTGATTCAAAAATAAATATTATTGATTGGGGGTGCGGACAAGGATTTGCAAGTATGATTTTTCTTGAAAAATACGGTAGTGATTTTGTAAATCATATTACGCTTGTAGAGCCGTCTGAAATTGCACTTAAACGAGCAGCATTGCATTGCAAAAAATACTGTTCGGAAATTCCACTAAACACAATCTGTAAAAAAATGGACGATTTGGAGGAAGAAGATTTTAATTTACCAAAATCAGATATTACTATACATCTCTTTTCAAACATTCTTGATATTGACGGCTATTCACAAAAGCATTTAATAGAATTGATAGAACAAACACAAGCAAGCGAAAATTATTTTGTTTGTGCAAGTCCATATATTGATTCTATTAAAACAGAACGGTTAGAATCTTTCAAACGGTATTTTGAAACAATCTATGATTCGTTTGAATTGTTGTTAGATATTATAAATACAAAAAGTCCTGATGATGAATTTTGGTGCTGCAATAACACTTATACACACGGAAATGTAAATCACGGAACTTATTTTAATTGCAATGATTTTGATGATTGTGGCTGCTATAATAAATGGACACGAGTAATAAAAGTTTTTAAAGTAATTTTGGAGTAAAAATTAAATAATTATGTCCGAATCTCAAAACATAGAATACAAAAGCAGTTGGCACGATGATTACCTCATATTGATATGCGGCTTTGCCAATAAGCAGGGCAACTGTTTTTCGTTTAATTTCGTAACTTTGCAAAAATGACCAATATATGAACAAGCAACAATTATTACAACGCTTACAAGATATAGAATGGGACAATTTTGAAGTCAAAACAGCCCGTACAGACATTCCAAAAGACGTTTGGGAAACCGTTTCTGCATTTTCCAATACTTCGGGTGGCTGGATTGTGTTCGGCGTGTCGCAATTGTCGCCACAGGCAAAGAGATATAAGATTTACGGTAAAAATGTTTTGGCGTTTTACATTACATTCCGTCTTCCGATATTAAACCTGTGTATTTCAACGGTGTACAAAACACTTTTATTCGCACAGGCAGCGGCGACCAACAGGCGAGCGAGTTTGAAATCAACGCCCTTTATCGCGACCAAGCCTTCGGTTCAATGTCGGAAAAGGCAGTTGAAGGCACGTCGGTTGATTTGCTTAACAAAGCCTCATACAAGCGTTTCCGTGAATATCTGAAAGGATTTAATCCAAACTTGCATTACAACACGATGGACGATGACGAATTTAATCAACGGTTGAAAATCGTAACCGACGGAAAACTGACTTATGGCGGACTGTTATTTTTGGGTACAAATGCCGCGATAACCGACCATTTTTCAGATTTCAGAGTTGATTATTTAGAAATTCCCGCAACAAACTACGCCGATGCCGAGCCGCGTTACACGTTCAGAGTGGAAGAACAGGAAAATCTTTGGGAATACTATTTTGTGTTGTTTCAACGCCTGCGAATTTACGCCAACAATCCGCTTACAATCGGCGAAATGGGAATCGGACACGAAGACACAAAAGAAATAGACGCTTTGCGTGAAGCCTTGGTAAACTCGATGTTATGTAAATCTTTACATAATCGATGGTACACCGCAGCTTTATGGGCAGTTTTTCACAAATGCGTGTGTATGATGACAAAATCAACCTTTGGAACGAGGGCGGTTTGCCCGAAGGCATAACTTTGGAAGCGCTGAAACGCTCGCACAAGTCCAAGCCACGCAATTTGCTTATTGTCGATGTCTGTTTCAAAGGCGGTTTAATTGACGCTTGGGGAAGAGGTACAATCAGTATCATAGATGCCTGCAAAGAGGCAGGGCTACCAGAACCCGAATTGATAGAAGAAGACGGCGGATTTATGGTAACGCTTTTTAAAGACCGCTTTTCAGAAGAACAACTATCACAAATGGGATTAAATGAAAGGCAGATAAAAGCAGTGCTGTATGTGAAAGAGAAAGGCGAAATAACAACTTCGGCATATACAGAACTAAATGCAGTTGCAGAAAGAACAGCGAGAAATGACTTGAATAACTTATCTGATAAACAAATACTTAAAAGAGTTGTTTATCGAAAAATAATTTGTAATTTTGCTTTGAAGTTTTATGCGACAAAGGCAGGACAGATGCGGTCAAAAATGAACTCCGAAAACGCTCTAAGTCGTACCCCATAAGACAAAATAAAAAGACAATCTGCTGTTTCACAGTAATTTTCTACAGTTGTCTAAAAACCTGCCAAGTTTCTAAACCTACAACAAGGCGATGACTAAGATATCCATCGTTTTTAAACTTTAGAGAAGATAACCAAAGTAAATGGAGAAAAGCAAGTAAATTTCAGATTATGGCGATTTCTCAAAAATGACTTTTCCGGTAAGACTGTTATTTGATTCCCGGTTTTAAATTTTCCAACCGGATTTTGTGAATGTGATTATTCGCCTGATTCAGTCCGTCCACATCGGTTATGGTTTTCTGCGATAAATCGTCACTCTCTCCAAATTCCATCCAGCTGAAACTGTTGCGGTTGGTAATCCAGCCAACCGTCATGATGCCCTGTGAAGGGATTTGCAGGTAAGGTTGAGTTAAAAACCGAAAAGACCCGGTTTCGTCCGATTCTTCATTCGACAGGCCGGTCTTGTCCGTTTTTCAACCATAATGCAAATTTTTTCCGCATATCTTCGGGATATGTGTTTTTAATATAGGCTTCTATAATCCGACGCACTTTCGACATATTTTCTTTTAATCTTGTTTTATAAATTTCGCTTAACTATACATACAACGGTTGAAAATGGATTTACACCCAATCAGCCATATATCATTTAAGTTATTTTAACAATTAGACATTGTTTAGAATAGAAATTTACCGCGAACGCTCATATTTCCAAGCCTACCGTACTAACCACTTTCCCTTCCGCCAGCACCGTTTCGATAACATCCCCTTTTTGCAATTCTTCGGAAGATTTGACCGCTTTTCCGTTTTTGAGCGTAATTGAATAACCTTTCGCAAGAATGTAAACCGGCGAAGATAATTTGAAGAAGGCTTCTTTTTCTTTCAGTTGTAATCCGCGCAAAGCAATCGACTGTTGAACGGCATTTTTAATTTTAAGATGCGCTATTTTTATTGCGGCATTTTTCCCTTCAATCAAGTTATTGGACAAAAGCGGCAAAAGAGAAATCAACGACTGCAAGTTTCCGGAAACATTTTTTAAAACGGCTTGAGCGCCGCCTGTAATTTTGGTTTGACATTCGAGTAAGGCAGCTCCGGTTTCTTCCATCCGGCTGATGAGAAAATCCGCAACAGCCGTAGGGGTTTTTGCCCGGAAAAAAGAAACAAAATCCAAAACCGTATCATCGCGTTCATGTCCGATTCCGGTAACAATCGGTAAGGGAAACTGTGCGCAATTGGCCGCCAGATTGTAGGAATCGAAAGAAGCCAAATCAGCAGTGGCTCCCCCACCTCGAATAATGACTACAATATCAAATAAATCCTTTTGACTAAATACTTTATCCAAAGCGGCGATAATGGACGATTCGGTTTGGTCGCCCTGCATAAGGGCGGGAAAAAGCTTGGTATAAAAAACAAAACCACTCCGGTTGTTCGCCAAATGTTCAAAGAAATCTTCGTATCCGGCTGCCGTAGAAGAAGAAATAACCGCTATCCGCTGAGGCAACAAAGGCATTTCCAATTCTTTATTCAAAGAAAGAATGCCTTCTTCTTCCAATTGACGAAGGATTGCCTGTCGCCGGATTTGTAAATCGCCCAAAGTATAGCTCGGATCAATATCGCAAACATTCAGGCCATAACCGTAAACGGGATGAAACTCCACGGATACTTTTACCAAAACTTTGAGTCCGGAATCGAATTTACGACCGGTTGTCCGCTCAAAATACGGTTTCAACATTTCAAAGGTATTGGCCCAGATATAACCTCTGGCACGGGCAACAAGGGCATGGTTTTGCGGATTTTTTTCCACAAATTCCAGATAGCAATGCCGATTGTTCACACGCACATCGGACGTTTCCGCCATCAACCAATAAGTATTGGGAAAAGCGGTTTTAATTTCTTTTCCGATTAAATCATTCAGCTGCGAAAGACTAAGAAAATCCATATTTATATCTTTACAAATTTTTGCACATCCCTTATTATTCCCCCATCCGTAGTTGTTTTTTCGCTTCAACCGATTCTACAATACCGGTTTTGCTATTTGTGTAAGCCTTGTAAACGTCGGCAATTCCGTATCCGTAAGAAGCATCCGGATGCTGAAACCGGTCGCCGCTTTCCCGAAGCAGTTTGAGCATTTCAAAAGCGGTTAAATTTGGTAAAGCCTCCCATAAACAAGCGCTTAGTCCGGCTAAAATGGGCGTTGCAAAAGAAGTGCCGTTGGATTTGACAATGTCTCCGCCGCTGGTAATTACGCTAACACTCGAACCCATCGCCATCAAATCCGGTTTTATTCGCCCGTCAACCGTAGGGCCTAAAGAAGAAAAATCGGAACGTATGGAATCTTTCGTAATACCTCCAACCGAAAGAATATGATCGGCATCTGCAGGAATATTTAGCTGTTTCCAGTTTTTATTCCCTTCATTTCCGGCTGAAACAAACAACAATATACCTCGGGAAGCAGCCAACGAAGCAGCCCGGCTCACAGGAACCGTTTTCCCGTCTAATTGCGATTGGCTGTGGTTCATGGAAGATTCCTCGAAAACCGAATATCCTAAAGAAGCCGTAACAATATCAACACCAATACTATCCGCATATTCCAAAGCAGCTATCCAATAATCTTCCTCCACCGGAAATTCTTCATAAGCTATTTCCGACTGAAACAGATAATAATCGGCGCCCGGAGCTGTTCCAATCATTTCTCCCGATTTATCGGACAACAGGCAGGAAAGTACTTTCGTTCCATGATCAATGCCCCTACGCAGCGGGGCGGTTAAATCATGGCTAAAATTTTTTACTTCCATAATTTTTTTCTGATCGAAATAAGGGATGATGTCCACATTCACAAAGCCGCCATCCAACACGGCGATACTGATACCGTTACCGTAAAAACCGGCTTCATGCAATAAATGCCCGTTGTTCAGGCTTATCTGATCGAATCCAGCGCCATAAGGGTTTTCATCTCCGGTATAGCTTATACTCATTGCAAATTTCTGTTCGGATTGATTATCAACGGCTTCCGGCAATACGCCTTTCCAGACACAATACAGTGAATCGACAAAAGGAAGTTTCTCCAATTTATTGACAATCAGCGTATCCGAAAGATGCACAAGCGCTGTTTTCACCCATTTGCTATACGATTGAATATTTGCGCCTGTTTTTCTTATCGCTTCAAAATATTCCGGATCAGGCGGCAAATCAACACTATCGACCTCTAATCTTTGCCGAACACGGCGGTCGATGGATTTTTGAGAAAGAAAAGCATTCGGATTATCCAAAGAAAAAGACGGATTCCCTTTGTCTTTCAAAATCAGACGATACATAGACGATTCCTGCGATTGCGCGGAACAAACACAAAAAAGGAAAAGAAAAAAGAGAACCTGTTTCATTGCGGTCGGATTTGTGACAACAAAGATACAAAATAATTCTAAACGGAAAAACCCCTAAGAAAAAACTAATTTTCTGCGGGGTTTTCGTTATTATTGCACATTACACTCAACCGATTGGATTATTCAAATTGAGCGAAAACACCAACATGAGAACCTGTTTTTAATTTATGAATGATGTCTGTTGGTGGGAAAACCAATCCTAAATATGCCTGTTTGTATTCTCCTTTTAATTCTCCGATTTTTATAATTTCTTCATTTATTTTCCAAACCCTCCAATCGTTTTGAATATCCGCTCTTTTATAATCATTCTTACATTTAAAGATAATATGTTCTATGTGTCCAATATCCTGGATATTTCCTACTTTTTCCCACACTTCCCTTTTAATGCCCGCTTTTGTAACACAATGAGAGTAAAAATCCACTTCTCCATTTACTATTTCGGACAAATCAGGATTAATTTCAATTGGATATGATTTTTTAAAAACTCTAATCACATCACTATTTAATGCAGTTAAATCACTGACAATATACTGCAAATATCTCTTATGATTGTCATCAATCTTGGCGCAAAATACGTCTCCTATTACTGTGTTTTTTATCCTTTTCAGCATAATTTTTATTTTTTATGGTCTTATTCCATATCTATACCAATATTGTGCGAGGAACCGTCCCACCGCCGGATCATACAATCGGGCATTCATGTTAATCAACCCAAACTGTGTCAGGTGTTCGTGGCCTGTGTAACCGCGACCAAGGAACAATACGGGTTCATTGCCCGGCGTATAGGCTGTTTGATTAGTCGGATTCCGCAACCGTCCCCAAGCATCGTAGCTATATTCATGCACAACCGCTGTGAACGCGGCGGCATAAATATCTTCGCTCAAGCTTGCCGGACGCTTGAAGGAATTGTATGTAACCGATTGACTGCTAAGTGGTATTGCATTGGTAGGAGAAGTAATTCCCGATACCGCGTAAGGTTTCCCTGATACATTGTACTGGAATGTTCCTACATCGCTTCGACTGTCGATATTCCCATTGAGATAGTACATTGCGCTCTTCCCCGCATAGTTGGTAAGCTGGTTCAGGTTGTCGTAAAGGAAATTTTCCTGATGTATATGAAATTTCTCCGATACCAAGATCCTGATTGATCGTATATGAATTGGGTACATGCGTATTATTGGCAACCGTCATGAGCATGCTTTGTGTACCCATTGGTTGTTGCGTAACTGTTGTAGAATCAATTTCCAAATTCACATAGAGTGATTGCCGGATAGAATCTTCCCATTGCTGTATCTGCGTCTCTGTCCAGTTTTCGTAATCCGGTATGTTTTGTGAATAAACATTCGTGCCTGTTATAAGTAATACAAGCAATAAAAATGTATATAATATCTTTTTTATAATAATTCTGTTTTTGATCGTTTTTATTTCTTTGAGATGATTAGCCAAATTGACACGAATTACATCAATTCAACCGAAATATTTTTTACAAATGTATGACAAATTTTCTGTTTTTTTCCAAATTTATTGACACTTTTTTTGACAAAAAGAATTATACCAACACACAAATCATTCCCAATGTAGATGTTTCAAAAATATGATTATTCCTTTCTATAAATCAAAACAGAAGCGTAAACGGCAATGCCTTCTTCACGTCCTACATAACCCATTTTTTCAGAGGTGGTTGCTTTGATGGATATATCTTCCGAATCTACGTGCATGACATCGGCCAGACAAATTTGTATGTGGGGGATATGCGAACTCAAACGCGGTTTTTCGGCGCAAACAGTGATGTCTGCATTACCCAATTCATAGCTGTTCGCTCGAAGCAAATCCATGGTTCGTTTCAACAGAATTTTACTGTCAATATTCTTAAATTCTTCACTGGTATCCGGAAAATGGAAACCGATGTCCCGCAAACCGGCGGCGCCTAACAAAGCGTCGCATAAGGCATGAATCAACACATCCGCATCGGAATGTCCCAACAAACCTTTTTCATGCATGATTTGAATGCCTCCCAACCACAAGGGGCGGTCGGAGGCAAATGAATGTACATCAAATCCAAAACCAATGCGAAATTTATTCATTTATTATTTCATCAGATTTTTCAAGCCGTCCATATCGAAGCTGATAGAGACACGCAGGGTTTGATCCAAAGGATTAGATGGAACCGTAGAAATCAGATAAGCGGCATCTACCTGAAAGGAAGACATTTTGAAACCGGCGCCTACGGAAAAATATTGCCAACTGCCTTTGCTCGGGTTTTCATAATGATAACCGCCCCGTACAAAAAATTGGTTATCATACGCATATTCCGCCCCAACAGACCACATGATTTCCCGAAATTCTTCCTTGGCTCCACCGGGCGCATCCGCGAAAGATTTGAAAGCGCCGGAAACCGGAGAAATAGCAAAATATTTATTCTGAGCATCCTGCTTTTCTTCCGCCGTCATGCCTTCCGTATAGGGAGGCGTTGGAACCAAGTATTTATTCACATCCAAATTAAACGAAAGCGTATTGTAACTATCCATTGGGAAAAGCAAAGAACCGCCAAGCCGTAAATTGGCCGGTAAAAAATTACTGGTATTTCCTTCATCATAAGAAATTTTGCTACCCAGATTAGACATATTCAATCCCAACCCCAAAAGACATTCACTGTTTCCAAGCATGACATAGTTATTGTAATAACCCGCCACATCAACCGCCGCAGCCCAACCCGGATACATATCTTCTATTCCCGACCCTAAATCGGAATAAATATAACGAAGCGCGGCAGCTACCGAAAAAACATTTGAAGTTTTCACGGAAACGCTGAGATCGAAGGCCATTTCATAAGGATTGACGGCTTGAATAATTGATCCGTCCCAAGTGGTCAAATCTATTTTACCCAGAGAAAAATAGCGCAAAGAGGAGCCAATAGCAAACTGGTCGGAATTACCCAATTTATAATATCCGGAAAGATAGGCCAAATCAATGTCGCTAACCAAACTTCTCAACCAAGGTGTATAGGATATTCCAATGCCGGCTTTACTGTAAGCGAATGCGTATTTAGCGGGATTCCAGTATTGGGAATAAACATCGGCTTCGGTTGCCGCGCCAATATCGCCCATACCGCCGCCTCGAGCATCGGGAGCAATGGTTAGTGATGGAACGCCAACTGTTAGCGGGTTGAAATCTTCTTTCTGCGCTTTGGCTGTTACAACTGTCCAAATCAACAAAAAAAGCGTAATATAAATTTTTGTCTTATTCATTTCTCTATTTTGTATTTAGAAATATAAACTTACTAAATGCCCATTTATTGCCCTAACACAATTATTTTTTTTGCTTTGGTAGCCTCTTTACCGGTTGCAGTACTGATTATAGCGCGATAAATATAGACTCCGGGCTGTACTCGATTGCCCGCACCATTGACCAAATTCCATTCAACCGGATAATATTTCATGTATCCGGAAGAGCCTCTTTCCGAATAAGTCCAGACCGAACGTCCGGTTAAATCATAAACCCGTATTTGCACATTCAACGGCGTTTCCGGCAGGTCGTGGCTTAAAACGAAATAGGTGTTGAGCCGCGCCGGATTCTCTCGCGCCTGTAAATCAAAAATAGCCGGTTTATACGCCTTTACCACATTAAAGTGCAAAGAATCGACGGACGGATTATTCAAAATATCCCATATTCTGAAAGTTAAAGTATGGTAACCCGCCGGTAATTCCGGAATTGAAAATCCGATATTTCCTTCCCTATCATCTACGGGATCGTAATAATTATTCAAAATATAAGTCCATGCCGGATTACCGTCGATACTTATCATGATGTCGTGACCCAATCCGCTTCCGGTTCTGTTTATACCATCTTCATCAAATACATTGGCGAAAAAGAAAGGCGTTTCGTTCACCTTGTCCCCGTCGCGAAAATTTTCCGTATTCAGAAATATTCGGATAATTTCCGGCCCTTCTTCATTATCCGGATTATCGCCGGTTCCCGCCAATACATACTGCCGGAAACTGCCGGAAGCATCTCTTTTTGTCTGACTATCCGAAGCGTAAAAATTCATTTTTCCTTGGTCTTTGGTATAAGATATATCCAAAGGCACTGTAAACGTGACATCAAACGAACCGTTTTTTACTTCATTATTTCCCATATAAATCATATTGGGATAGTTTATATAAGAAAAATGGCCGCCGTCCGTATTCGTGCTGATGGATTCAATAGTTCGCCGGCTATCGAAAACATTTGTTTTCAGACTACCGGAAAAATCATCCACTTTATTACCGCTTTCATCCACAATGTTTCCTGATATAGAAACTTTATCCAAGGCTTTAAAAACCAAATCTTCGGTATTTTGAACCGGTTTTCCATTGACAGATTCCAATTGAACGTGTAATCCGGGATAATTCAATTCTAATGCCGGATCTCCCAGAAGCACATAGTTTAATTTATTGGAATCTCCTTTCAATGCGATTTTACTATACCTTAATATATCGCCCAAGCGAAGATGTTGACCGTTTTCTTTTTTGAATATATTTTGTACCAATTGTTTATTGATGGCAAAATTATTGGCGGAATAAACCACCCGGGTCGTTGTATATAAAGCAATTGCTCCGCTATTTTTATTTAAGAACGCCAATTCTCCCGCCGAGGTTTCCGTCCCGTCGAACCAACCGAAATCGCAAGTCGCCGTAATCCAGAGCGGCAGGTTTTCGTAAGTCATCTGGCGAATATCCGATATATTCAACATATCTTCACTCGACCAAGCGGTAGTGCTTCCATGTCCGGTATAATTCAAAAGGAAACAGCCTTCTTTCAAACTGCTCAAGAAAGATTTTTTCGCTTCGGGAAAAGTCACTTTTCCGTTAACTGTAATCGGTTTATAGGCATCCATATAATATTTGGATATCATGTATTCCGGATAATTATTCTCCACATATTGGGCTACATCATCGGCCTGGGCGGCATGTTCGCAAAAACCGGGGCCGGGCGTGTTGCTATCGGTATTATCGGCTGTGAAAATGATTTTATTCTTCCAATTGCCCAATTGCTTGTTGTCCATATAAGCGATTACCTT
This sequence comes from Bacteroidia bacterium, assembly GCA_025999935.1. Lineage (GTDB taxonomy): Bacteria > Bacteroidota > Bacteroidia > Bacteroidales > Azobacteroidaceae > Azobacteroides. The sequence continues at coordinate 5,782 of BNXY01000001.1, read as the reverse complement.
ATTTACGGCATTGTTCGCTTGGTCAATGGAACTGACCGGAAACCGGCCAATGCCCAAATCCAATTCATCGGACGAAATGGATGTTCCTTCATTATCGTCCGAAAATCCAAAATAATCGTCTGTCCCATAAGAATATATCTCATTGACGGATTCTTTTAGCTGATAGGTTAATAAATAATATTTCGGGTCTATTTTTATATTCGTAAGATGCCGGTTGTCAAATATACCGTCTCCAAACAAAAGCAAATATTTTGGTTTATCCGAATCGGAAACCGCCCGGTCGTAAAACATTTTCATGAAACGGCGATAGGCGGTGGCATCCGGCGTTCCGGAAGAAAATTCGTTGAATACCCATTTATCATCCACAACCGTCACTTTCAAACCGGAATGGCTGCGGTGTTTTTCAGCCAAAGTTTTGGCCTGAGGCAAAAAAACGGTAGGCGCCAGAATTACCATTTCGGTTTGTTCCAATCCATGCAAATTTTGATTATTTACCGGTTCGGCTATTACCTGAGGCGAAGGAAAAGATTTGGTTAAATCAACCAAAACATATTCGTGAAGAATTCCATCGGCCCGTGTTTCAAAAGTCAATTCGCTTCCTCCCAGTTCCGTCTGCACGGCACGGGTATCAAAATTGTCGGTTACGTCCCAAACCTGACAGTTGGAATTTGCATTTTGTATAAAATATTTAACCGGGTTCCGAAGACTTTCCTTATCTCTGAAAAAAGTATAAGCTTCATTATAAAATTGCAGGTTGCGTTTCATATTCAAGGCAATCAAATTCAAGAACGCAACCGATTGTCCCGAAGAATTGTAGGAAACAGTCACAGCTACTTTTTCAGCCTTTTCTCCGTTCCAAGCTCCCCAACGATCCGCGAGATTGGCTTTTTGGTAATAATCGGAGGCAGGATACAAGCTCAGATTCAGCAATTGCTGACCATCAATAGATAAACTGACCGGCGTCGTTGATTTGGGAGCTGCGGCAAAAGACAGGCGGACTTTTCCCGGATCGGATGTTATGCCCGGAACATTGAATGTGAAAAGTTGATTGGCCGGTTTATTAACGAAACTTTCGCCAAACAATTCCCGACCTGAATTGGTAATTGACAGAGAGTCTCTTTCATGCACCGCATAATCATCAAAAGTTCGCAGTGCAATTCCTGAAAAAAGACCGGAAACAGGCGAGATTACTTCCATTTCTTGGGGGCCTGTTTCACTTTCCGTCAAAAAATAAGAACCATAAGTTGAATAGGGATTATTTTCATGCTCATATACATCTCTGATTTTATCGTAAGTCCATTTCCGGGTTCCTCGTCCGTAAAAAAGCAGGTAGTCGCCCGAATTAAAAACGCCATCGCTTCCTTTATTCATATATACGGAAACTTCGGGAAGGTCGTCAATATAAGGTTTGGTAAAGTCTTCATCCAATATCCATCCGCCATAGCCATAAATTTTTACTTTGGCGGGGTCGCTGATCCCGCTTTTCTTGATCTCATCGTAAGTTAGTTTATACACCGCATTATCCGTCACTTTCAACTGAATCCATTTACCGGAAGCCAAGCGGGATTTTTCCGCATAACGGCTCCCGTCGTTGAACGCTTTGACGCCTTGAAACGGAGTCATTGCCAACATGAATGTAAGCAATAAATAAAAATGCTTCATAATGTTATTTTATCTGAAAATCAAGCAGTTTTTTATCGCCGATATAGCCCTGCAAATGATTGTCAATGTTTATATTTCCAACTCCGGCAGGCGTTCCCGTAAAAATCAAATCGCCCATTTTCAAAGTAATAAACCGGCTGACATATTCTATAATTTCATCTATTTTAAAAAGCATATCCGCCGTATTGCCTGCTTGAACCGTTTTCCCATCAATATCCAACCGAAAAGGAATCTGATTGATGTTTAATTCATTTTCTTCCAAAGAGATAAAATCTCCGATTACCGCCGAACCATCAAACGACTTACACAATTCCCAAGGCAAACCGTTTTTTTTGAATTTTCGTTGTAAATCCCTTGCCGTCATGTCAATACCAACCGTTATCTCATTGTAATATCGAGGCGCAAACCGCCGGGCAATGCTTTTTCCCAGGCGGTCGATCTTTACCACAATTTCCGTTTCATACTGCATATCTTCCGAAAAATCAGGAATATAAAAAGGTTTCCCGTTTTTCAATAATGCCGTATCCGGTTTCATGAAAATAACCGGTTCTTCCAATACTAACGAATTTTGCAATTCTTTATTGTGAGCTGCATAATTCATTCCAATACAAATAATCTTCATACCTAAAATAATTTGAAAATGTGAAAATGTGCCAATTTGAAAATTGTTTTTTGCATACGGTTGTTTGATTTGCTTTTGCCTTTGCAAAGACAAAGGTAATAAAAGTAATCGAAAAAAGCTATCAAAAGTTTTCAATCCGGCTGCACAACAAATTTCCCAATTAGTGTTTAACGATTATCAGGAGATGTCTCCACTCGCTGCGCTCGGTCGACATGGGCTGCAAAAGGGGAAAGGAGGGGGAAGAAACGGTCGGAGAACGTTGTGATACGTCTCTCCGACCGCTGTCATTTCACTGATCTGTCAACAGATTAATTAATTGTTTTCCCAGCCCGGCGATTGTATCAGGTTAGGATTCAACTGCAACTGCCGTTTTGGAATGGGAATGTAATAGAACCTATCTTCCCATTTCCTGTTTCTGCTTGTAGCAAACTCAATATATCCCGATTTACCATCGGCGTTGCCCAGATAGATACTTGTTTCTTTTCCGTTTGCATCTACCAAGTATTCTTTGACAAGCGCGGTTTTAACATTATCCGGCAAACCTGCGATTGAAGACTCGTCATTTCGACTCGGCAGTATCGCAATATCCGGAATATTGTCGCCCGTTACATCAAATGCCCCGAATTTATCTATATAGATACCTTGCGGCTTTTGTCCTAACAGTTCGCCTTTTTTCCAACGTTTGATGTCGTCTAAGCGGAAACCTTCACAGGCAAGTTCAACGCGTCTTTCTCTGCGGATGTCTTCCAATACATTAGCCGACAGGTTGATTTTAGGCATTCCGACACGCGCTCTTATCAGGTTCACGGATTTATCCAAATCCCCCTGCGTGAGTGTGCCTTTTTCAGCTTTGGCTTCTGCATAGATCAGCAAGACCTCTGCGTATCTGAATATGGGCAAAGAGGTGTAATTCATATTCCAGCCCCTGCGTTGCGCGGTTTCTCTGGGAAAGAATTTAAGCTGAATAAGCCCCCCGTAGGTAATTTTAGGCTTGTATGGCGTATTATTCGTAATCTCCGGAGAAATATTAAATCCGGGATAAGCAAATGTTTCGGCAAAACGCGGGTCTCTATCTTTAAATAAATCCACATACGATTTTAATGAACCATCCGGATTGCTCTGGTTGAAATTGCTTCCGTCAGCCATCTGGTAAGCCTCCATCAGCGAGCGGGTCAGTCCCCAATATTCACCCAAGACGGTATGCGTATTATTTCCCCGTCCCAGTGCCTGATCATATTCCATAAACATGATAATTTCTTTGTTATCCCTCAACTTGGATGAGGTAAACAACGCCCGATAATCCAAGCTGCTTGAACCGACGATTTCAAATTGTTTCGATGCGATAATCTTTTCGCAAGCCGCGATAGCTTTTTCAAAGTACGTATCGGCAGAGCCGGTTAGTCCCAGTTCAGTGTGGTACTTACGGAAAGTCGCTTCATGCAAACAGGTTCTCGCCAACAGTGTCAACGCCGCATATTGGTTAAGGCGAGTGCGCTGCCCGATCGTTGTCTTGATATTGTTTGCCGCAAATTCCAAGTCACTGATAACCGAATCGACAATAAGGGTTCTTGGGTCGGATGCCTTGTAAAGCTCTTCGCTGGTCGCATCCATCGCCGTATTGTAGAAAGGAACAGCCGAATAGTTTTTTACCTTCCCATAGTAATAATTTCCTCTGAAAAATTTAGCAATACCTGTATAATGATTCAGGTCTGCTTCGGAAATATTCATCTGTTCGGGATGGATATTATTCAGCATATAATTAATTCTGCGCAATCCGGCCCAATCGTCCGTATTCCAACCGCCAATATTACTTGACGAAACCCCATCACTGTTTACCATTGTGTATATGGTGCTGGCATTGGTGCTGATGGATACGTTGTCGGAACCTACATCGTCATAAGGCGCCGACATAAATGATTGGTAGAAACCATTACTGTATGTCTCCAAATCGGATGCCGATTTGAAATAATCTTTAGCCGTAATCTCTGTTTTAGGAACCCTGTCCAAGAAATCTTCACAGGAGACGAATGTCAATGCAAATATTGACACTATAATTCCCGGTATATTATTTTTCATATTATAAATATTCATATTATACATTTATTACTTATATATCAGAACGTCAAATTTGCACCGATAGAATAGGTTCGCTGCATAGGATATGTTCCACTGTTAAATCCGTTGTATCTATCAATGATTTCAGGGTCGAGGTCAATACCTTTATCCAAATGGCTTATAGTAAAGACGTTTTCCGCACTGAAATAAAAGCGCAAATAAGAAATATTCAGTTTGCTCAAAATGTTTTTGGGGATGGAATAACCGATGGTCAGGTTTTTCATTCTCAAATAAGAAGCATCCTGTAAATATTTGGTCTGTGCGGCAGCCAGTTCCATATTGTCGTCTTCGGCTGCATAAGCTTTTACCCTGGGGAAGTAGGCATTGGGATTTTCCGGTGTCCAATGATCCATGTTTTTCTTCGTTACGTTCGTCCATGGTTGTGCATAAACGCCCCAGAAGTAAATACTGGCAGCGCCGGGATACCAGTCCCGTTTACCAACACCTTGAAAGAATGCGCGTACATCAAAGCCTTTATAGTCTGCGGCGAGTTCAAAACTGTACGGATAACGGACGGATGTATTTCCGATCACTTTTCTATCACCGGGGTTTGCCAGCGTGTTGTCGCCAAATGTGATTTTATTATCTTCGTCCAAGTCCTTCATTTTGATGTCTCCAACTTGGAATACATAGCCCACATCATCCGTTCCAATATCCCGTTGGTTTAAGGCATCCACTTCAGCCTGTGTTTTGAAATAACCATCAGTTGTGAATCCCCAGATTTCACCGATATCCTTCCCTTCATAATAAGAATTTCCGTTTTTTCCAAAATTGTTTGTCGGGTTATCGTATTTGGTAATCTTGGAGCGGCTGTCGGAAATCATAAAACTGACCGACCAGTTCAGCGGCGATTCATTGACGATGAACCTGTCCCGATAACCCAATGTCAACTCCCAACCCTTCGTTTTCAGGTCAGCAGCATTGGTTCTGGGAGGAGTAGCTCCGAAAACGGACGGCAATTCCTTGCTCAATGTCAGCATATCGTCCGTATAACGGGTGTAAATGTCATAATTGAGGTTGAACTTATTGAACAGTCCGAGATCGACACCGAAGTTTGCCGTCCGTACTTTTTCCCAACTCAGGGTCGGCGAAACAACACCGGGTTGTCCCATCATAAGATTCTGCGCTCCGTCCAGAATATAACCCATTTTACTTCCCGACATATAGGGAATAGCAGGATAATAGTCTGATAATGACTGATTTCCCAATGAACCGTAAGAACCTCTGAACTTCAGGTTCGTGATCTTGAGTTTATCCGCCGGAGTTTCAAAGAAATGTTCATTAACCACAGACCATGCTAAAGATGCCGATGGGAAAAACCCGTAACGGTCGCCGGCAGGGAAACGGGAAGAGCCGTCATAGCGTCCGTTTACCTCAAAGATG